>NZ_LUKD01000005.1:0-300000 GCF_001592745.1 Bdellovibrio bacteriovorus
AGATAGATAGATAGATAGATCGGCCCCGATGCAAAGCTTGTGGACTCTAAAGAATATAATTCGCGAAGGAAAATCAGCTGGCCAGATCGTCAAATGTTCCTTTTGACCTACCGACGAACGCCCCAGCCATACAAATCGATATAAATACTGTCATTGATAAAAGCGAAGCGCAGTCTGCCGTGATGGGAGCCTTCAAACCACGGACGGAACTCTACGCGTGTGAGGCACACCTGTTCTGGAGCCAAAATAGGCGGGCAGTTGCTTTGGGCCCAATAGCTGGAGCCCATAATAAAGACTCCGCGCAACTGAACGGGGTGGTTGCCGGTGTTTCTTAAGGTGAAGTCCACCCAGCGGCTGAAGTTGATCCATTGACTGCCGAAGTTGTATGAATAGTAGCGATCGCCTTTGGTTTCGATTTGACCTGTTTGTGTTTTGATCTCTACCGGAGTTGGAGCTGCGAAAGAAGAGACTGACAATAACAAACCTAAAAGAGCAGGCATTAGAACTTTCATACAAACCTCCGACACCTTTATTTTTTACCAATAAGAAATTGGTCGCAAAGTTTTTCCGTAGTATGCTTTCGTTGTCATGAATGAGTCTGTTTGGTCGCCCATGAAATTATCTTTGTACCGGTCCTTCTGGATCTGTGCTTTTTTGTCAAATTTGGGGACGTGGATTCAAGATGTGGCGGCCAGTTGGGTGATGACACATTTAAATACCTCTCCGCTTGTTATTTCACTGCTAGCCTTTTCGACGAATCTTCCGGTTTTGTTCTTAAGCATTCCCGCTGGATTTGTGGCTGATCTAGGACATCGCCGGCGCATTCTTCTTTTTGCGCAAGGTCTTATGTTCGTAGCGGCGGGTTTGCTTGCATATCTAGTGTGGCAGGAAAAAATCACCGAACTCAGTTTGTTAGCGTTGGCCCTGACAATGGGGATTGGATTTGCAATGACGAATCCCGCGTTTCAATCTGTGCTGACGGACTTAGTTCCGCATCCCATGCAGCAGCAAGCTGTGCTTGTGTACTACATGGGAATTAACATCACGCGAGTGCTCGGGCCTACAGTCGGCGGAGGTTTGCTGAGCGCCTTCGGCCCCAGTACAGCTTTCTTAGTCAACAGCATTTCATTCTTGGGGCTTATTTGCTTTTTCTGGATTTGGCCCGTGAAAGAAGAACATGCTGAAACAAAAAAGAAAATCACTCTGACGGAAGAAGATTGGAAGCCTCTTTTCTCTCTTCACAATTTAAAGCTCTGGGTTGAAATTTTCTTCGTCACCTTCTGCGCGTCTTCCATGTGGGCGCTTTATCCCACGCGCGGACGGGTCGAGATGGCCTTAAATTCTTGGCAGTATGGATCCCTCTTAGGATGTTTCGGCTTAGGAGCTTGTATTAGCGCGTTTTTGTCAGAAAAGATCATGCAACCCCATCGCACAAATAATTCGCTCGCGGGTTCGTACATTGTTTATGCGTTGGGAATTTTATTGTTGGGTTTGGCTCCAAACTTCTCAGTCATGTGTCTGGCGATGTTCTTATGTGGAACCGGTTGGTTGGTGCTATCAACATTGATGAATATGAGTTCTCGCCAGATCACTGGCAAATCGCACTTGAAGGCGACGATGTTGGGCGTTTTTCTTGCGGTGTTTTATGCGGGCATGGCGATCGGCTCGGTCAGTTGGGGAGCCGTTGCTCGTTTAAGCCAAACATCGTGGGCGCTCGTTATTGCGGCCGCAGCGTTGGCCTTGATTGGATTTGCGAAGGGACTTCGTGCGCGCGTTTAGTGAACGCGGTGATTGCGAGGTTCTTTTTCAGAAGAGCAACAAGGGCATTGAGCTTTTTCTTGAAGCACATGAAACTCGGCCGCTTGTTCATAGCTAAATTCCAAAGCTCCACCACAGATATCGCAGTTATTCACAGCTTTGCGAAAGTCCTCACGCTTATTGAATTCTTCAGTGGGGAGGATATTGAATTTAAAGATTTCCATGGGATCTCCTTTACTGCCTTAGCACTGCGCACTTCGGCGTCTTAATACTCTTATCGGCGCGCATCGTCTCAACTTGAGACTAAATTTGCGGTCATTGAGGCGGTTTGAGCGCTGCATTACGTCCGGTTTTATTAGTCTATAGCCAAAGGTCTGGGTAAAATCCCTGCCATGAAAGACTATATCCACTACCTGCAAGAAGTCTTAGGCCTGCAAAACGTGATGCTTCCAGCGTCTGAATCTGGTTCTACGAAGGCTCATTTCTTCACTCAAGAAGGTGCTTTTGCACCCACATCCGTGCAGCAAAAAGAATTGGTTTTTCTCAATATTCTGACTCAAGCCAAAGAAAGTTTCTTCCTTCCTGAGGTGCGCGATCTTTTCGACAAGATGAAGACTGCGATGAAGCTCAAGAACATCCAAGTTCTCGAACTCGACTGCACGGTGGAAGATCGCTCGCAACTTCCGTCAGAACTGGCACAGATTTGCGAAAGTCGTGTGGTCGTCGTTTTCAGTTCTTTTCCTAAGGATTTGGGAGAGTTGATTTTCAAAGGCCCTGGCAAATGGATTGAAACCTACAGCCCGGCCTATTTGCTTGAAGATGCTGCGGCAAAAAAGGTCGTGTGGAATGATTTGCAAAAAGTGATGAAGGAACTAGGGTTATGATCAAAGTCATCGCCACTCTTTTCGTAACTCTGTTTCTGGCAGCTCAGGTTGAAGCGGCCTGCACTTTAGCGGTTACTATCAACGAAGCAATCACAGCCTCCACTTCAGACTATTTGGCTCGCGCAGAAAAAAGAGCGAAAGAACAAAAGTGTGATTCGTTATTTGTCCGTATGAATACTCCAGGCGGAAGTTTGCAAAGCACGCGTTTGATCGTCGAACAAATTCTGGCTTCAGACATTCCTTATCTTTGTTTGATCACTCCTAGCGGAGGCGGCGCAGGCAGTGCCGGGGCCATTATTCTTCAAGCCTGCCACGTCAATGGCGGCTTAACTGCAACGAATATTGGAGCCGCGACGCCTATTCTGGGAACAGGTGAAGCCACTCCTGAAGACTTACGCAAAAAAATCATCAACGACACCGTTAGCTGGCTTGAAGGAGTTACACAGCTACGCGGTCGCAACTTGGAATTTGCGAAAGAAATTGTCACTGAAGCAAAATCACTGAGCAGCGAAGCCGCTCACAAAGCGAAAGCTTTAGACATCTTGGCACAAAACGAGTCTGAATTTTTAAAACAATCGGAAGCGCGAACAGTTTTAATAAATGAAAAGAAAGAGCTTTCGGTCAAAGTGGGGGAGTTGCAAGAATTCGCCCCTGATCTCCGTTATAAAGTTTTAGGCTTTATCGCAGACCCCGAGTTTGCATATCTTCTTTTTATGGGAAGCTTAGGGCTTCTTTATGTCGAAATCACAAATCCAGGGATGATTGCGCCAGGAGTGATCGGTGGCATCGGACTAGTCCTTTCCCTGGTAGCTTTTCATAAGTTGGATGTTGCTTGGGGAGGATTGGCTTTGATCCTTCTAGGTATCGCTTTCCTTGTTTTAGAAATATTTGTGACTAGCTTCGGTCTTTTGGGAATCGGTGGTTTAGTCGCGGTGTTCGTTGGAAGTTTATTTTTATTCGATGCTCAATCGACGGGATATACGTTGCCATTGTCCCTGATTATTTCTGTTGTCGCTGTACTGGGCGTTTTCTTTTTAGGAATTGGCTATCTGGCGCTAAAGACGATTCGTCATAAAAGCAAAGACGCCGATGCTGATTTGGCCAATCACACGGGTGTAGTGATGACAGTCGAAGCTCACGGGCATCGTGGGCAGATTCAGATCATGGGTGAAACATGGATCTTCGTTTCGGAAGATTCGTTACAGGTGAACGACCGCGTGCAAGTCACCGGTCGCCAGGGTCTTACTTTAAATGTAAAAAAAGTTTTATAAGGAGAAAATAATGGAATTTTTAATAGCCATAGTCATCATCGGTGGAATCATCCTAAGTTCCATGGTCAAAATTCTTAACGACTGGGAGCGCGGTGTTGTTCTTCGTTTAGGTAAAGCTGTCGGCGTGCGTGGCCCCGGCCTCATCCTGCTTATTCCTTTCGTTGAACGCATGATTAAGATCGACACACGTACAATCGCCATGGACGTGCAACCTCAAGACGTCATCACCAAAGACAACGTGAGCATGCAAGTAAATGCCGTTGTTTACTTCAAAGTGATTTCTCCGCTAGAGGCGATCACAAAAATTGAAGACTACTACTTCGCAACAAGCCAACTTGCGCAAACAACTTTGCGTTCGGTAATGGGACAATACCCTTTGGATGACGTGTTAGAGCACAGAGACAAGATCAACTCGGCTCTTCAAGGTATCTTGGATAAGCACACAGAAGCTTGGGGTATCAAGGTCACGATGGTGGAAGTAAAACAGATCGACCTTCCAAAAGAAATGCAAAGAGCGATGGCACGTGAGGCGGAAGCAGAACGTGAGCGTCGTGCGAAAGTTATTAGTGCCGAAGGTGAAGTTCAGCGTGCGCAGAAACTTCAAGAGGCTTCAAATACTTTGGCTGGATCTCCTTCCGCTTTGCAGTTAGCTTACCTGCAAACCTTGACGGAAATCGCAGGGGACAAGACGAACACGGTCATCTTTCCTTTGCCGCTGGATATCATTAAGCCACTTTTGGATGCCCAAAAGCAAAACTAGACTTTCATCTGCGCTCATCTGTGCGGTTTAATAGGGGGGTAAGGCATGAAGCCTTGCCCTTTTTGTTTTAAATCTTCATGGATGGAGTGTCAGTGAAACTGATTTGGGCGTCTTTGTGTTTCATCTTTGTGTATGTCAGTTTTCTTTCCGACGCGCAATCCTCCCTCATCCCAGGGTCGGAGCTAGTGCGTGTTCGTCTTTTATCTACATCTCAAAAAGTTCAAATCTCGGGCCTGGGCCTTAAATTTCACAATTTAGATCGTCCTTATCGCCAGGTTGCGATTCCTGACAGTGGCCAGGCAGAGGTGCGCTTGATGGAAAGAGAAGGGAAGAAGGTTTGGTCTTTAAGAATCAACAATAAAGATCCTGAAACTCTTTTCTCTGAAAAGTTTCTTTATATCCAAGGTGAAAACTTGCGGGTGGGTGCACAAGCATTGCCAGAAAAAGTTCTTCTTCACGCCAGTAAAGAAAAGGTCGACGTCGTCGGCGTGATGCCCTTAGAAGATTATGTCGTGGGAGTGCTTGCCAGTGAAATGCCTTTATCTTGGCCCATGGAAAGCTTAAAAGCCCAAGCCGTGGCGGCAAGATCCTACGCTCTTGCTGTTATGAATGAACGCAAAGACAAGCCCTATCATTTAGAAAGCAGCATCTTAGATCAGGTTTTCCGGCACGTTCTTGCCGAAGATGAAAACGATCCTTTGATTAAAAAAGCTCTGCAAGCGGTTAGGGAAACTCAAGGGCAAAAGCTGTATGCCTCTAATGATAAAGTTCTTAAAGCGTTCTTTCATTCTGATTGCGGTGGTAAAACGACGACAGCCAAAAGTGTCTGGAATCATGGAGTGAATACCGGAACAGCGATAGACAGTTCGTGCCCGACAAACCCGCGTGCGAATTGGAAGCTGTCCTTATCTAAAGAAGAGTTGCATAAGCGCCTGCAGCTTCCACCGATTGCAAAAATAGATTTTATTCGCAACGCCGCCGACAAGCGTGTTCTTACGGTGAAGGTCGCCATGAATGATTCTTCCTTCGCCGAGATTCCAGCCAATGATTTCCGGCAAAAGATCGGGTTCACGGAACTTCGCAGTACAATGTTTACAATGAATAAAGTCGGTGAAAATTTTGTATTCGAAGGTCGTGGTTTTGGCCATGGCGTTGGATTATGTCAATGGGGGAGCCGTGCGCTCTCGCGTTCCGGAATGAATTATAAACAGATCTTAACACACTATTACCCCTTAGCCCGACTTAAGTAAATACAGCGAGCCAGTGAATCCTCCGAAAAGTTGAATATGAAAACATCAGCTTTTTTAGTGAGTCTTGTCGTCGTGAGTTTCTCATCATCTTCTTTGGCAACAGAGGCGGAAATGCCTTGTATCGATTGCGGTGTTACGGAAAATAAACCCGTCAATTCGCTGAAGTCCTTCGCGCAAGCCTTGAACTCGGGAAACACCCATTGGATCGATGGGTATTTTTATGCTGACACCAAAGTCGTCGGTAAAGAGTTAGATGTCACATTCAAAAATCCCAAGGATCTGGAGCTTTCACAAAGTTCTCAAAGCAAAGTCAATTCCGCCTATCTCGCTTTTCTTTCGCAAAAAAGTCTTAACGACGCTGTCGCTTACGCTCATAAAAGTGGTGTCTCGTTCAATCATGAAGAAAAGCTTTTACTTTTAAGCATGATCGGAAGTCGCCTTTCTGCTGGTTACAGCGCGACGGGGACAGAGAATAAAAACTTAGAAGCGGTTTATCAAAACGCCGTTCGCCAGCAAAAAGAGGGTGGCATCTGTGGAGACATTCATCGCGTTCTTGGTGAGGTCGCAAAGAGCTTGGGTTTCGAAGCCGTGGGCCATCACAACGGTCAGTGGCAGCAGAATCTAGATAAAGACAAAGTTGGCGGACACGCGATTCTTCATTTCCGCGATCCCAAAACGGGTGAATACTATGTGCAAAACTATTCTCAGCTTTACAATACAAAGCAGAAGACACTGCAGTCTGCGGTCGATGTTTCCTCTAAAATTTTAGGCGTCCTGACAGGAACTCAATATGTTGAGTCTCGTCCTGGAAAAGTGCATGAGTATGTTCCCGCGACTTCGCAATGGGTGCAAGAGTCGATCAAAGGTGTGGCGCTTTTCAAACCTGATCAAAGTGCTTTCACAGTGCGTGCTTCTAATAACGAGCAGACCATTGCTGTGCAAATGGGAACAAAAACGGTTAAAGGCTTTATGTTGGGCACTCAAGTTCGCACTGACGAAGGCACGTATCGTCTTGAAGCTGCAGGCCTTTCCGCTCGAACGGGGGCAAGCATTATTTCTGATGGAAAGTTGATCGATGAGGTGAAGGTCACAGCTGAAACTTACGGTGGCGCCCTTCGTTTAACGGCTCCCGGTTTTGACCGCATGACGAATACCTTCAAAGACGGTGAAAGAAGCACCTTGTTCTTTGGTTCGGATCTTAAAGGGTCCGCGCGTATCAATAATACGACCGGAAAAGTTGAACTCAGCACCTCTACTTTTGATTTTAAACCCAAAAGCGGTGACCAAGATAAGAATACAACTTCAGGCGTTCGCACGGAACTCAAAGCAGGTGTAGAGCATGAATGGAAAGAGCTGAACTTAAAAGCTTCTGCCGACCGCACTTGGAGCTTCATGCCAGTTCAATTAGAACAGAAACATCAACGAGAATTCCAAACAACTTATGACCGCGTCGGTGTGATCTATGACACCAGCAAGCCCGATAAAAAGGAAGCTTATCTTGTTGTGGGGGCGGATGTTTATTTCTTGGAAGGAGTGAATACATCCTCCGCGATTGCCGTTCGCAACTCTATTAAGGCTGTTTTGCCGACAGAGAAGTTAGGCACTTTCAGCGTGAGTGCCGATCTGGGACGCATCGTTGACAACAAAAGCAAAGACCCCTTTTACGACATCAAGCCAGCTTCCTCGGTTTCTGTAGAATGGACGAAGAAGCTTAATAAAATGTTCGAGTTGGGCGCCAATGTGTCCCACACGCGCGGAAATCAAATCACGCCATTTGGAGTTATCGGTCCGGTGTCACCAGTTATGGGAACAACTCAAAACAAAGTCCAAGGAATGGTCTTCTTGCACGGTAAGTTCTAATTTATTCGGGAAGAAACGAAGAGCTAGAAATAAAAAAAGGATCTTCGCAAGGAAGGTCCTTCGTAAAAGTTTGGAAAGTCTAAATTCAGTTAAATTTTAGAATCCCAAAAAGACTCGAGCTGCGAACATAAAAACTGCGCCCAAGATCAATGCATTAGTTGCTGTGATAGTCATGACTAATTCCTTTATATTTTCGCTACAATCCCATTTCGGTAAGGTGAGGAAAAATCTTAAATATTTTCTTTTTCGTCGAACTTTTTGCCATCTCAAGATGTGACAGTAGTGCCCATTTTGCGCACCTGCCACAGACGTTAGACGACAAACAGGCTGCTGTTTCAACACGAGAAATGTGACTATTGTATTGTGGTTTCAATAGTTTGGCGCACTTTTAGTGGGTTGGCACAAGCATCGCAATAGTATCCTCGTGAGCGGTCCCTTTTAAACCGGACTGCTTAAAGAGAGGCTGATATGAAAACATTCAACTCAAAACTGATCCTAACGATGGCAGCATTCGCACTTATGGGTGTAGGTTGTGGTCAAAGCAATCAGTTCCAAACGAATTCAGTAGTTCAGCCACCACTCATTGGCGGAGAAGGTATCATCCCTGATTCTCCAGATGGAAGTGGCTCTAACAATAACGGTTCCACTGCAACAGGTTCAAACACTGTGACATTCACTCCGGTGTCTATCTCAGAGTTTAACTCTTACGTAGCAATGCATCCGTTGAACAACCCAACGAACTTTAAACTGACAGTTGATTTGAACAACGCAGGTAATGGTAGATACGCAGGTGTCGTAAAAATCTCTTACGTAGACACTGGTTACCAATATGAAGGTAAGTTTGAAGCGGGTTCCGGCACAAACGTAAGCTATAAAGGTATGAAAGATAACGGTTTGATGGAAGCTGAGTTCAACAGATGGTTCATCATCAATGGTAAGTACTACTTCTCTGCATACTTCCAAGATGCTTACGGTGCGATCGTGCTAGTAGTTGATAACTATATCAACCAAGGTGACGCTCAAGGTTCAGGAACATTGTCGGGCTCTGTTTACTACAAAAACTTTGCTCAATCCTATGTTCAACAATCACCTTACAGAAAATGCTGGTACATCTATGACGGTCCTTACAACTGCCGCGCTTCTGCTGTGATGAACAAAAACACTCCATACCCTGGAGACGGTTACAGAAAGCTTGGTACATTCTCAGGACTTTCTAAAGCAGCAGCGATCAAATAAGAGTGACGGATAACGAAGTAGAAATTAGATAGAAGTTTAACTAGGGATTAAAAGAAAGAATTGGAAACTAGGAGAGATTTATGGAAAGACTTAACAAAAAGACTTTAAGTTTTCCAGCAATGGTATTCACAAAAGCTTTAGCAGCGCTGGGAATTGTTCTGACACTGGCAGCGTGTGGTAAAGGTGGTAGCGGCGGGACAACGCCGATCGTGGGTATCAATGGTTGCCAAAACTGCGGTGGTATTACTGCTCCAACAGTGATCACAACTTTTAGCAGCCAAGCATCGACCAACGCATTTACTTTGTCGAATATGCAAGTGTATGCGCAGGCGGGTTTGATTCAGCCAAATGCTTCAGGTTACAACTATAAGTGGTACAACGGTCCCATTGCGATGCAAGGAACTCTCACTGTACCAACTACGTTCTACGATACTACAAACTCAGGCTGTGTGGTGCCAGCAGGAACTTACTACTTGCAGACATACTCTGTAGGACAGCTTGGCAACCTAGGTGCAAACGTATCAGTTCCAGCATTGCTAACAACTGCGGGTAACATCGAGTTGAAGATCGAATCTACTGGAGTTGCTGGAGGCGGTTTCGTCGATGAAGGTCGTAAGCTTTATGCAAAAGTTACGATCGTACGCGCGAATGGCTACGTATGTTCAGCGATGTTTGCTGATACGATCTTGTAATATCAAAACTTAAGAATAACTTGCGCCCCAAGGATAAAACCTTGGGGCTTTTTATTTCAAAAGCCTTACATAATAATTGCTTGCGCTTCGAGGAAAGTCTAGGTCTAATATCGGTATGGAATTACCTCTTTGGATCGACTTCTTTGATGAGCTTCAAAATGTCCGGGGACGTTCTCAGAATACGGTGATGGCATATCGCCGTGATTTAGAACTCTACATGGAATACAAAAAAACCAACAAAACGGTGAGCGGATTTTATGAGTTTATGAAGAAAAATAAACTCTCCACGCGTTCTCAAGCGCGCGTGATTTCTTCTCTGCGCACGTATTTCAAGTTCTGTGAGACACGCGGGATGAAATGTGAGGAGCTTCGTGAGCTTCGTCCGCCGAAAGTGAAAGTCGGACTTCCTAAAGTTTTAACTCCACAAGAATTCCAAATGCTTTTTGATGCGGCTGAAGTGCAAGATCCTATTCGCACAGCTCGCAATCAGCTGACTTTGCTTTTCTTGTATGGCTTGGGTTGCCGCGTTTCTGAATTGATTGCTTTAAACATCGTAGACTTCAATCCGACGGATCGTTGGATCAAAGTTCTAGGTAAAGGCAGCAAAGAGCGTTTGGTTCCTTTGACTGAAAAGCTTGCGGAAAATCTAACCACTTATCTTAAAGAACACCGTCCGATGTTAGTGAAAGAAAACAGCCCTTCGATCTTGATTAATGATCGCGGTCATCGTCCTTCACGCGTCGATGTGTGGAGATGGTTGGCAGCTTGGTCTTTAAGAGCGGGATTCCCAGAACCTGTGAATCCACATCGCTTCCGTCATGGATGCGCGACGGCTCTTTTGGAAAGTGGTGCGGATCTTCGTTCGATTCAAATGTTGTTGGGTCACGCAAGTATTCAAACAACACAAATCTATACGAGTGTAACGACAAATACGATGTCGCGCACGATTGAAGAACACCATCCGCTGTCGCAGATGGTCGAAGTGGACAAATAGATCGTCCGAACCTCGAAGGGGCTTCAGAATAAGAAGCCCTTTGTTTTTTTCGTAAGTCGAGATTTCTTTTGCAAAGATATTTCGGCATGAAAATACAGTCTTTAATTCGTGAAAATGATCGTCTGGTGCCAGTGGAAGTCGAACTTTCTTTGATTCCTGGGTTGCCACAAATTCAATTCTTGGGTCTTCCTGATCAAGCCATCAAAGAAAGCATTCATCGAATCAAAAGTGCCATTCGTGCTCAAGGTTTTGAATTTCCGAAAGCGCAGCAGATTTTAGTGAATCTTCGTCCTTCGCATTTGAAAAAGTCTTCGCGAGGGTTGGAACTCGCCGTGGCTTTGGGTTTACTTTGGGAAAGTGAACAAGTCCCCAAGCCTGCGGAGGATTCTGTTTTGGTCTATGGAGAATTGTCATTAAACGGTTCTGTCTTTGAGCCCGACGATCTGACGGAAGATTTTGAAACTAGCGAAGATCGTGTTGTGTGGACAGGGGCGGGAAGTCATCGCAAAACTCCTTTTATGCGTGCCTGTTTGAAGGAGCTTCGTGATTTGCTCGCACCTGAAATTCATCCTGCAGTCGCACGAGAATATTTAATTGAAAGACCGATGTTCGGTTTAGATCTTCGTTTTCCCGAAAGACAGGCTGAACTTTTAAAACTCATTGCGATCGGTGAGCATTCGTTGTTGCTTGCGGGACCTGCCGGTTCTGGAAAAAGCACCATCGCAAAATCTTTGTTGTCTTTATTGCAAGAGCCTTCGCAAGAAGATTTTCATGAGATCTTTCGCAATAACAAAGAATCAAAGATCCCCCTAAATTGGCGTCCTATGGTTCATCCCCACCATTCAACATCGCCCCTCGGTTTGATCGGTGGGGGTGTGCCTCCTTTTAAAGGAGAATTTTCTCGCGCACATAAAGGCATCCTCGTTCTTGATGAACTTTTGGAGTTCAATCCACGCGCTCAAGAAACTTTGCGTGAACCCATGGAAGAATTCCGCATTCGTCTTAGACGGGGAAGGTATA
Source organism: Bdellovibrio bacteriovorus (assembly GCF_001592745.1). Taxonomy (NCBI): domain Bacteria; kingdom Pseudomonadati; phylum Bdellovibrionota; class Bdellovibrionia; order Bdellovibrionales; family Pseudobdellovibrionaceae; genus Bdellovibrio; species Bdellovibrio bacteriovorus. The sequence goes on from NZ_LUKD01000005.1 coordinate 11,726, forward strand.
TTGAAGAACATCCTGCGGAAGCATTGGTGATCGCGACGACAAACTTATGTCCATGCGGCGATTGGGTTCCACAATCCAAAGTGGTTTGTGGTCGTTCGCTAAAGAAATGCCAATCCTATATGGAAAGACTGTCGGGACCTCTTGTCGACCGCTTTCAAGTTTTGTTCTTTACGCAAAAACGCGAAAGCGGATCTACGGTACTGGGCGCCGATATCTTAAAACACCTTGAAGAGGTTCGCCTTTTCCGAAAAAAAACCGCTCTTCATGATTTGAGATTTAGGAAGGTGTCGGCCCGTTGGAGCTGGGAAGAGCTGATCGAGGATCTTCCTCGTTTTTACCTAGAAGAACTCTTTCCTAAAGAGATGATCTCTCGTCGCAGGGATTTAGCAACGCTTCGCGTTGCGAGAAGTTACGCCGACTTAGAGATGTGTGAAAAACTCGAACCCCGGCATGTAGAGCGTGCTCTGAAAGTCACTTATGTACCGTTTGAGGCATTGAAACGCCTGGGTTGCTGAGCGGTTCTATGCAGACTGTCCGTCTTTCCAATTGACTTAAAGAGCCCTAAACCTTAAATTGAGACTCCTTTTTAAGGTGGTGTAGCCAAGTGGTTAGGCCGCGGTCTGCAAAACCGCTCACGCCGGTTCAATTCCGGCCGCCACCTCCAATTCCTTCTTCTCGAAAATTTAGAAAAATTAGAATTCGCGACTAAGAGACTTCAATTAGTTAAAAGTTTTCGACGTCTAAAGCATTTTCGTTACATTACTTTATCTTCATTCCATTTTCTCGCAGGCAACTATGCTCACGAGAAAACTCAATTTCGGTGGCTTTATCATCCTTATCAAACGTAAACGTAAAAGAGGAGCCGTGCTTAAAATTCTTACATATATCTGTAGGTGTTAAATTAATATTGAAATAATAAATTGAGGAATCATCCACTACACTGGGTTGACCCAAAAGTTTTATGATTTGGTCTTTGTTCTGACCGAGTTTAAAGTTTGCAATAGAAACATCGGTTGATTTTACTTTTCTACACGTAGAGTTTTTTCGGCCTGACAAAGTGGCGGACTGAACTAACTTTTCTTCACCAAAAACTGTAAATACAATCGTTCCAATTTTATTGTTATTGTAACAGTACGACTTCTGCCCATTTTTTGATGAGGAATTCTTTGTGGTCCCCAGTTTTTTGAACAAGACTTCTGTTGAATCTTCTCCAATAGTTATTCCAAGTATTGATGAATCTTCACGAGGAATAACTGTGCTATAAATTCTTGCGTCTGCCATTCTTCCGTTTTTAAGGGAAACTGTACCTCGCGGGTAACAATCACTCTCTTTGGGGCAGGCTATCGCGGATACTGTAGACAATAAGATAGAAACGTAAATTTTGAAGTGATTCATGTTTAAATTATTCTCCTAAATCTATAAATAAGAAAACAAAATATTGTTAATATCAATGTGTTGACCTGAGGCATGTTCGCCTAGAAAAAGCAATTAGTCGGCATACACACAAAATAATTTAGTTTATTTCCATTCTACTAGGGCTTTGACTAAACTTTTGTAAATTTATTCCGATTAGTATCGTGTGGACCTGGAGGAAGTTTGAAATTTCGGACGAGTGACCTATCAATTTCACTTGCACGCAGAATGACAATACTTCATTTCTTTAAGCTATTTTTTATAGTGGTATTACCAATTTTTTTGCTCCTTTTAATTCTTGAAACCACGAGTTATTACCATCATGTCGATCACTCTATGAAAGCTGCAATAGCAATTGCATCAGATATGTCTGGTCTTTTTATTTTGACTGCGGTGATGTTAGGCTTTGTTTTACGCGGATTTTATTTCCAGATAGCGTTTAGCGAAGTTGAGATCCTAGAAAATAAAATCCTGATTCATAATCGCGGAAAAGTTAAAGAATATCCAATTGCTTCATTTAGAAAAATTGTAGTTGCAACTCCGCCGCAAGTTCTCTTGTTATCCACCCGCGAACAAAAATATGCCGCTATCGCAGTTTTTAGAAAAGGTTTTCATTTGTTCAGCTCACCTCTAATATTAAGAATTGTACCGATTGAGATTGCGGAAGAATCGGTAATTCAAATAGCTGCTGAATTGAAAATGCCAGCTCAAAAAGCTGGATTAAGTGGTATTAGTCGGAAGATTTCGTAAGAGGAGTCTGTGTGCTTAAAGAAGCTAAAATAAACGCATGGTTATTATTTGGTCCTTATGGCGTTGCGTTTATCTTTCTTCTTATTAGCCCTTTATTATCCGATTACGGCTATTTAAAAGTCCTAATGTCTGTAGGGTTTGCTTTGATACTATTTGCAAAGCTTTCGTTAAAGTTGCGTAGCAAGAAATTGATTGAATGGGGCAGTGGGGATATGACTAGAACAGAAAAAATCATTTACTACTTTGGATATCTGGTATGCCTTCTTGTAATAGTTAATGTTTGTTATATCTATATAATGACTTACTAGCAAAGTTGCCTACGTGAGCCGCAGAGCTGCTTTAGGTATGAAACTGATTACACTCTCCGGCTATGGTTTCTTAAAACTTCGCCGTTTAGCTTCAACCTTAGATCTAATAATACAACCTACAGCGTGATCATTAATAAGCCCCATCGCCTGCATGAAGGCGTACACTGTTGTTGGTCCTACGAACTTCCAGCCTTGTTTCTTTAATGCTTTTGAAAGCGCTATTGATGCTGCCGAGGTTGAAGCCGTTTGAGGTGTTGCAAGATCCTTCTTGTCGGGCTCAAAACTCCAAATATAAGCGGCTAGGGAGCCGTGAGTCCGAACGATTTCTTGCGCCATCTTGGCATTGTTGATGACGGCTTCGATTTTTCCTTTGTGGCGGATAATACCTTCGTCTTTAAGTAATCTTGTGACGTCTTTCTGGGTGAACTTTGCGACCTTGTTGAAATCAAATTGATGAAATGCTTTGCGGAAGTTTTCTCGTTTAGCGAGTATCGTGCGCCAACTTAAACCCGATTGAAATCCTTCGAGAGACAGCTTTTCAAAAAGGCGATAGTCATCGCCAACTGGGAAGCCCCATTCCTCATCATGATACTTTAAAAACTCGGGAGCTGAGGCGCTCCATGTGCAGCGCTTTTTTCTGTCAGGAAAGTGGATGGTCTTGCTCATAGTTTATCGCTTTGGAAAAAGTGAATAAAAAAATCGGGAAAAAAGATTTATGCTTTCAAAAGATCGGCGAAGCGTTCATCTAATTTAGAAGGACTGATCTCTAAGATTTCCGCTTCAACAACTTTCTCAATCACAAAGGGATCTTGATCCACACGCTTTTGAATGATTTCAAAAGAAGAGTTTTTGGCAATAATAGCGCCGCCTAGTTGAGGCTTTATGCCGCCAGCCAGAATGAAGATGCCATCTTCAAATCCTTGCTTCAGCCACTGCATGTGACCTTCCATAAATGCGCCCGCGCGGTCGCGGTTTATAAACTTCAATAAAATGATAAACATGTGTTCCTCTTGTGTGTTTAAGAAATTTTGGATTGCAGCCATTCTTCCATCTGACGAACTTCATTTTTTATAAACTTCTCATCATGGAAAGTATTTGCCAGAGTGGCGATCCCTTGACTGCGCGCAAGGATGTGCAGGGCAAGTTCATCGGCTTCTTTTTTGCAGCCAGCGGCTGCGAATTGCTTACCTAGCCAGGTTCTGAACAAGCTCATCAGTTTGTTCGCGTGAGTCTTAGAGGCATGATCCATTTTTGCAAGTTCCGTACAAAGTGTACCGACGGGACAACCGTATAATTTAATTTTCGCCTGGTTCATAACTAGCATATGAAGGAATTTGCCAATTCGTTCCGCCGGATTTTGTCCATCGGCTTCCCACCTATTCAACATTTCTTGGGTGCGATGCAGGCGCAACTTGATCACAGATTCAAGGATTTCATCTTTGGTTTTGAAGTGGTGATAAAAATTTCCGCGAGATATTTTTACCTCGTTAGCGATATCAGCAAAAGAGGTGTGTTCAAAACCTCTTTGATAAAAAAGTACATCCGCTGATTCAACGATGTGTTCGCGGGTTGATTTTTCTAAAGGCATATCGACCTCAAAGGGGAGGAGTTGACATCTCAATAGGACAAGTGTCCTAACCGACCTTAGAAGTAGGACGACCGTCCTAAAGAGTCAAGGGTTTGATTTTTGAGTTTAAATAAGATGATTGTGCGTCAGACTGAAAACGCAAAGAAAGAATAGTTATCGATTAAGATAAAACGCCATAAATACCAGCGTCCCGATCGACGGCAGAATAAACGTCAACCCCAGAATAATAAGAGTTTTAATTCGGATCTGCTTTTCATTGTCTTCGGTTGTTTTGCTCAAAAGAGGTTCTCCTTCACTGTACGGATTATTTATAAGGCGACATTTACTTTCAAAGCAACTTCGAGTTGTCATGATCTTGAATGCCGAACCAGGCAACAAAGATCTTTAACATGAAATTCGATCGTGACGTGAATCCAACATTACAAATATCTGAAAAGAATTCTGATAATTCGGCTTTGTTCGGATGTTGTTAGTAAAATAAAAGCTCAACGAATTGAAAATTTAATTCTTCGCAAAATATCCCAGCCGAATCGTGGACCTAAACTGATTTAAATCACACAAAATAATATGAATGTGGGGATTTGGCCCTTTAGAGAACATAAACAACTCCCGAAAGGTTTATTACCGAAACATTACTGGAGTGAAATAAATGACGGGCCCAAGCGAGATCAAAGTTATTAAAAAGCGTCCTGAGCTTAAAGACCTGGATTCAGGTCGAGTGCGTGAGGAAGGCAAGGAATTGTTGCAGACATTGATTCGCGGCTTGGTTGATCATCCGGATTCTATCATCGTGACATACAGTTTCGGTGATAAGACGACTGTTTATAAAGTCGAATGCGATCAAAAGTGCCTAGGCCAAATCATCGGCGCTAAGGGCAAGAATATCAACGGCGTGCGCGCGGTGATCAGCGCGACGTTGGCGCGAAAAGGTGTTCGCGCCATTGTTGAAATTCCGTACTACTGTGTCGACGCTTAAGGTTTTACATCGACATCGAATTCGCCTTTTTCGCCATTCACGAAAAGGCGGATCTGCCAGCGACCTGCCATGACGAAGTAAGCTTCAGAGACGAAGTAAATACCCTGATCCTGTTTCACAACTTTGACCGGGCCTGAACCGTGACCATGATGGCCCATGTTCATCCAAAGATCGACTTTCAAATTTTGTGGATCCACCATCACGGGTTCGCCGTTAGCAGAGGCGTACCCATAGAATTTTACTAGGAACTGAGACTCTTCAGAATCAGACGGTCCTTTTGTGAATTCAATCGAAGCGCAAACATTTGACGTTTTGAAATAAACAGGGCATGCCGCGCCAGCTTGAGCTCTGGCATTTGCACTGAAGAGAAGACCCGCAATAAGAAGAGCTGCTCCTAAAATAATAGAACCAATAAGTTTCATTTCCTTCTCCTACCGAGGCCACCGTTGTTGGTAGCTGATATTAAATGTTTTTGATAAACTTGAATTCACGGGATTGCCAATCCAACTTTGGTCGCTGTAGCTGACAGTGACCGCAGATGCGAGATTGATCATGTAGCTGCCTGAAAATCCTAAGGTGAAATTTCTTTGAGCTGTGCCATCGCTACTCGTTGCGCCTGAAAGCCGAATCGCATCTTCATATAAATAGGTGAGTGCAGAACCCACGCGATAATCGCCACGATTCCATCCAAGGCCTACGGTCTGAGTGGTTCCAAATCCAGGCTTTACTTCAACGTCTCCACCATAGGCCTCGTTCGAAATCGTGCGCGGTAAAGAGTAGTGAATTTCTCCGTTATAATTGGCGTCCCAGGTCGCCCAGGCTTTCATCAAAGCGACGCCACCGCCCAGGGAATAAAAACCGCGACCGCGAATGTCTGTGGCTGTTGTGATAGAGGAATCGTAAATGGAAGGGCTTGTTGGCAAGGTCACTTGTAAAAAAGTCAGACCTTTGGGTTTCCATCGAGAATAAGTTCTTTCAGGAAAAGTTTCATGTCCCAGGTATAAAGAAATATCGCCAACTCCGCTAGAATCAGAAGAGTTGTCAGCAGACTTCATCATCACCGGGATCGAAAATCCGGCTTGCAAGCTGTCGCTCACCAAGGACGCGCCTTCAAGTTTCAGTGTTTGCGCTAAGTTTCCATCCTGACGACGCAGCCATTTGCCATTGGCTAAAACTTCATCGCTGACTTGCGCGTAAGAATACGTACTTGTTACCTGAGCTTTGTCGTCAGCTAAAATCAGCGCGGGAAAAGAAAAACTTCCACCACAACAACTTGCGGCCAAAGACAGCGAGCCACTAAAAAGAATCAAGACAAATACAAAATATTTCATGGAACGATCATTGAGGCGTATGAAGAGTCAATCGTGACTCCGTTGTTTTTCAGTGTGAAGCGAATATCCCAATCTCCGGGCATCAAGAAGTACACGTCGGTGATGCGGTATTGAGTCGCATTGATTTTTTCGATTTTTACGGGAATCGAGCCATGGCCCATAGACGGCATCCAAAGACTGACCGCCAATTCATTGAACTGATCCGAAGGCGCTGAAAAATTTAAAACGAATGCATTGGCTTGTTCACTTGTCGGCGCATTTTCCCAGCTGATCTTAGCCATAATACGAACTTTAGAAAAGTAAGCGCCGTCGGCCATCGGCTTATTCTGCAGATGTTGGTCATCGTCCGAGACATAATCAGGATTCGCGCAACTCGCAAACAAACAGACACTTAAAATGAGCATCAGAGCTTTCACTTAGCTGTCCTCCCTTTGGATGTAGCAACCTAAAGCGCGGCCTTCTTTGTGACGAGGCGCTTTGCCTGCATGAATGTCTTCAAGAACTTCTTTTAAGAAAAACTTTTTCGCACTGGGGCCGACGTGGCTGTCGGTCACGCCGCCGTGATAGACCATTTCGCCTTTCTTATTAAAAACGAACGCATGAGGTGTTTTCAACGCACCCAGTTCGTTGGCTAGCTTAGATTTTCTATCTTGAATGACAGGAAAGGGAAGTTGAGCTTCGGCAAAATGTTGTTTGGTCTCTTCGACAGTTTCATCGGAGTTGGAATGAACACCCACAAACTGCATGCTTTTATATTCTTCCGATAATTTTTTCAGTAAAGCTTCGTGGCTGGCAGAGCAGGGACATTTAGCAGAAACAAAAATCAAGACCGTTGCCTCTTTATCTGATGTCGAAAACTGGTATTCTTTTTGTGAAGTGACATCGTTTCCGTCAAAAGTCGGCAGGGCCCATGAAAACGATGCCCAAAGTGTCAGCAGAATTAGAGTCGAAAGTCTTTGCATAAGGCCTTTCTAACACACGAGGTCTATCTCGCAAACGCCACCAAATGTTGCGTAAATCCACCTGTACGGCGCAATGCGTTTCAAATAGGCCTCTTTCCATACCTTTTTAAAAAGGATTTCTGTAAACTTTCCGTATGTTTACAAAACTTAAGGCCCTCCGAGCACGATTCATTCAATACAAGCGAAGTGGAAAAGTCCACAGCGACCTCGATGTTTTGTTATCTGGCGCTAAAGAACAACGCCAATTAGAAGATCAACTGCAATGGCTGGTGAAGCTGATGCAGTGGATTCGCTATGAAGGATCTGTTGATTCTCACTTGGAAAAAGAAACAGGCCGTCTGCCTGTAGCTCGCTTGCGCTTTTTGCTTATGGTACTCGACAGGAATCCGGAATGGAAAAAGAACGTCGCGCGCATTCTTCGTACGGTTGTTCATGAAGTCAGTGGTATTGAGCTTTATACCGATACGGGACTTCCCAAGGAACTTGGAATGTGGAGTGAGTTTTCAGATCGTCTGATGATGAAGCTTCTGCCCACTCCGCCTTTGGATCACGAGTTGGGATATTTGTTTTGGGCGCTCTTTCCAGACAAAGATGATCCATTGTGGTTGGCATCTATCGACAACGTGACCTTTGATAAACTGGTGGAGCTTTTTCAGTACGAAGTCGCAGCTGAGGAGCGTGACTGGAACCGTTTGCAAAGTGATCTTGAAGACGCTTTGGTTTACCTCGTCATTCAAGTTCGTGCGATTGGGCTTTCGCCAGCGATACGCACGCGTTTAGATAAAACAAATTTCCGTGACTCTGCGTTCTTTGCGATGATGCGCGGGCATGAAGAGTTTATGAATGCTTATCTTGCGGGTGATCGCAACCAGGCCTTTGAAAAAGCATCGCGCTTTCGCATGATTGTGTGGGAGTGCCGTCGAGAGCTCGTGCAAGTCCACAAGCATCTTGACGAGTACGGCGTGAGCATCTCGTTGGTGTTCCAGATCGCAAAACTCAGCACTTATTTACAACGCATCGACAGTCTGCTTGAGATTTTGTTAACCGAGCGCCTGGATAGTCGTAAAGTCACAAGTTTCTTTTCAAAACTCGTTCAGGAAAATCAGGATCTGCGCAGTATCAAATCTTTGTTCTCGCAAAACATCGCTTTATTCGCCCGCAAAGTCGTAGAGCGTGCTGCCGAAACGGGAGAACACTACATCACGCGCACGAAAGAACAATACCGTCACATGCTCGCGGCCGCCGGCGGTGGTGGTGCGGTGACGGCGATCACGGTTTACGTGAAAGTAGGTATTTTGGCCTTGGGGTTGGGCGGTTTCGTCGAAGGTTCTTTAGCTTCGATCAACTATGCGCTGAGCTTCGTGCTCATTCATCTTGCGGGCTTTACGCTTGGAACGAAGCAGCCGGCGATGACAGCGCCAGCGCTAGCCGAAAAAATGGAAGACGTCGATACTGAAAAAGGGATGGCGGATCTTGTGACCGAGATCACGCATTTGATTCGCTCGCAGGTGGCGTCTATTCTAGGTAACGTGATGTTCGTTATTCCAACGGTCATCTTAATTGATACGGCTTTCTTTTTATTGGTTGGACACAATATCATGTCGATGGAAAAAGCCGTTTCTGCTTATAAATCCGTAGATATCTTAGGCCCCACGGTTATCTATGCTGCTTTCACGGGAATTCTTCTTTACTCGTCAAGTTTGATTGCCGGGTGGGGAGATAACTGGTTTGCTTTAAATTCTTTGCGTAAAACTCTTGCTCGCAGCCCTAGCTTGCGCGCTATTTTTGGTAAAAGAGGCGCTCGCAATATCGCGGTCTTTTTAGAAAATAATATTTCAGGTCTCTTAGGTAATATCTCTTTAGGTATCTTGTTAGGAATGGTGCCCGAGATCATGAAGTTTTTAAGCATTCCTTTGGATGTGCGACACGTAACGCTGTCATCGGGAACTTTAGCGGGCGCTTTACCTGTGCTAGGCCTGGATTTCTTAAAGACCTGGGACTTTTGGCGCGCGGTGATTGGGATCTTTTTTGTTGGCGCGTTCAACGTGCTTGTGAGTTTTGGTATGGCATTTTACACCGCGATCAAAGCTCGTGGCGTGAATGTCACTGAAAGACGGGCGATCCGCCGTGCGATCGCAAAAAGATTTTTCGCGAATCCTTTGAGCTTCTTTATACCCGTCGGAGCCTCCATAAGGTCTTCGTCGAGTGGGAACGAACATTGAAATCAAAGATCTCTATAGTTATTCCCGCGTACAATGAAGAGCAGCGCTTGCCTAAAACTTTGCAAGCGTTGAAGTCATTTGTCGCCGAAGAAAATCCCGATTGGGTGATCACGGAAGTTCTGGTTGTCGATGATGGATCAACGGATCAAACAGCAACAGTCGCGCAGAATGATCGTGAAGGATTTCCCCTGGTGCGCTTGATATCGTTGTCTCCCAATCAAGGAAAAGGTGCGGCTGTTCATGCAGGCTTTAAAGAGGCTACGGGCGATTATATCTTGGTGGCCGACGCCGACATGGCGACTCCGTGGGAGGAACTCTTTAAACTTTTTCCGTCGACGGTAAAATCAGACATGGTCATGGGGTCGCGAGGCCTCGTGCATAGTCATATAGAAAGACGTCAGCACTGGATTCGCCAGAACATGGGAAAGACATTTAATAAGATATTAAAGCTTCTGGTCGGACTTCCTTATCAGGATACGCAATGTGGTTTTAAACTTTTGCGCAATGATGAGGTGTTTCGCTCTGAAATCTTGCCGCGCTTGCAAGTGACAAGGTTTGCGTGGGATGTGGAGCTGATAGTTCTTCTCTTAAGAAGAAATAAAATCGTGACGGAAGTGCCGATTCGTTGGCGTCATCAAGATCACTCGCACGTGCACATTATTCGCGACAGTTTAGAAATGTTGTGGACGGTGATTAAACTGAAACTGCGCCTTCGCTGACGGAAAAAGTTCGTTGTCATAAAGAACAATTCTGTGATCTCAAACAAGAAAATGAAGACTCTTAGCGTCATTTACGTTGTTTTAATATTAAGCAGAAACCAAGCTCATAAATAATGTCTTCTATAAGGGTTTCTTATATTTAACCGCGTTCCTGTCTTAAATTTGAGCTGAGGTTCCACTTTGGAACTACCAGTGCCATGACAGAAAATTTCACTTTTTTAGGTGGAAAAAAAAATTGAAGTGGTTCCAAAAGAGTACTTGATAAATCTTTCAACCTGAAATGAAGTGCCTACCCATAGAGGACTTCAATAGTTGGAGTCCATGGATATGGGGGGACTTTAATGAAAAACGTATTTGCACTCATCGTTACGGTGTTGTTTGCGACTGCGGCTCAAGCTGAGCGTGTGATTGTTATTATGAAGGATAAACAAGCCTTCAAATCGGCACACATGGCGTATAAGATGAAGGGGTCTTATGCACTTAAAGGTTTCAACTGGGATCAACAACCAAATGGATTGGGACAAGTTGATGGTAAAGTTGAAGACAGCCTTGAGAATCTAAATACACTAATCATCGACACAAACAGCGAGTCAGAGATTGCTAAATTGAAAGCAAATCCTGCAGTTGCTTATGTTGAAAAAGAGATTTTCCACGAGGCGCCACGCCCAGTGAAAGGTTTCTTGGCGAAAGCTCAAAAATCTCAACAAAAAGTAGGTCAAAAAACTCCATGGGGTATCCATGCAGTTAAAGCTCCTCAAGCATGGGCTCTATCTAATCAAGGCCAAGGCGCTCGCGTTCTTGTTCTAGATACTGGTATTGATCAAGCTCACCCTTCTTTGAAGTCTAACTTCGAAAAAGGTCAAGACTTCACTGGTGACAGCAACGGTTCTGATTACACAGACCACGTTGGTCACGGTACTCACGTAGCGGGTACTATCGCTGGTGCGATCGATAAAACTGGTTTCACAGGTGTTGCTCCTAAGGCGAAAATCCTTGCGGGTCGCGTTTGTTCTGAAAATGGTTGCTCGAACGTTTCTATCGCTCAAGGTATCAACTGGGGTATCCAAGAAAAAGTAGACGTTATCTCTATGTCTTTGGGTGGTATGTGGTCGACTCCTGCTGAACGCGATGCTGTTGCTAAAGCAGACAAAGCGGGCATCACAGTGGTTGCAGCTTCTGGTAACAACGGTTCAAACCGCGTTTCTTACCCAGCAGCTCTTTCTACAGTGATTGCAGTAGGTGCTACTGATATCAACAACCTTAAAGCAGACTTCTCTCAGTACGGTCCTGAATTGGCGATCGTAGCTCCAGGTGTTGCAGTTGTTTCTTCTGTACCACAAGGAACTGGCCGCGAGTCTTCTGTAACAATCTCTATCGGCACTAAATCTGCAAAAGTTGCTTCAACGACTTTCCAAGGTGCGAAAGAAGTATTGACTCCTGAAATCAACGTTCTTGTTCCAGCAGGTCTTGGTAAAGACACTGATTTCGCGAACATCGATGTAAAAGGTAAATATGCTTTGATCAGCCGTGGTGAAATCACTTTCGCTGACAAAATCAAAAACGCTATCAAAGCGGGTGCGGCTGGCGCGGTTATCTACAATAACGCTCCTGGCTTGATCAACGGTGCTTTGACTGATGATGGTTCAGTTCTTCCTATCGCGGTGTTCATGATCGAACAAAACGTAGGTCAAGAAATCTTGAAATCAATCACTGCAGGTCAAACTGTAAAAGCAACTCTTCAAACGATTGCTACAGACTACGCTCCGTTTGATGGTACTTCAATGGCGACTCCTCACGTATCAGGTGTTGTTGCTCTTATGAAGTCTGCAAACAAAGCTTTGACGGGTGCTCAAGTGAAAGCACTTCTAAAACAAACTGCAACAGCATTGGGTCCTAACACGAACAATGAATACGGTGCAGGTCTTGTGAACGCTGAAGCGGCAGTTGCTGCAGCTATCAACGCGAAGTAATTAGATTTTAAAATCTAAATTAAAGACGGCTTCCTTCAAAAGGAGGCCGTTTTTTATTTGTGGCCCGCTGTAAGAGTTGTCATAATCTTTGATATGCAGCACTTACCAGCAATGATTTCCGATTTAGCCCTGATTCTTGGTACCGCGGGGCTAGTGACTTTGATCTTTAAAAAACTCAATCAGCCCATTGTTCTTGGATATCTTGTTGCGGGCTTTCTGGTCGGTCCTAAGACCACAATCTTCCCAACCATTGTCAGTAATGACAGCATTCACCTGTGGGCCGAGATTGGCGTTATTTTTCTTTTGTTCGCCCTGGGCCTTGAGTTCAGTTTTAAGAAGCTTTTCCGGGTGGGTGGTTCTTCGAGTTTCACGGCTATTTTAGAAATCTCGTTGATGATTGTTTTTGGTTACGTGACGGGTCGTCTATTAGATTGGTCGCCGATGGACAGTCTTTTCTTGGGTGGAATCTTAGCAATCTCGTCCACGTCAATTATCATTCGTACCATCGAAGAGCTGGGATTCAAAAATCTTCGCTTCGTCAGTCAGGTCTTCGGGATTTTAGTTATCGAAGATCTTGTGGCCGTGCTTTTGATGGTCCTTCTAACAACCGTGGCTTTAACTCGCGATTTTGCGGGCACTGAAATGTTGGGTGCTATCGTAAAGCTTTCTTTCTTCCTTTCTATCTGGTTTGTGGCCGGGATCTTCATGCTGCCTTCGTTTATGAAAAAAGCCCAAAAGCTTTTGAACGAAGAAACCGTTCTGGTGGTCGCTGTGGGTCTTTGCTTAGTGATGGTGGTTTTTGCAAGTTCCGTGGGCTTTTCTTCAGCTCTGGGCGCCTTTATCATGGGTTCTATTTTGGCAGAGACCATTGAAGGTGAGCGTATTCATCATCTTGTTGGTCCCATCAAAAATCTGTTTTCAGCCGTGTTCTTTATTTCCGTCGGAATGTTGATTGATCCGATTGTGATTCGCGACAACTGGAAAGAAGTTTTGATTTTATCAAGTGTCGTTCTTGTCGGTAAGACGTTCAGTGTTACATTGGGATCTGTGCTTGCCGGACAAACGCTCAAGTCTTCGGTGCAATCAGGAATGAGTCTTGCGCAAATCGGTGAGTTCTCATTCATCATCGCCACCTTAGGCTTAAGCTTAAAAGTCGTAAGCGAAAAGATTTATCCGATTGCGGTGTCAGTTTCGGTTGTAACGGCATTTACGACACCTTACATGTTAAGATCTTCGGGCAAAGTGTATGCTTTTTTAGAGAAAGTTCTTCCCGCCAAGTTGATCGCGGCTCTTGATAGCTATAGCGTGATTTCTTTTTCCATGTCAGGAAATAAAGAATGGAAAGAGCAAGTGCGCTCTTACATTTTGAAGGTTGTTTTGAATTCTGTCGTTGTCGTAGCGATCTTTCTTCTGATGGCGCGCGTGTTTCTGCCGTTTCTGTTAGAAAGACAGGTTGAAGAAGGGCCGGCTAAATTTATTTCTTTAAGTGCCACTCTGGTGTTAACGGCTCCGTTTCTTTGGGCCTTGGCATTTGGTCGCACCAAACAGTTTGAGATTCTGTTGGTCGAACAAGGTAAAGGAAATCATAACTACGTATTTCTGGTTTCGCGCATTATGCTAGCCGTCGGTTTATTGGGTGCCATGGTGGCTCAGTTCGTACCTCTTGCTTGGGCGGTGGGAATCACGCTTTGGATGGTGGTGGTTGTTGGTTATGTTCTTTCCCAAAAATTGCGAGATATCTACGAGTGGTTTGAAAATCGTTTTCTTTCCAATCTTCATGATGACGTCCAAAAGAAGCACGCGCGAAAGAGCAACCGAGCGTTGGCGCCTTGGGATGCGCACATCACCGAGTTCACCATTCCGCCGGAAGCTCCCTACGTAGGGACGCCTTTTCATCAACTTTCGATTCGTGAAAAGTATGGTGTTACGATCGCCTTGATTGAACGTGGACGCAAAAGAATCACCGCCCCAGGGCGCAATGAGTGCCTGATGCCTCATGATCAGGTTCATGTTATCGGAACAGATGCGCAGCTGATTCGCTTTAAGTCGTTCATCGATTCTGAAAACTTTGATGTTTCCCCAGCGATGAGTGTCGGAGAAGCTTCGCAATACAGTCTGGAACAGTATGTGATGACCGAGGATTCTCCGTACTTGAATAAGACCATTCGTGAGTGCGGGTTGCGTGAAGCGACAAATGGCTTAGTGGTGGGTGTTGAACGCGAAGGAATGCGTATTTTGAATCCGGATTCTTCAGAGACTTTGCAAAAAGGTGATGTTCTTTGGATTGTCGGTGACCGTACAAAAATCCTGCAACTTGATTAAAGTTTCAGGTCAATCATCAGCTTCATAAGTTTCAGCTTAAAATCAGAGTAGGGTGGGTAAATCAAGCGCAGCAGACGTCCCATCCAAGACTGACGTAAAATGGCCTTTTCGTGTGAGAAGTTTTTAAAACCGAAAAAACCATGGGAGCTACCCATGCCACTGTGCCCAACGCCACCGAAGGGAAGATGGGGGTTCGCAAGGTGAATGACGGAGTCATTCACGCAAACTCCGCCGGAGGAAGTCTCTTTCAAGATATGCTCAATATTGAGTTTGCTTCGAGAGTAAATATAAAGTGATAAAGGCTTTTCGCGCTCGTTTATATAGTGAACGGCATCAGCGATATCTTTAAACGGCACAAGTGGCAGAAGTGGCCCAAAGATTTCTTCCTTCATGATTGCGGCGTGTGGATCTACTTTTTCTAAAACTGTGGGCGCGATATAGTGAGAGCCAACGTCGACATCTCCGCCATAGGAAATTTCTGCGTTGGAGTTTTTAGCTTCTTCAATCATATTCGCCAGGCGACGGGTGTGATGAGTCGATACGACACGAGCGAGATGTTTTGATTTTTTCTGCTCTTCTTTTTTGCCGTAAAACTCCTCGATCTTTTTAAAAAGTTCCGTTTTAAACTCCGCAAGAATTTCGCGCTGAACAAGAATGTAGTCAGGTGCGACACAGGTTTGCCCGGCATTAAGAAACTTGGCCCAGGCTATTTTTTCTGCGGCCAGCGATATGTTGGCGGAGGCGTCAACGATCGTAGGGGATTTTCCGCCTAGTTCCAAAGTCAGGCTTGTCAGATGCTTGCTTGCGGCCTCCATGATGATCTTTCCCACGCGTGTACTGCCAGTGAAGAAGATGTGATCGAAGGGCAGGTTTAAAAGTTCGCTTGTGGTTTCGGGGCCGCCTTCAATCAGTTTTATATGCTCTGGAGCGAAGGTCTCATCCATCATCCTCTTTAAAAGACGGGATGTATGCGTTGTAAATTCAGAAGGTTTTAATAGGGCACAGTTTCCCGCCGCAATAGCCGAAATCAAAGGTGCTAGAGTGAGTTGAAAGGGATAGTTCCACGGGGCGATGATTAAACAGACCCCGCGAGGTTCGTAAGAAATCGAACTATTCGAGCCTAGTAAAAGCAAAGGTGTTTTAACTTTTTGAGGGCGGGACCATTTTTTTAAATTCTTTTTTGCAAACTGAATTTCATGAAGTGTCGGATAGACTTCAGTAATTAAAGTCTCGGCTTCCGGTTTTTGAAAGTCGTGACTTAAAGCCTTGATGATGTCGGGGATATTTTTACGAATGACGGCATCGAGTTTATTCAAATATTCCACGCGCGTTTTGATAGGCTCTTTGCGCAGCTGAAGACTGAAATGTTTCTGATGAAGGAATATTTGTTCAAGCATGTATTTATGTTAGAGGACCAGGTAAAGGAAGCAACGCCTATTTTAAAGACGAGTACAAAATCTTGTTGAAATATCTGTTAAGAATCAGGAGCGGCGAGCCGCTTTGGACTCAAACCGCACTTTAGAAAATCTTTGAACAACGGGCGGGCATCACGCGATTTTTCTGCTGCACAAGGCTCCACAGAATTTTAGAACCTAATTCATTATTCATCAACTCTGGGTGAAACTGTAATAACATTCCGCGCCCATTTTTAAACTCAGTGGCTTCGGTGATGCCATCATGGCTTCTTGCCGCGATTTGCAGCATTCCACCTTCTTTAAAAATCACCGACTGGTGATGAAGAGAATTGACGGTCATTTTCATATTTCCGTCAGCAAATGGTTTTAAAAGGTTGTATTTCGTTTCCACGACGTCAATAGGGTGCCAGTCATTGCCATGGGCGACTTTGTCGCCGATGTGAAAAGGAATATCTTGGATAAGTTGATATCCCAGAGCGACCGAAGTGATCTGAGATCCTCGGCATACTCCTAAAAGAAATCCTTTTTCTTGTGCAACATAAGACTTGATAAGTGCCACTTCGAATTGGTCACGAGCGGGAATGGTGTTGCGCGAATGAAAGTTCTCTTTTTTATAAAGGTGGGTGTCGACATCATCGCCGCCCATAGCCACCATCATGGGGAACTTTTCGGCGATCTGCTTAAAGAGTTCCCGAGTCTCTTCCTGGCTCAAGCCAAGGTTGGCGTTGATGGGAAGAATGTAAGAGGTCTGTCGAGATTGTTGGAAAATGCGTTTGAAATTTTGCACACGCAAAGAATTGCGTGTGTAGTCTTTGGGAAGATTGGCAATAAGAAGAGCGCGACTTTCGCGGTCCTCTTGCGAGAGAGCTTTAAAGCCGTGCAAAGGTAAAGCGGGCACACGTCCTTCAAATAGCTCCATGAGGTCGGGGTTTTTGCCTAAATTATTTAAATACCGTTGTGCTGCTTGTTCGGGTGTTTCTGATTGTCTGACTGGCAAAATCAGCGGCGCCATGGCTTCGCTAACATGCCATTCAAAAAGTTTCAGACTTTCTGCCGCGAAGGCGGAAAGTCCTTGAAGAGTCAGTGCTAAGAATAAGAGAAGGCACTTCATTAATATCCCTTTAGATATCAAATACAAGACCAGTGGAAAGAGCTACGGAGCTATTCTTGATTTCTGTTCCTTCAGCACTTTCTTTATTTACTTTATTTAAGCCCAATTGGTAGTCACCTTGAATCAGGACTGAAAACATATTGTTGATGCGAAGAACGCCGCCGACTCCGAGGCCTGCGCGAAAATCCGTTTCGTTCGCTGAATCTTTGATGTCTACGCTGCCTGTAAGACCTCCCGTGCCGGTCATTTTCGCTTCTTGTAGCAGTCCGACAACGCCACCGCCTTTAATGAAGAAGTGTGTGGCTTCTGGGTCTTGAAAGGCATATCGAACGTAGAGGGGGGCTTCCAGATACTTAAATTTGTAATCAAACGCTGCTCTGCCCGGTGCAACAATCACATCGTCAGAGCTATAAGGATAAGAAAGTTTGGCTCCACGCTCTGAATAATAGAGACCTGTTTCAAACTGCAGTTGAGATCGGCCTAAGCGCAAACCTAAACCGGCTTGCATGCCGCCGATAGTTTCTAATTCCGCTCCATTTTTTCCTTCAACGCCACCGAATGTTGAAGAAGTGTAACCAATAACAGGTTCCAAATGTACGAAAGAAGATCGTGGTTCGATGGCATCCATGCGGGAATATCCGGCGGCCCCTTGATTGTTGCGCATGCTTTTAAAGGATTTTGCAGAAGCGATTGATGAAAAACCCATCACGATAGAAGCAGCGGTAACAAAGATCTTTGTTTTCATTTGAATCTCCTGTTTGCAGTTCTAACAAAGCAAAGACGGTGCCGAAGGAGCAAGAAAAGTGTGAGGAGATTTTTAAGTTTATTTGAGGACTTAGAACGATGTCTCGTTATGAGATGGTAAAGATGTGAACGCGGCACTAACAAAAAAAGGCGTTGAACAGATAAACAACGCCTGGCACTTCAAGGGCTTATTTTTCAAACTGATTGGTTCTTAGCATCACGAGCGTGCAGGCTTCTAAAGTTTCAATGCCTGCATTCTGCAATGCGGTTTCAATTTCTCGCGACTCCGTGCCCGGATTGAAAATCACACGACGTGGTTTTAGTTTTATGATCTTGTCGACATGCTGTTCAAGATTTTTAGGATTCATATAAAGAGTGACCGTATCGATACCTTGAAGATTACTGAGTGAGGCGACAACGGGGACGCCTTCGATTTCGTCCAAGCCAGGATTTACGGGAAATACCGTGTGTCCGTATTCTCGCAACATCTTCATTGCGAGGTAAGAATAACGTTCTGGATTTTTACTGGCTCCGAGAATGGCGACTTTTTCTTTCATACGGAAAGTATATGTCGCCTGATTGGGGCCGTCATCTCTTTCAGCGGACTTTTGTGTTTTTATTGATGAAGATCACCGGGCAGAGTCCCGCTTGGCAGCAGAGCTTTGCGACATCCTTTGACCTCGCACGATCCGTATCGATCGCGTTAATAAGTTTAACGGCTTCTACTGAGAGTTGTGAACTTTGACAGTCGCTTCCGGAAACTAAACGAACCACTCGCACTGAACACCTCCGCCTTCTTTAGGATAAGGCGGGAATTTGCGGGGAATCTAGTTGTTGAGAATAATTCTTAGCAAGTGAAAGCAGGTTGAGAATCCCTCCCGGGGAGGAGGCTGTAGGCTGTAAACCTACAAAGTCAGGTGGGTCTGTCTTTGTGGAAATCCCGTTCTGAATCAGGTCTGTCTCAGAATGAGGAGAGCTTGAAAAATACCGTGCCAAAACTCTAGACGAAAGTGTGTATTGTGCCGATAAGTCTATGTGCAAACTGTGGATCGTCTTTTCAATAATGCGCAAGTATTTCGCAGGGTTTACCTGCTGTGCCTGTGCTTTCTTTTGCAGGCTTGTACAGAGCGAGATCTCCAAGTTCAAATGCTCGCGTCGCAAACTTTGGATGTGGGTTTATCCACGCCAGCAAATCCGACAAACAAAATAACTGGGATTCCTGTGTCGTTGGCATTGCCGAAGATGGCAGATGCCGCTTCGTTGAAAGCAGAGATGTTCGAAATTCAAAACGCCACGCGTGAAGGAGACATATCCTGTGATAGTGACACCAATGTCTGTTCGTTTCTGGTTTCAGTCGCGGTGGAGAATGGTGTTGTCGCCTCAAATGTTCGTATCAAGCTCAATGCGGGAAATTTAAATTGGCGAGGCAGCAAAAGAACATTTGCTATTGAAGAGCAAAATCTCACGATCTCCATCCAAATTGTGCCACCGACAATCACTTCGTTTGTTTTAAAAAATGGCGATGCTTATTCTAACTCTTTAAGCATTCCCTACATAGTAACCGGGGAACGCATTGCTGAAGTTTATGTGACAGAAGATGCCACCTGTAACTCGGGTGGAGCTTGGGGACCTGCCTCCGGTAATGTTGCGGTTTTGAGTGGTGAAGGAGTTAAAACCTTTTATTTAAAAGCCAAAGACGCCGCGGGTAATGTGACGTCGTGCACTCTGACGGACTCGATTGAAGTGGATTTAACGGCTCCAGAAATCACTGTTGCCGCTATGCCTGTGAGTGCGGGATCTATGAGCTCGACATTTTCATGGAGCTTGGGATACTCCGGCTTTTCGACTATCTCACTGTCACCGTCAGATATTGTTCTTTCGGGGGCATCGGTGGGCTGCAGTGTCGCTGTGAATGGGACGGGTGATAGTCGAAATATCGTTATTACAAATTGTTCCGGAAATGGGCCGCTGTCAGTCACGGTGAACGAAAACACGGCACAAGATGAAGCTGGAAATCATGCAGCTCAACTTTTGTTATCGCCAGTGACGATTGATAATATTGCACCAGCTGTGATCATTACTTCACCGGCAGAGAACTTTCAGTTTCCGAGCCGAACACAATGGGCCTCTGTTTCTGGTACTTGCAGTGAGAATGGTAAGACCATCTCATTTAACTGGCCGACTCAAAGTATTGTGACGTGCACCGCCGATACTTGGAACGCCTTAATTGATTTTAGTAGTGCGGTGTCCGCAAATTCTGTGTCTTTGACGGCGACTCTGACAGATGCTGTCGGTCATTCAAGTTCTATAAGTAGAACATTTCTCTTACCTGTAGTTGAAATCTATTCGAATCTTTATTCCTTCGCTGCCGTGAAAGGTGGCAAGGTGATCACTTGGGGTGAGTCGAGTTGGGGTGGTAATAGCTCTGCCGTTGCAAGTGATGTTTCAGCAAATGTCGTGAAGGTGGCTTCGACCTCGATTGCCTTTGCTGCAGTTAAAGCCAATGGATCTGTTGCGACCTGGGGGGATAGCGCTGCAGGAGGATCTAGTTCAACTGTTGTCAGTCAACTGAGCTACGGAGTTAAAGACGTCTATGGAACGGGTTCTGCTTTTGCGGCAGTAAAAGTGGATGGCTCTGGCGTCACTTGGGGTAATGGTGCCCTTGGAGGGGATTCTTCTTCCGTCAGTGCCGCATTGACCAGTGTTAAAAGCATTGTGAGTAACACCGGCGCCTTTGCCGCTATCAAGGCGGATGGTTCTGTTGTGACCTGGGGCTCGAGTTCCATCGGGGGAAATAGCTCGACTGTGGCCTCGCGATTGTCTTCAGGAGTTGTGAGTGTGAAGTCGAACGACGGCGCTTTCGCGGCTTTGAAGTCCGATGGCTCTGTCGTAGCGTGGGGTAACTCTTCCAATGGGAGTTCGTTGCCTGCGGAGCTTGTTGCTTCCACAAATGTTGTGAAACTCTTCAGTAATAATTTTGCATTCGTGGCTTTAAAGTCTGATAGTTCTATTGTTGCTTGGGGTGGAGGAGCCGGAGGCCTTAATGGAGGAATAACACCTTCAGAGCTGACGGTTCCTGGAGCTGGAGTCCTGGAAGTGGTTTCAAGTTTTTCGGCATTCACTGCGAAAAAAGATGATGGCAGTGTTGTATCCTGGGGAAGCTCAGACGCTGGCGGTGTTGCACCAACCGAGGCAACGACCGCGGGAAATATTGCGGCTGTTTTCGCTACTCAATATGCCTTTGCGGCATTAACTCAGGATGGTCGCGTGATTGCGTGGGGTGGTACAGCCTGCGGATCTTCAAACTGCGGTGGGACAGCGCCGACATCGGTGACGGCCGTAGGTTCCAATGTAGTGAAAATTTTTGCGAACAGAAATGCCTTTGCTGCGATTAAGTCAAACGGATCGGTGGTGACTTGGGGGCATCCTTCTTATGGTGGCGACTCAAGTAGTGTGGCTGCCGCATTAAGTTCCAATGTCGTAAAAATATATTCGACTAGCAAAGCTTTTGCTGCCGTAAAAACAGACGGGACGGTGGTCACATGGGGAGACGCAGGCTATGGCGGAGACAGTTCAGCCGTCTCCGCAGAGCTTGCACCTTAATTAAGCCGCACGTTTTTCAGCGCGTTTTTTCCAAACGGGTTGCATCTTTTTATAGAACTTCACATTGCTTTCAAACGACTTCGTGTACTCTTTTGTATACTTGTTGAATTTTTTGTCTAACCAAGCGTAGTAGCAAGTGTACATGTAGTTCGTAAAGAACTTTGTCATCCATTGATGAGGGCCGTCGACTGGGAATTCATACTTGCTAAAGAAGTAGGGTATTTCCTGATTGAAAGAACGCCACCATTCCATAGCTTCTTTTTTATGTACAAAGTTTCCGACAAACAAAGGTTTGCCTTCAAATGTAAACCCCACTTCATAGCCATGACCTACAGGTTTAAAGTAAGATTTGAATTCATGCCCGTAATATTCGTAATGCTTTGTTTTGTTCATCGAAACGTCCTCCTCATATTTTGGATGGTAACATTTCGGTGTTTCCAGCTAGGAGTTAACGAGACCAAGTAAAGAAAAACGCTGCTCGACGTTTGTGATGTTGCGAGAAAAAGTTTTCTAGAATTTATCTCTAGAAACTGCATCGCGATGGGATTTTCGTTTCAAGCTAGGACACTTCCTAACACAATCCTGACAAAACCATAGCAGAGTGTACCTTTAAATTCCGCAATGTTCGCCGAAGAGTTTAAGATGAAGTCACTAGTGCGTATTCGGGAACTTCTTTTGCTTACTTCTTTCTTCGCGTCCGGCTGTACGCTAGAGCTTGCATTACATAAGTCTGTTTCTTTGCCGCCTACGGTGACGGCTCATAAAATCAATGAAGTTGTTTTGGATGAAATTTTGTTGGAACTCGAAGGGCAGTGTCCCGAAGACGTTTTGCAGGTCCGTCTTCTTGTAGAAGGCGAAACTTTAAATGCCAACTGCGATCCTTCGACATTAACATTTATTGTGAATTACAAGGTCCCCCATCCAAACAATGATCGACTGATTCTGTTTGAAGCCTCTTCAGTTTATCCGGATGGAAAGGCCGTTCCAACGACTTACGAAGTGAATTACAAGCGTCCTTCTGTTCCTTCGCCTATTATCACATCAAATAGCGGTCGCGACTTTGTAACAAACGATACGACTCCGTTCTTACAAGGCACATGTTTGTCTGAAAAAACAAACGGAATGGAAGTTAAAATTGGCGGTGGAGCTTGGAACAACGCTCTGATTTCTTGTACCTCAGGCACTTGGTCTTTAACTCTTCCGGTGTTAACAGGAAATCCCGAAACCGATCATCTGATTCAAGTGCGTTCTCTCAATTCATTAAGTCAGGATCCTTATTCTGAACCAGACGCTATCGCGATTCGTGTTGACACCGTTCCTCCAAATCCACCGCTATTGCCAGCCGCCGCGGACGCGGGTATTCGCCCCGTATGGACGTGGGTGAGTGGCGGTGGCGGCGGGAATGGAGTTTATCGCTATAAAATTAATGATTCAGATCTTTCTTCAGGCGCTACGGTGACGACGTCATTGAGTTATGCCTCCGTCAGTGATGTCGCTTTTGGGACTCATACGTTGTATGTGCAAGAACGTGACGAAGCAGGAAATTGGTCAGCATCCGGCATCCAGGTTCTGACCGTGAAGTGCGGGCCGGGAAATTACTTAAGTTCCGGTTCGTGCGTGCAGTGTGCACCAGGGACTTATCAGCCATCAAACAGTATCTCGGCTTCTTGTGTGAGTGCCGGTACAGGTACTTATGTTGATAGTGCCGGAGCTAACACAGTCACAGCATGTACTAATAAACCCGCACACGCTGCAAGTGTTAGCTATGGCGCAAGTTCGGGTTTAACAAGCAACTCGTGTCCGATCGTGAGCATCGACACGTGTGAAACGAATTACACGCAAAATGGTCTTACATGTCGTGCGTTGTGTGCCACGGATAAATACTGGGACGGAAGCGCGTGTGCTGATGTGGGTTCAGGATTTTATTCCCCTGCGAATAACGACACACGCTTTGCATGTACCAATGTTCCCGTTCACGCAACGGCGGTGGTCTATTCTGGTTCGGGAAGTGGTGCTAACAGCTGTCCAGTAAGTTCGGTTCTAACTTGTGACATCGGCTATGATCCAAGTGGCGATCACTGTACAGATAACACGCCAGATGCTTTAGTATTCGCAGCTCAGTCTGGTGTGGAGCTTTCTACGTTGACCACTTCAAATACTCTCACCCTGGGTGGCTTTGATGGTCCACTTATCGCTAATTGCACGGGTTGTTCAGCGATTGCGCGCAACGGCGTTTGGGGTGGCACTTCTGTAGGCGGCTTTATGCCCGGGGATACGATCACGATCCGCCGCACTTCATCTTCGTCCTTCTCTACGGCGGTGACGGCCCAGGTAACTTTAGGAAACGTCACTTCCAACGCTTGGTCAGTGACAACGCGTGCCGCACTTTCTTGTACAAGCACACCATGGGGAGCACTAGCTCACGGAGCAACAGTCCAGGGTTTTTCACAGTCCGCTCCAACATCTGCTTGTTCTGCTATTGCAGAGACGCGCACATGCACAGATGGAGTGCTGTCAGGAAGCTTTAATGAAGTAGCGTGTAACGATGGTTGTACGGGAACACCTTGGGGTAATGTATCACATGGTTTCTTAGGTACTGCTTATTCGGCGACTTACGCTGTGGCACCCACAACTTGTGCATCGTTGTCGCAGGCGCGGGGTTGTACCAACGGAAGTATGGCAGGATCTTACACCATCACTTCCTGTCAGGATTATGCCGCGGTTTCTTTAAGTATATCGTATAGCACCGTCAGCTTCGGGTCATTGGGAGATCAGAGAACCACCGCAACCATCACGCCCGCCGGTGGCGTGGGAAGTGGTGGATATAGTTATGAATGGATTCTAGGCACAGTTAGCAATAACAACGGCGGGATGGGTTCTACAGGTATCGTCACCGGTGGCGGGACTAGCAATAGTCTATCGTTAGAAGGTCGCTGCGGAGGTTCAGAAATGACTTTCCAAGTGCGGGTGCGGGATAATACCTCTGGCGTTTGGTCAAGCTGGAGCAACGGTTCTTTGCAGGCGGGGCGCTGGGAAGGTAACTGTGATTAAACTATATAAATCACATGTATATAGTTCATAAAAAATAAGAAATATCATTTATATTAACTTGACGGTAGTTTCTTCTTCATAGGGAGAAACATATGATTCAAGTAAGAAGATCAAACGAACGCGGACAGGCTCACCACGGTTGGCTCAACTCAAACCACACTTTTTCTTTTGCCGAGTATTATGACGAAAAAAACATGGGCTTTAGCGTCCTGCGTGTGATCAACGAAGATCGCATCGAAGGTGGGACAGGTTTCGATACTCACGGGCATCGGGACATGGAAATCATTTCTTATGTGATCGAAGGTGCCTTAGAGCACAAAGATTCCATGGGAAATAGCACCATCATTAAACCTGGCGAAGTGCAACGCATGAGCGCGGGCACAGGAGTTCGTCACTCTGAATACAATCATCTTCACGATCAGACGACGCACTTTTTGCAAATCTGGATTCAGCCGCAAGAAAAAGGGCTGACTCCCGGTTATGAGCAAAAAACTTTTTTCGGAAGTGATTTATCCTGCAGTGATCTTGTTTTAGTGGCTTCCAAAAATGGTCGTAACGGGTCTATCACCATCAACCAAGACGTGGATATGTACGCGGCCAAAGCCCAAGACGCCGGAGAAAAGCTTCTGAAAACTTATGAACATCGCCATCTGTGGGTGCAAGTGATCAAAGGCGATGTGCAAGTGGAAGGGGAAACTTTAAAATCGGGCGACGGCGCCGGAATTACCGGAGTTGAACGCTTGAAAGTTCAATGGAGCGAAGGCGCAGAGTTTATTCTTTTCGACCTTCCTTAAAAGGAGAGCGCCATGAAATGGCAAATGCAAGAAATCAACAAAGAGCTTAAAAATCTTCACCGTCTATTTTTAGAAAGAGAACGCTTGGAGGCGGAAAAGCTTTTGCAAAGAAAACTCTCTTCTTTCGATTTCCTCTTTTTGTTAACCCAAGACGAGAATTTTGCATGGATGAGACCCTTTTCAACTTTGATAGCCGATGTGGACGCCTTCCTCGATGAAGAAGAAGTCCCAGCTTGGAATTTACAGGACGTGCGAGATCAAATAGTGTTTGTTTTGCAGCACGAGGGCTCGCTTATTAGGGACCGCATTCAGAGTTACTTGGGTTACGATGGTGAATTTATTTTGGCCTACTCAAAACTCAATGCTCTCTTGTCAGTAGTTCCTGAAAAGGCAGAAACAGAATTAAGAATGGAGGCAGCAAATGGTTAAAGCGCAAAGAAAATCAGACGCCATGGTGGCTGAACTCAAAGTCAGAAATCATCACTTCGTTGCCGGGCTTGTTGAAAAATTAGGAGGACACGATGAAGGTCCCAATCCTCACGAGTACGTGGAAGCCGCTTTGGCGGCTTGCACGGTTTTAACTGCGCAGATGTATGCGGCTCGAAAGGGCATCCCCTTAGAGTCCACAGATGTGGTTGTTAAAATTGTCTCTGAAGGGGAAGAAACTCAAATCAGTCGTCAGATTTCTTATCGCGGTGATCTCACACAAGAACAGCGCGATCGTCTTTCAGATATTCTGGAAAGGTGTCCTATTCACAACCTTTTAGAAAGCAAGATTACAATCAGCACGACGGTCTCTTAAACGGACTGTCAAATTAAAGTGAAGACCCTTGTGATAGAGTCCAGTGAAGATGGACACTGAATGGGCTCCATGATACCAAAGAATTAGCGGGGAGTTTTGCTTGAAACAAGTTTTGGTAACAGGAGCTTCTACGGGGATTGGTTTTGATCTAACAAAGAGCCTTTGTGAAAAAGGTTATCGAGTGTGGGCTGGTGTCAGGCGGCCTGAAGTCTTACAGTCTTTGCAATCTCGTTTTCCCCAGCAGCTTGAAGTTTTAAAGTTGGACGTTACCAATGAACAAGATATTCAAGATGCTTTCGAAAAGATCCGTCGTACAGTTAACACTCAAGATGAGTTGATATTAGTGAATAATGCCGGGGTTGCGGTAGGTGGCCCGATTGAAGCTTTGCCACTCAAAGAGTGGCAGGATCTTTTTAACGTGAATGTCTTTGCACCGGTTCGACTGACACAAATATTCCTTCCGCTGTTGCGGGAAACCCAAGGTCGTATTATCAATGTGGGCTCGATCAGTGGTCAAATTTCCACACCGTTCTTGTCGCCATATTGTTCGTCCAAGTTTGCCTTACGTTCTTTCAATGATTCCTTAAGAAGAGAGCTTTTGCCATTAGGTGTAAAAGTCGTTCTTTTCGAAC
This sequence comes from Bdellovibrio bacteriovorus, assembly GCF_001592745.1. Lineage (NCBI taxonomy): Bacteria > Pseudomonadati > Bdellovibrionota > Bdellovibrionia > Bdellovibrionales > Pseudobdellovibrionaceae > Bdellovibrio > Bdellovibrio bacteriovorus. Next base: position 38,439 of record NZ_LUKD01000005.1, read on the forward strand.
CCGGTCCGGTGCGCACGGAAATCTGGTCAAAATCAATTTCTCACAGCGAAGATCAGCAAAAGGGCATGAGCGAAGAAATGCGCAAAGTTTACGGGCCTCAATTAGAAGCTTTAAAGCAGGGCGTTCTTGATACGGTGAAAACTGCGATTCCGGTCGAGGAAGTAACAAAAGCCATGCTTCACGCCATAGAAAGCAGATCGCCGGAACGCTACTATCTTCTAGGAAAGAATGTAAAGATTTTTTCTTTGATGAGTCGCCTACTGCCAGCAGCTTTGATCGATAAAATGATGATGCAAGGTTTTAGAATGAAGCGCACCTAGGCGTCATTCAAAACCAGTCGATAGGACCGTTGAACATTCGTAAGAAGTTTCAAAACAGCATTTCCCGGCGTCGCAGAAACTCGATCGCTAGAGAGAGTTGCGACCATGCCATCTAACTTCGTATCAAAGCTCATAGGCAAATAGCCATTAAGTCCTAAGAGCCAGTCACTTAAAAGAACTGACGTCCGACCGTTGCCATCCTCAAAAGGATGCAAGCTCACTAGCCAGTACTGGCAAAGAGCTGTTGCGATGAGCGGATCAAGCTGAGCTTTGTTCGTTAGAATGTCTCTTTCAAAGTGCTGAAGAGTCAAAGCAAGATCTTCAGGCGGGCAAGCCTCAAATGGTCCTAGATAGACAGGCTTGGTGCGAATCTCTGACTTCACTTGATTAGTTAAAAGGGCATTGAGATTTAAGATGTCTTGCCATGTCGGAGCTTCGTTGGCTTGGATTTTTTCGGCTACATAAGAGTTGGCTTGTTGCCAGGATTCGACTCGCCCATGGCGAAGACTTCCGGAATATTTAAGGCGGTAAGGGGCCATGCGAATCAGCCCCTCTTGAAGATGCTCCGTTGAAAGAGAATCTAATTCCAGCTGAAGGCCTTTGACGTTAAATATCTCTGCTTGAATCTGCGAAGATTCAGCTTCGGTAAAACCGCGTGAAAGACGCTCCAGCCAAACACTCATTATTTTTTGATTTCAATCATCTTAGCATTGTAAGCATACGGAGACCATTGCGAGCCCCCTTGCCATACTTCTTCAACTTCAATACCGATGTTGGCTGAAAACTGCAGATTCATTGTTGCAAGTTTTCCTGGTGCCAATGTCAGTTCATAGTTTTCAGGAGAACAATAAGTCAAAGTCGAGTTGCATCCATAAAGAGAATAACGATTTTCGTCGCGGCTTTTATGAGTGCGATCCAAAAGGACTTCACCGTCATCGCCTGCTAATACGATCTTTGTCGTGTACTTAACGCCATCATATTCTTCTGTCGCTTCGTCACTTTCAAAATAGAAAACACCTGTCATTTCACCGCGCAATTGATTTTGAGAGTCCGGAGTCAACGGAGATTGTTCGATCGAAAGATACAGATGCCCCACCACCACTTTACCTTCGCTATCAGTGTAGCGGGCTTTGTTCGCAGATTTTAAAACAAAGTTTTTCGCAAATTCTTTTTCAACGATCGTCGATTTAGCTAAAGCCGTTTGCGGAAAAGACACCGTGCTTGCCATGCCTGCTGTCAACGTAAGAACACTAGCCAATAACTCTTTTTTCATATGGAACTCCTAAAATGATTCGAACTGCGAGTCGCTTTATACCGCAAAAAAGAGGGTTTCCCTAGAGGAATAAAATTCAGGAGTGTTGACAGATTTGACACTCAGTTCATCCGGCTGCGTTCGATGCCTTGGAGGCGGCTTGATGTATTGGTTGTTTTGATGATCTTCGAGTATCCGACGCCCCAACGGGAATAAACTTTCGCTACGTCCATGACCGGGACGTCTAAGATCTTTACGTCTAGGCGGGGCACCACATAAAGATTCCCACTAAAGGCGGTGGGAACGCCCGGAACGAAGATCACCACTCTTTCGTCATCAAGGTACTCAACAATGAAGACGAGAGCGTTCATCTCGTCCGTGCGTGTTAGTAAAGCGGGCTCAAAAAGTTTATTAGTCTTAGAAGGAATCAGTCTTTCGGAAAACTCTTTCATCACATGATACATCTTAAAGTGACCCAGAGTTTTTTCTTCGAGCCAACGTCCCACTTTTTGGCCCTTTTCGGTCTGGGCGATAAAACCTAGGAGCATGGATAGAAGCACAAAGATCAATATGATCGCCAGTTTCATTGCGTGCGGGGTTTGCAAGAATTGAGCAGGGAACAGAGCCTGAGCTATTGGGGTTGCCAAGCGTTCTAAGGTGATCAGGATTTTCTCAAAAAGAAATATTAAAAGTAGAACAGGCAGAATGACGCTGGCTGCAGCCATCAGACTTGATTTAAAAAAATCTTTAAAACGATTCACCATCAGATCCCCTACGTCATCAGATCAACGGAAGGGGTGAAGATAAAGATGGAAGGGCGGACGTTTGGTAAAAAACAAAAGGCCAGGAATTCCTGGCCTTTAAGACGAACTTATTTGAATCGAGCGTTATTTAACAAGGGGATTTACTTCGTTAACTAAAGCCGCATCCCAAGAAGGCGTTAAAGAGTAGTTTTTAATGCGTGTTCCAGACACGTTGTAAGAAGAACTCACCCCTTTACCCGCAGTTCCTGCAACCGCTGCAGAAAGAACGGCTTGGAAAGTAAATGGACTTGCTGTCAAAGATTTACCGAAGTCAGCGTAAGCTGTCGTAAACGCACGGCGATCACCACGATCCAAAGCGGCCTTCATATCACGAAGATTCACGATTGCTTCACCTGTGGCATCCAATGTTGCTTCTTGAGCTTGGCGGATACAAGTGTCGATAACGTTGTTGTAGATCGTGCCACACATGCCGATAGGATCGGTCGAAGAAGAGTTGTTTCTGCGATCAAATCCGTTACCGCGCACGTAACCATTCAGGAACACTTGCGCATCTCTTTCAAGTTTTCTTGAAGCCATGCGGTCTGTCGCCAAGGCCATTAAGAAGTCTGTCGCTGATTTATCAAAAGTCAGTTGGAATGAAAGAGCTCCGTAACCCAAGTTGCCGATTTTAGGAACTTCAACGTAAAGCTCTTTATGCATTCCCGTTAAAGCGACAAGTTGGTTCACGACACGTTGAAGCTCAGAGCCTTTCGTGTGCGTATCCGTGTAAGACACGATGAACTGACCCATATAGCCAGAGTCTTGAAGTTCGTTCGTATTCACGTCACGAACATTGTAGCGGCCTGCAGAGAACGCCACTGTTGAGTTCTCAATCCAGTTGAACATACGACTGTCGCGCGCTTTCAAATAAACAGAATAGTTCGCGTCACCCAAAGTATTGTCAGGGAAGTATTGAGTTAATTGAGTCTGGTTGATGCGACCTTTACCCCAGCTAGCTGTGATATAAGGAACACCCATGCTGATCGTGCGCATATGACCACGAGCAATATTGTCTTGCTTCGTAACCGCCATGACGACTTTTTCGCCCGTCGTGTTCACCAACTTTTGAGCGTCCAGGGCAATCCCTTTGAATACGAAGTTTTCCAAAGCTTTCGCGCCTTGAGAGTCCGCTGTGTTGAATACCCACGAGAACTGAGAGTCTGTGGATTTAAATTGGTTGGCAGAATAAGCCACCGTCAATGTCGTACCAATAGAAGCACCGAAGTTATTCATTTTAAGCGCAGTGCGGTTCACATAGTAGATATTGTCGTTTACTTTTTGGATGTCTGTTTTCCACTGACCAATGGCGATGTAGTTAACGCCTACGTTTAAGGCCACGTACGCTGCACCGGCAGAGAACATAACTCCACCCATTTGCGCAAAGCTGATAGAGTCACCGATTTTCAGTTTTTTAAGGTCATTCAATGAAGAAGGGACGGAAGGAACTTTAACATTTTCCGCTTCATAACCTGTTTTAACAATCGTACGGAATGTTTTTTCAGTTCCAGCGATAGGAGCCATGCCCAAGGTCAAAGCGGTTCCTGGTTTCCAAGCAGAATACTGAGCAACCACGGCGCCACCGATAGCTCCGGTAACAGCCATTTTCTTTTCAACCAAGAAGCCTTTGTTTGAAGAAGAAGGTTCGATAAATTTACGGCTTGTTCCCTGAGAAACAGTAGGGACTACGAACTGAGAATCCAAGCTCGTGATCTTCGTTGGCGTTTGAATATCTAACGAAAGAATAGGAGAGAAGCTGAATTTCCAGGTGTTCTTTTTATTGCGAACAACTTCTTGTGTCGTTTCAGTGCGTTCTTCTTCATGAGTTTCTGAACGCTCTTCTTGACGAACGCCTGTACGCTCTTCGTCGCGCGTTTCCGTACGAGTTTCTTCGCGTGTTCCTGTGCGTTCTTCTAAAACAGTTTCGGAATGATGTTCCGTCACTGTTTCATCAGTAAACGTGACGCGTTCACCGGTTTCAGTCGTCGTTGTTGAAGTCGCATTGCCCTGGAAGGAGCCATTAGTAAGTACAGTCACGTTGTCAGTGTCGTCGACGATGCCGTTTCCATTGGTATCGACCCAACCATAGACTGTCGTTTTGGATCTGTCTTCAACTGCGGAATAGGTCGACACCGTGATCGTGCGAGCGCGATGTAATACGCCGGACCCATCAACATAATCGGCAGGATTTGAAATTGTTGTTGTTGTATTCGCGTTGGAAACGCCCGTTGTGGTGTATCCGGAAATATCGACAGCTCCCTTTGTCCAAGGTGCTTTAGTCCCAGAGTTTTTCAGTGCATCACGCACATCTTGAGCGCTTGTTGGCGCTCCATTGATAACCCAATAGTTTGAAACGTCTGCACCATTAAATGTTTGGGTTTCCGAAGGTGTTAACTGACCTGCATTGGCTAGGACTTGGTCAATAACGTCTGAGACCGTCCAAGATGGAAGGTAGCCACCACCAAACTGCATGTCGAAATGACTGCTTTGGGAGGTAACTACGCTATAGGGAGTAACAACCTCAGTGCGAACAACCGATGTCGTTGTCCAAGTTCTGGTGACAGGAACGGTGTAGGTATAAGGAACAGTCACCGTTGTTGTTGTCGTAACAGGGACTGTGTAAGTGTAAGGGACATCGACAATCGTTGTTGTCGTCACTGGAACTTTCACCGTGTTCGTGTGAAATACTACGGTCTCAGTGATTTTTGGCGATACGCCGTTTGGATTGACGTAAACGAAACCCAAACCATTAAAGATGGGTGAGTTCTGCATGAACGCCGTCATGTCAGTGCTGAAGTTAGTTTTGTAAGTGGGTTTATAAAGCTTCGCAGCTTCTTCTAAAGTGAGCGGCGGAGTTTGCTCTTGAGCGTGAACGACAGACGCAGTCACCAAAAGGGACAGGAAAACCTTTAAATTCATTTGAACCTCTTTAATTGCCAAATGGGTATAAAGGGTAAGGCAACTAAACAGGAAGATAAGATTTCTTGTTCCGGATATTCTGGAAAATTATTCAGTTATTCTGGGAATATTATTTAGTGGTGCGCGGAGAGGGACTTGAACCCTCACGCTTGCGCATACGCCCCTCAAACGTACGTGTCTACCAATTCCACCATCCGCGCGCGAGGCTTTATCAGACCATTGTCATTTCCCAGAGTCAATATATTGCAATACGCAATAAAATCACCCCCTAGACCTCAAAATGCACACATTTTTAGCAAAAATCTTTAACCTGAATATGTAGCCTACCAGTCCTATGAGTAAGAGCACGGACGCTCTTAAGACGGAAACAAGAAGACGCTAGGATGGCACTGCTTGATTCCGAGGCCAGGGAAGGCCGAATAAAGGAGAAGGACAATGACTGAATTACATGACGTAGCAATGTTCTGCATCTTTTACTCAGGAGTCGTGATGTACGCTCTCTGGGTCACAGTAGCCCGCCGGCCCCAAAGGGTGGAAGTGAAGAATAAAAGGGCTTCTTAGTATTGAGTTTTAAATTCTATGTATTTTGCGACTCTTCGAAGGTTTGGTGGTTCCCTTCGTGAGTCCGGGGGAGGGATGACCTCCCCCATTTTTTTATTTCAGGCGTTCTAGAACACAAGTGCCTTTGGAGTTCTCGATTTTCCATTGGATCAGCAACTGACCCTGAGCATTCACGCTCATGCCGACAGCATCATCCCATTTGCGACGGCAAGGATGACTTCCAGGAAATGGATAGTTATCGCATGTCGACCATTCCGAACCTTTTGTTCGCATCGCATACGCATTCTCAGTGACACGCACTTCTGAATTTTTATAATAGTCTGCGAAGTTCATGTGCTCTAATTCTGAACTTGAAGTCAGTGGCAATGCTAAGGTGTTGTGTTCTGCTGTAAATAGCAAAACTCCATTTGCGGAATCGGTTTCGACAGTGACAGGAGTTCCTTCGAAGTACATAAGTTGCAAAACGCCGATTCGGGAGTTATCAACTTTGCAGCCTTGAGCCACTTGGTAAGTGCCTTCAAGAGAACGTGCGGGAGCAGCAAATACGTTCAGAGAAGAAAGAAAAATAAATGCCGAAAGAAGCATTTTCATAAGGGTCTCCTTTATTATCCATTCGAGGTTGTTAAAACAGGGTGGATATTACCAGAGACCGCCCCGAATCGCTAAAGTAAGAAGAAACCGCGATGGAATACCACAAAAACCGTGAATGAGGATTGCAACACTTATAGGAGTGTCTAAGGTCTTTACACTCTTTCTTTTTACAGAAAAGTGTTTGCGAAGACCTATGGATGGGCCGCCTTTTTTTCAAAACCTCTTGAGAATTCTCCGAAATCACTGGTATACGTGCCTCACTCAGTGAGGACCCTATGTTTAAGAAAATTTTGATTTTGATGGTTCTTTGTTTTTCGTCGAGTGCGGCAATGGCGAACCCTAATCCTTGGATGCGCGTATGTCGTATAGCGGAAGGTTTCTTTCAAGGTTTGGTTGTTGAAGGAACTAAAGATCAGTTCTTGTGGACTTGTTCTTTTGATAATTCTTTTGTCGGTGCGGACGAGTTCTTCGTCTATAAGACAGATAAGAAAATCGCTTTATCTTTAAATGCCTATTTAAGCGGTGTTAGTTCAACCGCTTCTTCTTGCGAAAGCTTGAATGCAACAACGGTGCGTGCTGAGGCTATCAGCGGTCAGATGATCACCATGTGTCAGTTTGCGGATGGGTCTTTGTTAGATCTTTCATCTTTGAAATCGGGTTACAAGAGTCCCATGAACTCAAAATTAGACCGAGGTCTAAATTAACGCGAGCAGAGCGTTATCGTTCGTTTTCATATATATAAATTTGCCCTTCGGTGATTCTTTCCCGTAGGGTGAATTTATGACGATACCAAATATTGCCTTCGGAAAATCGGAGTCCCTTACTTTGGGGGTTGAAGTTGAATTGCAGATCATTCAACCGCAAACTCGCGACCTCTATCCGATATCTCCAGAAATTCTTGATGAGTGGTCGTTGCCAGGGCCTCACTTAAAACCTGAAATTTTCCAGAGTATGTTGGAGATCGACACTCCTATTTGCAAAAATGTCCAAGAAGTCGAAGAGACACTTTTGCTTTCTGCCCGGGAGCTTCACCGCATTTGCCAAAAAAGCGGGGCGCGTATTTCATCCAATGGCACGCATCCCTTCGCACGATGGCAGGATCGTATTTATTATCCGTCCGAGCGATATGAGTATGTGATTGAACGCAACCAACATATCGCCCGCCGTTTGATGATTTATGGACTGCACGTTCATTTGGGAATGAAAGATGGCGATCGCTGCATCCAAATGATGAACGAATTTCTTTATTATCTTCCTCATATGTTGGCCCTTTCAGCGAGTTCACCTTATTGGTCAGGTCGTGACACGGGGCTTGCGTCTTCTCGAATAACGATCTTTGAATCTCACCCTGCGGGAGGACATCCTTGCAAGGTGGAATCGTGGGCGGACTTTGAAAGCATCATTTATAAGCTGACGAAAAGTAAAAGTATCGAAAGCTTTAAAGATGTCTGGTGGGATCTTCGTCCTAGCCCCAATTACGGAACGTTAGAAATCCGCATTTGTGATGGTCTTCCTGGAATCCGCCGCACCAGTCGCCTGGTGGCCTTTATTCATTTGCTAGCTCGCTATCTGGAAAAAAAGTTGGATCAAGGACAAAGCCGACCTACGCCACAGGATTGGTTTATTCGTGAAAATAAATGGCGTGCTTCTCGTTTCGGTTTGGATGCTGATGTGTTGGTAGATAACGAGGGCAATACGAAATCGGTGCGCCAGGATATTTTAGATTTAATCAACGAGATGAAAGAAGATGCCGCAGCCATGCGCTATGAACAGTATTTAAAAGATCTCGTTGAAAAAGACATGGCTTCACCCAGTTATCTTGAGCAACGTTTGGTTTTTGAACAGAGCCAAAAACTAGAATCCGTCGTCGACTCTCTTTGTGATTATTTTGAAAATGATTTGAAAGTATAAAAAACTCACGGGTTTTTCGCCCGTGAGTCTTCGCTCCTTAGAAGGTGCTTGTTCCACCGGGTGTTGAAGACGGTGTTGTTGTTGAAGGAGTTGTGGGAGTTGTTTGGTTTTGCAAATCCCGTTGGTTTTCTTCCATAGTTCTTTGCATTTCTAGCTGAGATTGTTCAAGTTCGCTTTGTCCCGGTTGCATAGTGTTTTGAGATGTCTGAGGTGTATTCGTTGTTGTAGGGGCGCCTTGAGGTCCCATCGGAGCGCCACTGACTGATGAAGTTGAAGTACCTAATGTTGATCCCGTGTCTGACGTACTAGTTGTGGCTGAACCAGTGGTTGTGCCTGAAGGTGTAGTTGTAGACGTTGTTGTTCCCGTTGGAGAACTTGTCACAGAGCCAGTTGTTCCGGTTGTTCCCGTAGTTCCACTCGTGGTGGAGCCCGTGGAAGTTCCCGTTGAACTAGGTGACGTCGTCATTTGTGCCATGCCTATGCTAGCTGCAAAGAGGCTAGTTAAGGCGACAATAAGTAGAGTTTTCATAAAAACCTCCTTGATATTCTTGCAGACTTCATTGTCTCGCTGTTTGAACCTCGGCGAAACCCCTGACAAAAAATCTTGAAGAGAAGCCCTGCTTAAGGAGGGGAAAATAAAAAACTTCCCGCATTTAAAGTGGGAAGTTTTTTATTATAATCTGACGAATGACATTAGATAGAAGCATCGATACCTGGTCTTTGAATGTGACGACCCTCTGCAAATTCCTCGATCATCTTGCGATTGAAAGCTGGAATATCTTCAGGTTTACGACTGGTGACTAAGCCATTGTCGGTGATCACTTCTTTGTCTTCCCACGTGGCTCCGGCATTCTTTAAGTCGGTCTTGACGGAAGGGTACGAAGTCATGCGACGCCCTTTCACCATGCCTGTTTCAATAAGTAATTGCGGGCCGTGGCAAATGGCGGCAATGGGCTTACCAGAGTCAGCGAATTTTTTTGTAAACTCGACAGCCTTGCTTTCCTTGCGAAGCTTGTCGGGATTCATCACGCCGCCAGGCAGAAGCAAGCCGTCGTAATCATCGGGTCGGGCCTTTTCAACGGTTAAATCCACCTTGATGGACTTTCCCCAATCTGTTTTCGCCCAGCCTTTGATTTCGCCTTCTTTTAAAGAAATCACTGTGGTTTTTGCCCCAGCATCATCCAAAGCTTTCTTCGGTTCAAAGAGTTCTGATTCTTCAAAACCATCGGTTGCAAGAATCGCAATATTTTTTCCTTTTAATGAGGGTGTCATGACTGCCTCCTTTTTAATGCCTTGGTGTCGACGACGTTCTTCCTTTTTTGGAAGTCGTTTTTTCTACGGTTGTGGACGCGGGAAGAGCGTTGCTACTCTCTTCATCTTCCTTCTTAACTCGAATATTATTTATTATGTCTTTGACGCCAAGACAGTGCTCCGCACAGTCTTCTGCCAAATGCTTCATTTTTCTTTCCGGAACCGTACCAGTAAGAGTGACGATGCCATTGTCCACTTCAAGGTCAATATCTTGCGCATCGATTTGCCCGTGCCGAGTTAACATCTCGCAGATCTCTTCTTTGATGCGGTCATCTGATCTTGTAAATCCACGTGGCCCTTTTCCGTAGTATTGACCTTGGCCTTCTTGTTGATTTGTAAAATAGCTGGAAGAAGATGAGGAGCCAATGAATCCAGAAGAAGGCGCATAAGCAGGGGAGTTGACATTTTGTTCCCCTGAGTTTTGGCGATAGGCCCTGTCTAATTCTTCGCGGTATTCTGAAGAACCCTGATAGCGCGGTTGAGGGTAAGCTCTTCCGGTGTAGTCATATGAAGAGTCATAGTTTCTTTTTTGATAATATTCTGTTGGACGTGAGTAGTCGGAGCGGTCGTCTCGGCGAAGGCGACGGCGTTCTTCAGAAAACGGGACTTCATTTCTATAGCCGGACCTTTCATCCATGGGATCACGCTCGTACCAATCCTCGCGCTCATCGATTTTGCGCGGACGACTTTCCTGGTTGCGACCATACATAGAACCACGGGACTGTTGTGCCATAGTAATATCCTCCTGAGCATTGCTATTGAAAGCATCAGCATGAAATAGAATTCACTCTAAAACACATTACATTTTTGAATGATCTAGTGACATTCGTCACAGCCAGGGCCGTGGTTACTGCTATCAAACACGATGAGTGAAAATGGATCTTGGCCTATCATTAATACGGTCCCAAAAATCGAGGATGAAACAACTGGAGGTTATTATGAAAAAAAGTATTATTGCAATGCTGGCGGTAGGACTGAGTTCTTCCCTTGCTTTGGCGACTTCCGTTAAAGAAAACATGACAGATACAGAAGCAGCCACAAAATCTTTAGGCAGTGCTTTGGAAAAAGAAATGGAAAACATGAATACGACTTCCGTGAATCAAGCAGCTGAAGAGAGCAGCTATGATCGCAGTTTGGCAACATCTGAAGCGAGTCGTGATCCATCGGAAGTTTCTTCTTCTACGGGTTCTTCAGCAACATCGCGCTCACCTGGCAGCAGCGGATCTTCATCGAGTTCTTCTGGAGCGGCGATGGGTGGTGCAGCTGCCGGTGCAGCGGGCGTGACGGCAATGGATCAAGCAGGCACTGGTCAGTCTGATACTGATTTGACCCGTCGTGTGCGTCAGTCCTTGGTGAATGACCCTGGCCTTTCTGTTCGTGCTAAAAACATCACGGTAATTTCCGAAGGCGGCAATATAACGCTCAAAGGGGCTGTTGCCACTAATCAGGAAAAAGCCCGTGTCGAAGAGTTGGCTGAAGGCGTTCAAGGCGCCAAAAATGTAGATAATCAAACTGAAGTTTCGAACTACTAGATTGTAGCAACTACTAGGAGGTGGTTATGCCAAAACAAGGAAGAAAAGTGGTTTTCGGTATTTTTCAAAATCGTTCCGGACTTGAAAGCTGCGTAAGCACTTTGAAGATGGAAGGCTTCCGCCCCGAGGATGTCTCTGTGTTGATGCCTGACAAAGGCGATACAGCGACATTCGCTCATGAAAAAGGCACTAAAGCACCGGAAGGTGCGGCTATCGGTAGCGGAACTGGTGCTGTTGTCGGTGGTACATTAGGTTGGCTTGCGGGTATTGGCGCGATTGCGACCATTCCTGCGTTCGGCCCACTTGTTGCCGCAGGCCCTATCATGGCGGCTTTAGCCGGACTGGGAGTCGGTGGTGCCGTTGGTGGCGTTGCCGGAGCCTTGGTCGGTATCGGTATTCCAGAATACGAAGCCAAACGTTATGAGAAATTTGTTAAAGAGGGCGGCATTCTTCTTTCTGTTCACGTCGATGATTCAGATTGGGAGGATAAAGCAGAACGCATTCTTGAATCGTGTGGAGCTAAAGATGTCTCTAGCTCTAGCGAGGTCAGCCAAAAATCGGCTGAAGAACGCGCTAATAATATGAACCGCTCATCACAGATTTAATCTGTTCTTTAAAGACCCCCTCGACCAGAGGGGGTCTTTTTCTTTTTAGAACGTCCTCGGAGGCCCGCAGTGAAAAAACGCACACTCATAATTATCATCTGCCTGCTCGTTGTCTTTCGCATAGCCCTTCCTTACATGATTCTTTATCCATTGAACGTCTTCATGGGGGATTTCTCAAAGGTATTTTTGATTCGCGCAGATGACTTAAGCCTGAGTTTTCTGCGCGGGGCTTATCGTTTAGAGGCCATTGAAGCAAAAATTAAAGATCCACCACTCAGCTTTCTAAAGATTGAATATATAGACGTCTCTTTAGCATGGAGAGATTTGTTTCAAGGAAATCTTAGAACTGATATCGTTGTTGAAGGAATGAAGTTTGATTTAAATGATCAGCTTTTGGAGGCCGTAAAGAAGAACGCGGAAGCTTCGGCAAAAGATACGCAAGAGTTGGGAAAAAAAGTTTTACCGATTCGCATCTCGCGCGTCGATATTAAAAATTCAGAAGTTGCCGTAGCTGATATGAAAGGTCTTCCGGAAGAGCTTAAGATTAAAATCACCCAGATCGACGGACGTATAAGCAATGCCACGGCAACAGAAAAAGATCCTCTCACTTTGGCAAAGATTAAGGCCGTTTTGCAAGACTCCGCAACTATGTACGCCGTGGGTGAAGTCAATCAGTGGAAAACACCCGCAGAATGGCTTCTTTCTTTTGAAGCCAAAGAGTTCGATATTACTTCGCTCAATCCTTTCTTAACGCATAAACTTCCTCTCAACTTTACCGGTGGAAAAATGGATGTGTACGCCGAGGTCAAAGGAGAAAATAATGGACTCAAAGGGTATATAAAACCATTTGTAAAAGACATGCAGGCTGTGGGGAATAAAAAAGATTTTCAAGGCATCAAACATTTCGGCATAGAAATTTCAGGAGAGTTAGCCAATTTGATCTTTAGCAGAAAGTCCGACAAAACTGTCGCCACCATGGTGAACTTTTCTTACGAAAAAGGGACACTCAATTTAGATAAAGGTGGCATTGTGAGCAGCGCTTTAGCCCATGGCTATACCAAGGAGCTGCCTACGGGCCTGGAAAATAAATATAAAATGAATAAGAACACAAATGAAGAAAAGGAGTAAGTTATGAACGTGAAGCTGATGTCTCTTCTTTTAATTTCAGGATTTGTATTTGGCTGTGCCACGGATGAAAAGAAAGAGGCTGAGAAAACAGCAGCGGCGGCGGGACCAAGCATTGAAGCCAAACAGGTGGCAGCTGAAGAGGAAGCCTCATACGTGACAGAGTTTGCTTTCAAAAAAGGTTCAGCGACATTGTCAGACGGAATGAAAAAAAATATTTTACAGGTCATGGATCAAGCTAAGAAGTCAGGCGAGATCAAAGAGTTTAAAGTCATTACATGGGGAGACTCTGAATACCCATCAACTCACACAGAGAAGCTTTCACAAGCTGAAGTGGAGCTTGTAAAGAAAAGAAATACGGCCATTCGCAAGTACATCGAAGGGGCGAGTAAAGGTGTCGATGTCGAAACATATAGTATGGCAGAAAGACCCAATGCTTTGCAGGAGATGTTGAACACATCTGACGCGCGCGTAAAAAAATCTTTGGAAGTGGCGGGAGTTCCCACAACAGACACTGCAGTTAAAACTCCTTCGAAAGCTTCAAAAGCCATCGTGATGGCTATCACAGAATAGTTTTCATTCTTGCAATTCTTTAAGCAGCCCATGCGGAAATTTTCCCCGCAAGCTCTGGGGCACCTTGGGCTGCTTGTCGAAAAATTCCTGTTTAATTCTTTTATATTCGATCTCAATCATTTTTTCGTTTGGTCTGATTCCTGCTCTAGTGAATGTGCAGCCCGTATGGTCGTGACTGCGATTAAACAAAAGGAGAAAGCATGACGCCTTCTACAAGCCCTGAACAAAGAGGTACTAATAATGGATCGCAAAAACCACAACAGTTCGGTTCCCAAACCGGAAATTCCAGTCAACCCCTCAAATTCGGGGAAGGGTCCAGAAATTCGCAAGGAGGATCAAATCAACAACAAGGGAACCAATCCAGAAATCCCAACCAAACCGGTCAATCCAACCAACAGGGATCAAACTCCGGAAATCAACGAGGATCCACGGGTCCGAATCAAAACCAAAGTCAAAATATGGGCGGCTCACGCTCTGACAAACGTTAGACATTAATTTGTAGTTTTACCAGATAGGGCCCCATGGTGGGGCCTTCTCTGATTATCAAGGAAAGGAAGTTCAGAATGAGAACTATCAACAAAGTAGCAGTAGGTTTAGCATTTCTCTCTTTGGTTTCAATGAAGGCAGTAGCAGCTGTTGACTCTGAAACAGAAACAGCTTCTAAAAACTTGGGCGCATCTATGGTTACAGAAATTTCTTTTGATGAAGGTCAATCGGCATTGAATGACTCGGCAAAAGAAGAAATCCGCGGCTTGATTAAATCCGCAAAAGAAAGCGGCAAGATCGACGAATTGAAAGTGGCAGCGTGGGCTGACCGCGAATATCCTGCGAAAGACACGAAAGCGTCGAAGTCTGATATCGATCTTGCAAAGAAGCGTGGCGAGAACATTAAGTCTTTCGTGAAAAAAGAACTTTCAGTGAATGACGTCAATACTTACAACATGACTGAAAGACCCAACGCACTTCAAAAATTCTTCAAAACACCAACTGAAAAAACAAAAACAGCTCTAGAGCAAAGCGGTTCAGCTCCTAAAACTCAGGACGAAACGGGTTTCTTTGGTCAAAAAGCGAAAGCTTCTAAAGCTGTGATCATGGTTTACATGGAATAGTGATTTACTAATTAATGACACCTGTGAAGGAGGCTCACATGAGAAATCTGAGTGTACTAATGCTGGTTTTAGGTTTCCTTGTATCCGCACAATCTTACGCTGGCTTTTACATTGAACCCGGTATCACTTATGAAAAAGGTGATAACGAGTTAGAGTGGCCGGCACCACTTGGCGATTCCACCGGAAATACGAAGGGGTTGGGTGTGAATCTCAAATTGGGTTATCACTATGACTCAGTCTTCTTCATGGGCCTAGATGGATCTTACTCACAACCTAAGTTCGAGCACTCGGCAACTGATTATGATGCGGATGCCAAGTCGTCTCTGTACGGGGTGATCTTAGGTGGCCAAATGCCAAACATCGGTTTGCGCATTTGGGGTGGATACATCTTTGGCGGAGAACTGGATCCCGAAGAAAGCGGTGGTGTGGACGTCAAGTTCACAGGAGCGAAGGGGCCCAAAGTCGGACTTGGATTTAAGATTTTCATGGTCAGCTTGAACGTTGAATACATGGATCTTGAATACGACGACTCCGAGATTGAACAAGCTGGTCCAATCTCAGGAGAGATCGACAACAAATTGAAAAATAAATTAGGTTTAGTCAGTATTTCATTGCCACTGACTTTATAAAACCTGTTTTCTGCGAGTTTAAAGAGCCCTTATACAGGAAGTGTAAGGGCTCTTTTTTATGGTGCCTGCTTCTTTTTTGGGTCTACGCTGCATCAAATGATGCGCCGTAGACCCAAAAAAGAAGCAGGCACCTTTCAAAGACTGAGTAAGAAGGCGCCGAGTCCGATCGCGCAGGCGCTGAGGATTTGTTTTCTCGTCAGTGATTCTTTTAGGAAGTAAGAAAAGATCACTGCGAAGAAGATCGAAGTGTTGCGCAGAGAAATCGCGAAGCCCGGTGCGGAAATCTTTAAGCCGTAAAGGAAAATCAAGAACGAAGCCGTGGCGCCGGCTCCCGTTGCGATCACAGTCCAACCTTTTGTTTTCACGGTGTCGCGAATTCTTTCAAACGGATTTTTTCGAATACTCCAAAATAAAAACGGCAGGGACACAACCATCGCGATAAAAAACAATGTGCGCGGTTCCGCGCCTCTTTCCAAAGCTTGATGGTAGGTCAAATGATAGCCGGCGATGAACACCGCGCTTAGATAAGACCAAATATCTTCTTTCTTAAATACCGAAAGATCGTCTTTCGTTCGTCCCGCCAAATTCATAGTAAAAATGCCGGCAAGAATTGTAAATGCGCCGAAGTATTGTAAAAAAGCCGCGCGCTCTTGTAAAAAGATGGTCGAGATCATCCAGACGACGATCATCGCCCCACCGCGCATGATGCTATAAGATTTTCCTAGGCTGGTCGTGCGCAAGGCTTTCGCCAAAGTTAGAAAATAAAGTCCTTCAAAAATTCCCGAAAGAAATCCCAGGGCACCGACCGTATTATTCGGAAACTCCAACTGGCCAAATACGAACACAGTCATAAAAGTAAAAAGCCCCGACAATAAAATCGTGAGAAAAAGAAAGCTTTCTTTATCTTGCGAGGATTTAGCTAAGGCATTCCATCCCGCATGTAAAAAAGCCGAACCAATAAGCAATAAAGGACCCGTAGCCATATAAAAACCACCATACCTGCTTTTCCCGAAAGGTGCCTGCTTCTTTTTTGGGTCTACGCTGCATCAATGATGCGCTGTAGACCCAAAAAAGAAGCAGGCACCCTCAAAATATGGTATGAACGGGGCTCATGAAATTGGCAGATTTAGATTTTAGTTTTCCTGAAGAATTGATTGCGACTTCCCCGCAAAGGCCTTCTCGCGTGATGTGGGTGGAAGGGGGAGTTCCGCAAGAAATCACTTTGCAAGAGTTGATGTCACGGATTCCCGCAGGGGACGTGCTGGTTGTTAATAATACGCGCGTTTTAAAGCGCCGGGTGTTTGCTGGCGACGTCGAGATTCTTTTTCTTAAGCAAACAAGTTCCGTAGACTGGGAAGTTTTATTTCCTTCAAAAAAATATAAAGTCGGCTCTAGTCTCGAGCTTCCGTTGGGCGTCACCATGACTTTAGTGGAAAAAGGTCGTCCTCAAAAAGTGCGACTGAATCAGGAAGTCACTGAAGATTATTTCCAAAAAGTCGCGGAACTGCCTTTGCCGCCTTATATTCAAAAAGCGCGTGAACAGCGCCATACTGTAGAGGCTGATGAGTCCTGGTATCAAACGGCCTGGGCAAAAACTCCGGGAAGTTTTGCAGCTCCTACGGCAAGTTTGCATTTTTCTGCACAAGACATGGAGGCCTTAAAAGCCAAGGGCGTCGTCCTTTGTGAAGTTACTTTGCACGTGGGCTTAGGCACTTTTTTACCGGTCACCGCAGAAGATTTGAATGATCACGACATGCACGAAGAATACGTGGAAGTTTCAGCAGCCACGTGGGCGGTCGTGAATAACGCTCGTAAAAACGGCCACAAGGTTTGGTCCTTGGGGACGACGACCACGCGTTCGCTAGAAAGTGTGGGAAACGGTCTTTTGCAAGGGAACCCAGAAGAGGGTTTCCGTGGATTTACGAAGCTTTTAATTCAACCAGGTTATAAATTTAAAGTAGTCAATCGCCTCTTAACGAACTTCCATCAGCCGCAGTCCACGCTCTTAGCCCTGGTCGCTGGATTTTCTTCCCTGGAAACAGTAAAAGCTTGCTATCACTGGGCTATTGAGCGAAAGTTCCGACTCTTTTCATACGGAGATCTCTCGTGCTGGACGGAAACAAAACAATGACTTTAGGCGAATTCAAAGTTCATCAAACTGCGGGCAACGCACGTCGTGCCACGCTGATGACGGCACACGGTCCGGTGCAAACTCCGGTGTTTATGGCCGTGGGTACGAAAGCCACCGTGAAAGCTATGACTCCTGAAGAGTTGAAAGAGTGCGGCACTCAAGTTGTTCTAGGAAATACCTATCACCTTCATTTGCGTCCCGGTGAAAAGACGATTGCGAAAATGGGCGGTCTTCATAAATTCATGAACTGGCACGGCCCGATCTTAACGGACTCGGGTGGATTCCAAGTTTTCTCTTTGTCGCAGCTTCGTAATATGTCTGAAGAGGGTGTGGAGTTTCGCTCGCACTTAGATGGAGCGAAACATTTCATCTCTCCTGAAAAGAGCATGGAAATCCAAATGGATTTAGGCTCTGACATCATCATGGCGTTTGACGAATGTCTTCAGTACCCAGCTACCGAAGAAGAGATCGATAAATCCATGGCTTTGACTTACCGTTGGCTGTTGCGTTCGCGCGATGCCATGGTTCGCAAAGAGAGTCTTCTATTCGGTATTGTCCAAGGTGGTTTAAGTCTTAATCATCGATTAAAAAGTATGGAGCAAATCTGTTCGGTGGATCTTCCCGGTTATGCCTTGGGCGGATTCAGTGTGGGTGAGCCTATCCATTTGATGCACGAACTTTTACCAGATGTAGCTCCGAAAATGCCGGCAAATAAGCCGCGTTATTTGATGGGCGTAGGGACTCCCACGGACTTGATCATCGCGATTGATTCCGGCATTGATATGTTTGACTGCGTCATGCCTACAAGAGTGGCACGCAACGGAACCATCTTCACATGGAGAGGTAAAGTCAGCATTAAGCGCAGTGAATACCGTGAGGACAGTTCGCCTCTAGATCCAGAATGCGATTGTTATACTTGCCGCAATTATACGAAGGCTTACCTTCGTCACTTATTCTTAAGTGGTGAAATTTTAGGCTCTCGCTTGAACACGATTCACAATATTTATTTCTATATGAAATTGATGGAACGTGCCCGTAAAGCCATCGAGGAAGGCCGTTGGGAAGAGTTCCGCAACGACTGCTTGACGCGATTCGCAAAGAAGGACAGCTAGACTAAAATATTGATTCTTCTCAAGAATAATGCTGAATTTTACTGTCAGTTATTAACTTGGAGGAATCATGTTATTCGGACTTCTTGCATCCACAGCTCATGCACAAACAGCAACAGGCACTCAACCCTCAGCCTTTGAAATGTTTGTGCCATTTATCTTCATCTTCGTTATTTTCTATTTCCTCATCATCCGTCCTCAAGCCAAAAGACAAAAAGATCACCAGAAGTTTTTGTCAGAAGTTAAACGTGGCGATGAAGTGATCACTTCATCTGGTATCTTGGGTCGCGTGGAAGGCATCACAGACCAATTCGTAACTTTGGAAATCGCTGACGGCGTTAAAGTAAAAATGCTTCGCAGTCAGATTGCAACATCTCAGAAGGCAGCAACAGCAGAGGAAAAGAAATAATGGAAGGACTTCGTTGGAGATCTATTCTCGCAGCACTAGGAGTGGCGGCAGCCATCGTTTGGGTACTACCAAACGTTGTTAATTTCGGTGAAAAGGCATGGTGGCCTTCGAAACAAAAGCTGAACTACGGTTTGGACATCCAAGGTGGTTTGCACTTGGTTATGGGTGTGGACGTAGATGGCGTAGTTTCTGAAAGCACGCACCGTCTTATCACGTCAATGAAAGCGGACATGCAAAAAGAAAATGTCGCTGTGAAAGACGTGAAGTCCGTAAACCCAAATTTGGGTGAAGTGACTATCGACGTGAACGATGCTGCGGGTAAAGCAGCCGTAGAAAAATTCTTGGCAGACAAGTACTCAACAGTACTTCAAGTGATGAGCTCCACAGATACATCTATCACGACTCGTTACTTTGATGCTTACTTGAATGACTATAAAAACCGCGTGATTCAACAAGCGATTGAAACAATCCGCAACCGTATCGATGAGTTCGGTGTGGCGGAGCCTTCAATCTCTCAACAAGGTGCCAACCGCATCTTGATCCAACTTCCTGGTATGGAAGATGCAGAAAAAGCAAAGCAGTTGATCAATACAACGGCTAAATTGGATTTCATGATCGTTTCTAACGAAAAATCCCCGCAAGAACTTCAAGCGATGATCGCTGAAGCTGAAAAAGCAGGGAACTACAGCATGACGACGATGAAGTACTCTGATTACGTGACGAAGTTGAATGCAGACCTTGCTTCAAAGCTTCCAGCGAAATCCGTGATCTACTTCGAAAAGTCTGCCAACGCGACAACAATGGAAGCGGGCGCAATCCCATTCCTTCTTAAAACAGACACAGATTTGGGTGGAGACTCTTTGGATGACGCTTTCGTTGGTTACGACCAATATGGTGCTCCTCAAGTTTCTTTGCACTTCAACTCTGCAGGCTCGAATAAATTCGCGGACCTAACAGGCAACAACGTCAACAGACAGATGGCGATTGTTTTAGATAAAGTTGTGAAATCAGCTCCAAGCATTCGTGACCGTATTGCTGGTGGCCAAGCGGTGATCACTTTAGGTGGTGGTCGTGACCGCAATGGCATGATGGAAGAAGCGAAAATGATTTCAACGGCTCTTCGCGCGGGTGCTTTGCCAGCGTCTTTAGAGCAATTGGAAGAGCGTCGTGTAGGTCCAACATTGGGTGCTGACGCTATCAATAAAGCGAAATTGGGTTCTTATGTAGGTGCTGCAATTATCGTTTTGTTCATGTTGGCGTATTACAGAGCGCTGGGCGTGGTGGCGAGCATTTCATTAGGGATCAACGTTCTTGCTTTGTTTGCTTTGATGACAAGCATGGGCTTCACTTTAACGTTGCCAGGTATTGCAGGTATTGCTTTGACGGTGGGTTTTGCGGTTGATGCGAACGTTCTTATTAATGAGCGTATTAAGGAAGAGCTCCGTTTAGGCCATAGTATGGCTGTCGCAATTAAAGAAGGTTATCACCGTGCGATGTCGGCGATCATCGATGCCAACGTGACGACGGCGGCAACTGCGGTTGTGTTATTGTACTTCGGTACAGGTCCCGTGCGTGGTTTCGCAGTGACTCTATTGATCGGTATCGTGACTTCTATGTTTGCAAACGTGTTTGTATCGAAAGTCATCGTGGATCTTTTGGTTCATAAATTTAAAGTTAAAAAGTTGGCAGTGTAGAAGGTACAGCATGACAATTAAAAATGATTCTTTCGGACGTTTTGATTTTGTAGGAAAAGCCTGGTTGTTTGGTGGCATTTCCTTGATTTTGACTATTGTTTCTTTGATCTACCTTGCGGTGAACGGGATCAACTATGGTATCGACTTTAAAGGTGGTACTGAAATCCAAGTAAAGTTCGCTCAAGCAGTGACGATCCAGGATCTTCGTAAGTCTATCGATGACCTTAAGTTAGGTGAAGTCGGTGTTCAATCTTTCGGTGAGGGCAATGAATACATCGTTCGTTTCCAAGGCCGTGTGGGTAAAACAGACAAAGAGACGAATGAGATCTTAAATGCGGATCTTGGTAAAATCCGTAACGTGATCACAACTCAGTTTGCTTCTCAAGGCCCTGACATCCGTCGTGTCGACACGGTGGGACCTCAGGTGGGTGCAGAGTTGAAACGTAATGGTGTTCTTGCGGTATTCTACTGCTTGCTGGTAATCTTGATCTACGTTGCACTTCGTTTCGACTATAAGTTTGCTCCGGGCGCAGTTCTTTGCTTGTTCCATGATGCGGTCATCACATTGGCTGTTTTCGTGGCGGTAGGTAAAGAAGTGAACGTAGCTATCCTTGCGGCGATCATGACTTTGATTGGTTTCTCTCTGAACGATACGATCGTCGTATTTGACCGTATCCGTGAAACTGAAGGTCACTATCACGATAAAGGTTTTGGCTTCGTTATCAACAGATCTATCAATGAGATGTTGGTTCGTACTTTGATCACTTCAGGAACGACGTTTGTATCTGCGATCTGCTTGTACATCTTTGCAGACGGAACTGTTGAAGATATCGCCTTCGCTATGTGCGTGGGTATCTTCTTCGGAACTTACTCTTCTATCTACGTAGCAGCTCCGCTGGTACTTTTGATGGAAAAGTTGAACCTTAAAAAAGCCAGAGCGTAATAAGGACGGAATGAACCCTTTATGGAAGTCGCGTGATTTAACGATAGAAGCGGAAGTGCCCTCGACAGTCGAAGGGCAATGGCCGCCTCTCATCGGTAAGATTCTTGCGGCTCGAGGGTTCGCGGCTTCTCCCGAAGTGGAGAAGCTTCTTTTCCCGAAGCTCGCGGACTTGAAAGATCCTCTTTTGTTAAAGGGGATGTCTCAAGCTCTTGAGCGCCTAGGTCGGGCGTATCTCAATAAAGAAAAAATCTGTATCTATGCGGACTTTGACTTGGACGGAACGTCAGGTCTGGCTTTGCTTAAAACCGGCATGGTGGCTTTAGGTTTCCCTGAAGTTTTGCACTATCAGCCAAAGCGCCTTTCTGAAGGCTACGGATTTCACGTAGCGGCCGTCGAAGAACTTCATAAGCAGGGTGTGAGTGTTATCATCACGGTCGATGTCGGTATCACCGCCCATGCGGCCGTCAATCGCGCCAAAGAATTGGGCGTGGATGTGATCCTTACGGACCACCACTTGCCGGCTGACACGATCCCTAATGCCTACGTCGTTGTGAATCCGAATCAAGGTGATTGCCCTTCAGAGATGGGTTATCTTTGCGGCGCGGGTGTGGCGTTCTATCTTTTACGTGGGTTAAAACGCTACTTTCAAGATCATGAACAACTCCCTAAAAACAATTGGGATTTAAAAGAAGTTCTCGATTATTTCACGATCGGGACTTTGACGGACATGGTTCCTTTGGTGGACGACAATCGTGTCCTAGTGAAACATGGTTTGGTTAAACTAGCGGAAACCAAAAAAGCGGGCCTTCGAGCTTTACTTGAAGAGTTGGACCTTGTGGATCGCCCTTTAACAAGTCAAGACGTCGCGATCCGCTTTGCCCCTAAACTCAATGCGCTTTCGCGTATGGAGTCGGGCGTACTGCCTATTGATATTTTCCTTTTAGATGATGCCGCAAAGGCGCGTAACATGGTTCGTGAAGTTATGAAAAATAACTCCACCCGTGTGCAACTGCAAAATGACGCCGAGATCGAAGCTCAAGCTTTACTTAAAGAGTGGCCTCATCAGGATTTCGTTTTTGTCGCCTCAAAAACCTTCCATCGCGGCGTCGTAGGTCTTATCGCAACGAAGCTCACGCAAGTTTATAACAAGCCGGCCTTTGTGGGGTCGGTGGGTGATGACGGCATGATCGTGGGAAGTGCGCGTTTGCCGCAAGGTCAGGAAGCTTGCTTGGTCGAGGCGATGTCCAGCGCTCAAGATTTCTTAAGCCGGTTCGGGGGGCACTCGGCCGCCGCAGGATTTGAAATCGCAGAAACTCGCGTAGCTCATTTCATTGAAAAACTGAGTGGCCATTTTTCTGATCTTCGTGAAAAACCGAAGCCTTTAGAAATCTTCTATGATGTTGAGGCGAAGCTTTCTGAAGTCGGGGCGCCGTTAATGAAGTGGTATGACTTCGTGGGGCCTTTCGGTACTGGCTTTGCAATTCCATTGATTCATTTTTCAAATATTCAAATTTTGTCCAAACGAGAGTTAAAGGGTGGTCACCTGCGTTTAAGAATCGCAGATCCGGATGGTCGCTCCTCTTCAGAAGCGCTGTTATTCACGCCGACACCTCGTCAGTTGGACACTTTACAAAACGTTCCCGGCTTTTACCATATTCTGGGCGAGCTTCAGTGGAACTACTATGCCGGTCAAAAAACCGTGCAGATTCTTATTCGTGATTTAAAGGTAGCTAGCACATGAAACCAGCAAAAAAAGTCGTTGTTCTTTTATCGGCGGGGTTAGACTCGACGGTGAATGCATTTGATGCCGTTAAGCACGGCCATGAAATTGTTCTGGCTTTGACTTTCAACTATGGCCAGCGAGCCGCTCAAAAGGAAATCGAATCAGCCGCAAAACTAGCGGCGCACTTAAAGGTTCCGCATAAAGTGGTGGATTTGCCTTGGTTCAAAGATTTTAACACATCATCTTTGTTAGTTGAAGATCAAGCGGTTCCAGTCGGGGCTCAAGTTGAAATCGATAATATGCAAAAATCGGCGGAATCAGCGAAGTCCGTGTGGGTTCCTAATCGCAATGGCATTTTTTTGAATATTGCAGCGGCTTACGCGGAGGCTTTAGGGGCAACAGCCGTGATTCCGGGATTCAACGTCGAAGAAGCTGCGACTTTCCCGGATAACTCCAAAGAGTTCATGGATACGGCGACGAAAGCTCTGCACTATTCGACATCAAATCATGTGACGGTGGGTTGCTATACAGTTCACTTGAAAAAAACGGACATTGTTCGTTTAGGTCATGGATTGAAAGTTCCTTGGGAGATGATCTGGCCTTGTTACTTCTCTGGAGAGCAGTGGTGTGGGCAGTGTGAATCTTGCCAACGTTCTAAGCGCGCGTTCGCGTCGGCGAATGTGGATGTGAAACATCTGTTTAAGGATTACTAATGAAAACACTTTTTATAGAAAAGAAATTTCCTTACGATGGAACTCAACTGCATTCCCTATTTGCGTATCTGGATCATAAGGTTTTAGGACCGTCGATTGTTTCTTGGCAGGGAGCTTGCTCTATCTCTTTTGATCACATGGTGGATGGAGAAGACCTTTTAGAACAAGCGGAGATCAAAGGCGATGAAATGCTTCATTTCATCATCGAAGTCTTTGATCGTGATTTGTTTTCAGGCGTGGCTTTGCAAAGGCTTTTTGCTTCGATCACGCGTGACTACTTACAAGCTGCATCTTCTGCTTTGGTGGGTAAGTCGTTGGTGCGTGAGGGGGATGATATTTACCTGGATGATCGCAAGCTGAGTATCAGCATTGCTACGAAATCGCCCGTATCGGTGATGGTGCATTTTGCGATGAATATCACTAATGACGGAACACCGGTAAAAACTTTGTCTTTGCAGGACTTGAAATTAGATCCTCGAAAAGTTTCCGAGGACCTCATGGCGAAATTTAAGAAAGAATATGATTCGATAGTCGTGGCGACGCAGAAAGTGCGCCCCGTTTCTTAGTGATGGTCGTGAGCGGAAGAAGGTTTTTCTTCTGCGAGTTTAGGCAACGGAAGCTTGTAACTGACTTCGTTTCCAACAGCGCCATCACGCACGGCTTTTACTTTCAGTTCGCCTTTTAATGGGTACTTCTTCGTAGGCGCGCAGTGAAAGTGATTTCCTCCCATGACGGAGCACTTAAAATCCACTTTGTCTTTTCCATTCACGGCAGAAACCTCGATTTTAGAATTCTTGACGGTAGGGTACTTAAATTCCATGTCTAAAAGAAAAATGTGGGCGTCTTGTTTTTCATCTAACATAAGCTCGGTATGAAAGGCTCCGGGCATGCGAATATGTCCGCCGTGAGGGCCTTCCTTGTCTTCGCCATGGGCTAGGGCTATAAATGGTGTCAGAATCAATAGAGATAGTAATTTCATAGTGTTTTCCTTATTTATCAGTCTTTCTAGGAATGAGACGTGGGTTTTGTGACATAAATCTAAATATTTATTTCTGTCACTAAAACCAGGGTGGTCTCCTAATACAGTTCAGAAGGCGGGCAGGTTTAAAATGGATGCTGAAAAACTAGATCAAACTGAAAAATCAACTGAACTTCAACTTATGGGTATGACCTGCGTAAATTGCGCGGCCAAGGTGGAAAAGACCCTCAATTCTTTTCCAGATATTAAAGCTTCGGTCAATTTTGCGACCGAGAAAGCGCACGTCGAGTTCTTAGGAAATACCGATGTTTCTCAACTTTTAAAAGCCATTCAGGATATTGGCTATCAAGCTTATGAAGTCAGTAACGAAATAGAATCCTCCAAATTTAAAGAGGAAGCGGCGGCGGAATACAAAAAAGAACTTCGTCATTTTATTATTTCCTTAGTTCTGACGATCCCGTTTCTTATCGAAATGGTTTGGATGTTCACAGGAGCACATCACGAGTTTATCCCGCGCTGGGTGCAATTGGTTATGGCGACCCCGGTGCAGTTCTGGATCGGTTGGAGATTCTATCGGGGTTCCTTCTTTGCTCTAAGATCTAAGAGCGCTAACATGGATGTCTTAGTCGCGCTAGGAACATCTATGGCTTATCTTTTAAGTGCCGTGGTGACAGTTCTAAATTGGAAGGATCAACACGTTTACTTCGAGGCCAGCACCGCGATTATCACTTTGATTCTTCTTGGAAAATTAATGGAGAGCCGAGCTAAAGGAAAAACTTCCGAGGCCGTGGAAAGTCTTCTTCGTTTGCAGCCAAAGAAAGCATTCGTTGAAAAGGATGGGCAGATTATCGAAGTCGCGACGTCTGATTTGAAAGCCGGCGATATTGTTGTGGTGAAGAACGGAGAAGGTGTTCCAGTCGACGGTATCGTGGCCTCTGGGGAATCCTCCATCGATGAGTCTATGTTGACGGGTGAAAGCATTCCCGTGCAGAAAGTCGCGGGCGACGCCGTTTATGCGGCGACACTGAATCAGGAAGGCACACTTAAAATAAAAGCGACAGGGGTTGGAAGTAAAACTCAACTAGCTCAGATCATTAAGATCGTAACAACGGCCCAAGGATCGAAAGCACCGATTCAAAGAATGGCTGATAAAATTTCAGGCGTCTTTGTTCCTGTCGTTGTTCTTATAAGTATCATTACATTCTTCGCGACTTGGTTCCTTGCAGGGGATCTGACTTCCGCATTTATTGCGTCAGTTTCTGTGTTAGTCATTGCGTGTCCTTGTGCTCTGGGTTTAGCGACTCCGACAGCAGTCGTCGTCGGAATTGGTAAGGGAGCTCAAGCCGGAGTTTTATTCCGCGATGCCAAAGCTCTGGAGCTTGCCGAAAAAATCAAAGTCCTGGTTTTAGATAAAACGGGAACTATCACTGAAGGTAAGCCACAGGTGACGGATGTGGTGGTAACTCAAGGCTCTCAAGAGGATTTACTTCGTTGGGCCGCAAGTCTTGAAATGGGTTCCTCACATCCCTTGGCTCAAGCTATTGTTGATGAAGCAAAAAAGCACGGTTCGTCATTACCTGCAGTGACGAATTTCCGATCCGTTGCGGGACAAGGGGTTGAGGGCGTGATTGAAGGGAGACAGATGCGCTTAGGTCGTCCGCATTGGGTGGCTCCGGAATATTCTTTAAATAAAGAAACCCTTGCCCTTCTCGAAGGGCAAGGGAAGACAGTAATGACCTTAGCCGATGATTCTCGCGTGCTTGGCTACATTGCTGTGGCAGATAAGATTCGAGAAACTTCGAAAAAGGCCATCGCCGAACTTCAGGAAAAAGGCATCCGCGTGATGATGCTCACTGGGGATAATGAAGGCACCGCGAAAGAAATCGCTGCTCAAGCGGGAATTAAAGAATTCAAGCACAGCGTGAAGCCTGCGGATAAGGCGAGTGTGATTGTTGCATTGAAGCGTCAGAAAAACCGTGTGGCCATGGTGGGTGATGGGATCAACGATGCTCCTGCCTTAGCAGTCGCAGATGTGAGTTTTTCGATGTCTTCAGGGACTGATATCGCCATTGAAACGGCCGATGTGACATTGATGAAAAACGATCTTCAGTCTGTGGTTCAAGCCATTGAGCTTTCCGAGATGACTTTAAAGAAAATTCGCCAGAACTTGTTCTTCGCCTTTTTCTATAATGTTCTAGGAATTCCGCTCGCAGCAATGGGTATGCTGAATCCGGTTATTGCCGGCGCGGCTATGGCAATGAGTTCGGTGTCCGTGGTAAGTAATTCATTACTTCTGAAAAGGAAGAGCTTAAGCTAAAACGATGACGCCCTCCTAAAGCGTTGACTTCAAAAGGCCGCGCTTTAGGATTAAGACATGACGCGTTTTTCAAGAATGAAGTTTTCGCAGAAGATCTTTTTAGCCATCTTTGGCACGGCTTCATTCTCGGCTCTGGTCTTATGTCTTTCGCTTTATGCGACCCTTTCCCGCTATCAATCCATTGATTTTGAAGACAGTTACGTCGATCATATGAATCTTTTTGGTAAAGCTTTAGGGAGGATTGAAGCGGCTCAAGCGCGTATTGCTCTGAATGCGGCTAAAGCTGTGGAGCTTCGTGATCAAGACGTTAAAGGAAAGTGGACGAATAAAGATCTTCGAGCTTTAGCTGATGAACTGGGTGTCAGCGAAGTGAACGTTTTCAATCAAGATGGCAAAGCCTTGGCTTATTCCCATGATTTGCCGGAGCCTTTATTTAAAGAATTCCCGGATTTGCTTTCGATCAGCTCACTTGTTTATCAAACCCATCTTTTGCGTGATTCTGACACTAAGGTTCGCCACCACACGATTCTGCGCACGAAAGATTTGAATCGGTATATTGAGGCGGCGCTTTATTTTGATGCAGTCACACTGCTTTTGAAGGAAATGGCCGAACACGATGTTGATAATCTTGTCATCGAGATGTTCGGGCCCGACAGTAAAAGTTTAGGGCGGATCCAAAAAGAAGACGCCGCCACCGAAGCGATGGACCTTTCAAAAGCTTTGAGTTTGCCAGACGGAGCTCACTGGGATCAAGGACGCCTGATTGTTTTGACTTCTTCGACCAATGCGAACCAAAAGACTTATCGTCTGGTTGCGGTGATATCAGATCGGTTCTTGCGACAAGGCTTGCAGAAGATACAAATGACCTTGGCAGTCGCCGCCCTTATTTTAATTCTGATTTCTTGGGCGTTGTCGCAAGCATTAACTAAAACTTTATTGGCTAAGGTAGAATCTATCCGTTCGCTGCTGTCGCGAATCACGCGGGACCAGGATTATTCAAAACGTGTGTCTATTGTTGAAAAGTCAAAAGATGAGTTAGATGAGTTGGGCGGAAATCTGAACCATATGTTACAGACTTTGCAAGCGCACCAGCTCCAACTTCTAGGGGCGGAGCGTGATAAGGCACGTGCGCAAATCGCGGCGCAAGTCGCTCACGATATTCGCAGTCCGCTGATGAGTATGAATATGGCGCTCAGCCAAATCGAGAGTCCGCAAAAAGAGTCGTTAGCGATCATCAAAAGTGCCGTCGCACGGGTGGCAGGTATCGTACAAAAGCTGTCTTCTTTGTCGGCCAAACCCGATGAGTCCGCTAAAACGGAAGAGCCGAAATTAACATTGATGGAGCCCTTGATCGCAACGGTGGTGAATGAACACCGCGTGCGTAAGGCTGATCATCAAACTTTGAAATTTACAGGGATGAGCGCGACTCCGCATCTTTGGAGTGTAGTTCAAGTGAACGAAATTCAAACCGCTCTTTCCAATATGATTAACAACTCTTTTGAAGCGGGAGCGACCGAAGTACATCTGACTCTTTCCGAGCAACCAAAAGCTTGGACATTGGAAGTGAAAGACAATGGAAAAGGTATTCCATCGGCAATTATCGATAAGATTTTTGAACGCAGCTTTACTTTTGGAAAGACGGCCGGGACGGGCCTAGGACTTTTTCAGGCAAAAGCGGCCATCGAATGGAGTGGCGGAACTTTAGAGCTGCGATCAGAAGAAGGCAAGGGGACGACCTTTTCTATATGCATTCCTCGAGAGAGAACGCCCGGTTGGCTGCCTTCTTCGATCGAATTAGACGCCGATCAAACCATTTGTTTTGTAGATGACGATGCTCAAATTTTAGAAAGCTGGAAAGCCAAGGCTCAAGCAGCTTCCCTAAGACAGGCCCATTTCTTTGAAAGTATCGAAGCTTTTGAAAAGGCGTTCCCACTATCTGAATGGCCCTCAACAGCATTGCTGGTGATTGATCAGAATTTAAGTGAGACTAAAAAAGGGCTTGAGGTGATGAGTGCTTTAGCCATCGGCAAAAGGGCTTATCTTTGTACTACGGATTTTGACGAGAAATGGATTCAAGATCAAGTGCGGAAAATCAACGGCTTCTTGATTCCAAAATTGTTGGTCACTCAGTTTGAGATTAAAGTGAGAGGTTCCTAATGCGTGTTTTGATTGTGGATGACGAAACGCTAGTAAGAAAAACCATGCAATCACAGATCGAATCACCGCACGTGGTTTCGCTTGCGGATTCCCTGGAAGAGGCCTTAGATATTTTGGATAAGCAAGTGATTGATCTTGCCTTCGTGGACCTGTCATTGGATGAATCCACGGATCGTATTGGTTTGCAGTTAATTCAGGAAATCGCTAAAAGTCATCCAACGACAGTCGTAGTGGCGATGACGGGTCATGATGAGGGGCCCCTTGTTGAAGCCTGTATGAAAGCGGGCGCTGTCGACTATTTGTTGAAGCCTTTTGATCGTCATACGTTGACGCAAGTTTTGCGTAAAGCCCCGGTGTTGCATCGTCTGCTCCGCCGCAATCAAACTTTGAAGCATCAGGCGGGTTCTAAGCTTGTTCAGCACATCAATCTTTATACGAAGTCTCCGGCCTTTAAAGCCGTATTAGACACGGCTAAAAAAATTCGCGGCGCCAATCAATCAATTTTGATTCGCGGAGAAAGTGGATCCGGTAAAGAGATCATGGCTCAGTATCTATGGAGTCTTGAAAATGACAGCTCTCGTCCCTTTATCGCCGTAAATTGTGGAGCGATCTCAGGGCAACTGGCGGAATCAGAACTTTTCGGACACAAAAAAGGAGCTTTCACGGGGGCGACCGAAAGTCGTTCTGGAAAATTTGAAAGTGCTGATGGTGGCGATATTTTCTTAGATGAATTAGCCACATTGAATATGGACATTCAAGTAAAGCTCCTGCGGGTACTTAGTAGTGGAGACATTTATCCTGTAGGGCAGGATGTTGGTAAGAAAGTAAATTGCCGTACGATTGCGGCAACGAACGAAAATTTGGAAGAGTTGATTAAAGAGAAAAAGTTCCGTGAAGATCTCTTCTTTAGAATTAAAAACTTCACGATCACTTTACCGCCTCTGCGTGAGCGCAAGGAAGACATTTTAGATTTAGCTCACGAGTTTTTACGAAAAGGCAACTATGGTGACAAGCACTTTAGTCCGCAGTCTGAAGCTTTATTGTTGAGCTACTCTTGGCCGGGCAACATTCGTGAATTGAAATCGGCCGTTGAAGTGGCGTCTGTACTTGCGGATGGAAATGAATTGCAACCGGGGGATATTACACCCCACCTTGTTCAGTCAGCTCCAGTTTATGAAGAGGTTCTTAAGAATCATTCGATCACGGAAATTGACGAGAAAGCTCTAGAAGGCCGTTTCAGTCACTTGGTTTCAGAGTTTGAATTAAAGCTGATTGATTTTGCCATGCAGAAAAAAGGATCGGAGTCTGCAGCGGCTCGCTATCTGGGAATTCCAAGAAGCACCCTGGGTGATTTACGTCGTCGTTTGGCGGGGATTAAGAAGTAGTGCTGTAAAGGGCCACTTGCACCCTAAGCAAGTGGCTACTCTTTGTCTTTCGTTTTTATATACGCTTCAAGAAGCCATTTGCGAATGTGCTTAAGATAATAGTCTTTCATTCCAAAAAAGACGAAGTGATTTAAATAACCTTCACCGGATTTATTCGGTTCGTTGAAGTTCACGGTGCCAATAATCTCTGGTGTATCCAGCTCCTCCGGACGCCATAGGATAAACTCTCTGAAGGCTCCGATGCTAATGGCGCGATAGTATTTTAAGACCAAGCCTGCTTCGGAGATTTGTGTTATTTGCACCGGATTCGCCACCTTGAGGGCCCCAGAGTCTTTAACGCTTCCTAAAGTTGTCGCTTCTTTATTCAAGAGGTGAGGATTTAGACTTAGGGTCTTTTTTAAGATGTAAGATTTATCCAGTGGAGTGAAGTAAATTTCTTTCACCCACTCAGAGAGGTCTTTCATAACTTCGAAGCTGAGTTTGCGCTTAGAAACCAAGTAAAGATCCGGGAAGTTCTGCAGTGGAACTCCGTGTTTAGCCGCGCGATCTGTTAAATACTGTTGAATTTGCTCCCAGCGTTTTTTCTTTTCGACTTCAAAAATATCGTAATTTGCAAAAACCATATCAAAGGTTTCAGGAAGTTGCTGGCGGTGGACCGTGTCTTTGTCAGAAAGATCTGAAAGAAGCTGACCCAAAAGGCTGTATTGGAAGACTTCGGCATTTTTAAACTTATCCGTGAAGAAGTTTTTTACCTCAAGCCCCAAGGCTGCATCTTCATCAAGAATTAAAATTCGTGTCTGGCGACCATGGGTGTTTAATAGTTCGGTCGTCTGATGGTCTTTATCCTGAAGGATGTTTCTTCGGACCTGGCTGACTTGTTTATTATCGGCGCCAAAGAAATGAAACTCACATAGAAAGTCCTTGTCGCTGACGGGCATACAAGATTTGCAATAAGCCAGAACGCTCTTAATATTGCCGGAAGTGAACGAGTCACTATAGTACTTCGTCATCGCACCGATCTTGATTTCGTGATTATTCATTGTCGTAAAGCCGATTTCAGAGATCGAATTTAGCGACACCTCTTTGAGCATTTCGATTGTCGAGCTGATGTTCATCGAGGCCACAGTTGTGGAAGTGACGGGGTGGTGGCCCGTCAGTGCGTATTCTAGATGCTGTTTTAAGATCAGTTTATCAAAGGGTTTGAAGACGACGTTATTAATAATGCGCTCTTCGGCCAAAGCAATATTGAAGTCAGGACTATCAAATGCGGTCAGTATTAAAGCCGTGGGCTCTTGTTCAGAGCACATTTTCTTACGCATAAAAAAATCACGGGCCCGTTTTATCAGGCCCATGTTTTGAATTCCTAAAAACTCATTTTTCGCGATCACCAGGCGAAGTTCGTGAGTGGCCGCCGGGGTGATATCTTCACTGGTGTCGTCTTTGTGTTTGCGCCCGCCCGGGGCTAATGCCAGAGGTCCGGCGGATAGAGCCGTTTTGAGCCATTCATGAAATTCTGCCAGGTTTAAGAAAAAGCGAATATGGAGCTTTGGATCTATACTTCTTAAGGTGTCGAAGAGATCCTTCTGGATACGTTCATCATCTTCAAGGATGTATATGAACTTCATACTTTTATTATATCTTGATATGAGTCATGAAAGTAAAATTATTTTTAAGGGGACCGAAAAATAAAATAAACAGCCCCAATCAAACACAATCCAGCCCATAAGAAATCTAGCTTCAGTGACTGTTTCATATAGAGAACGGAAAAGCCCGCAAAGACCACCATGGTGATGACCTCTTGGATGATCTTCAGTTGGGGTAGGCTGAACTGAGTGTAGCCGATGCGATTGGCAGGAACTTGTAGCAGATATTCAAAAAAGGCGATGCCCCAGCTAACAAGAATAGCCACCCACAAGGCAGATTCTTTGAAAGACTTCAAATGTCCGTACCAGGCAAAGGTCATAAATACATTGGAAAGAAATAAAAGTCCGATAGGCAGAATGGCTTGAGTCATTACGAAGACCTCTGGTTATAAGCGTGATTGCACAATAAGCTCGCGATACGACGATATTCACTTAAAAGATCCAAGTGGATGGAGCTGGTATTGATGGAAGAATTCATACCCCGGTTCAAGCGGCTGATATGATTTTCACGAAGAGTGATCTCTGTTTTTGCCAAATCACGCTTCAACTGAATGGCCTCTTCGGAAAGCTCTTTGTTCTGATAGGCATTGATAGCCATCGCAGCCACTTTAACGACCTGTTGGTGCATTTGGCAGATTTCGGACCAGCCTTCAGTTGAAAACTCAAGCTTCAAAGCATTTTTCTTAATCGCCAAAGCCAGGATGTTGATGTCGATGGCGTCAGCAGCTCTTTCCAAGTCGCTTAGGAACATGATCATATTCATCACATTCTGATGCACAACGGTGTTTGATTTATTGGCATGATCCAAAAGAAACATTTTCGTTTCGCGATAGAGAAAGTCGACTTTGTTGTCGCGGTCCTTAATGGAATCAAAGTCTTTAGGATCGTTGGTTTCAAAAAGGCGGATCGAGTCTTTGATCATGCCTAAGACGATATCTGCCGTGCGCATGATCTCACGATTTGCATAAGATACGGCGAGGGCCGATGATTGATAGTTATCCAGTTTCACGAACTCCGTGCCGAATTCTTCAGAAGCCTGTTTTGGGAACATTTTTTCGATCAGTTCCGCACCTTTGTTGATGAATGGATAGAAGATCACAGCGGAAAGGACGTTGAAGATCAAATGAGCATTGGCGATTTGGCGCGACGTTGTTGTGTCGAAAGTATTCAAGAAATCAATAAAGAGGTGAGTGAATGGATAGAAGATCACAACGCTGATTGTTTTATAGAAAAAGTGAGCCCAGGCCACTTGACGACCAATGTAGTTTCCACCCGCAGCGGCGATCAAAGCAACAGAAGTGGTTCCGATATTGGCACCATAAACCCAAATCATGGCATCGTAGAACGTAATAGCTTTTACTGCGGCTAAACTCATGGCCAGACCGATGGTCACGGCGCTGCTTTGAACAAAGGCACAGAAGACAATCGAAATAAGTAGTGAATAGCCTGGGTTATCACGAACGTTTTGGAAAAGATCCGTCAACAACGGATTTTCAGCAAAGTGGTGTGACGAAACAGAGATCAAATTTAAACCAAAGAACAAAAGGCCAAAGCCCATGAAAACCAAGGACAGATTTTTGAAAACGGTTTTCTTTGACTTAAAGTAAAAGGCAAATGCAATGGCAAAGACAGGAAGGGCGTAAGAACCTAAATCCAAAGAGATGAACTGAACCGTCAGTGTCGTACCAATAGCAGTTCCGATAATGACACCCATGACTTGACGAAGATTAATCACGCGTGCCGAGCCCAGGCCTACAAGCATGGATGTTACAGCGCCTGAGCTTTGCATCAACGTCGTAAGAACAACACCCGTAAGAATCGCCAGAAATTTACTTTGTGACAGACGATTCAAAAGAATCGTGATTTTTCCCGCCATCAGTTTTTCTAAAGACGAAGAAGCCAGTCCCATCCCGTACAAGAAGAGAGCCACCCCGCTGATCAGGATGATGAAATAGGAGTTGTGCGTATCAATCATGATGTAGTTCCATTGTGCTCATTAAAGTGAATTAAGCTCCAAAAGAAGAGGATTGTAGCAATGATACCAGGAATAAGGAAGCCCCAATACTGTGCGTGAAGATAAACGTAGGCAGAGACGAGTGATCCTAGAATGAAAGATGAAATCAGTCCTATGCGCATCCAATTGGCGCGAATTTCATTCGTACGAGGTTGAATTTTGTGCGAATGCGTGATCACGCGCACTAAGCCGATTCCGAGGTCGGTCGTGATGCCTGTCAGATGAGTCGTTCGAATAATAGCACCGAAGGCGGAAGTGATTGTCGCATTTTGAATTCCGCACGCCAAGCACAAAGCGGCTAGCAGGATGTAGCCATGACGAGCCAGCGGAGCTCCGAATTCACCGAACACCCCGAGGTTTCCTAACGTCGCCACCATGATGGTTAAAAACAAAATCAAAAGCATCACGAAAGGGTAAAGGGGTTTTCGTCCTGTTTGAATGCGACGGTCGACGAAGAAGGCTGAAAGCATCGCTCCGCCTATGAAGAAACCAGGTACGGTCAGCATTCCCAAAGACTGCATCCACTTTCCTTGGGCTGCTTCGGTGCCGATCAATGTTCCAAAACCTGTGACGTGAGAAACAAAGCGATGGCAGGCAAGATATCCGCCCGTATTAATGGCTCCGGCCTGAAAGGCCATCGAAAGCCAAATCGTGACGTTAGAGCGACTGAAGTGAGAAAGGGTCTGGTGATACGAGAACATTCTAAAAATAGGGTAAAACAACTCTTCTAAAAAGACAAAAGACCCCTATATACTTAGACCTAAGAAAGAGGAAAGATTCATGACAGCAAAGACACCGGTCTTAGTCGTTGCGGCGGTGATCCGCCGTTTTGCTGACGCCGAAAAGCGAATTCTGATTGTGCGTCGGGGACCAGAACAAAGTGGTGCCGGCTTTTGGGAGTTTCCTGGTGGAAAAGTGGAATTAGGGGAGTCGCCCGAACAAGCTTTGCAGCGTGAAATCGATGAAGAGTTGGGGATCTCTATCCGCGTTGGAGAGCTTATTGGTGAAGCCGATTTTTCTTATCCAACAAAGCTCATACGTCTTCGTCTGTACTGGGCCGAAACCTTGCAAAGTGATCTGGTATTAAGTGAACACGATGCCTTTAAGTGGTGCTTGCCTCATGAAATAAAGGTGGACGAGCTTTCCGAGGCCGATCGGCCTTTTGTTGAGAAGATCTTAGGGAAGTAGGTAAGAGCGTTCTTCCGGAGTTGGAAGACGGCAAAACTCTCGTTCGCCAAACCACTTGTAGCGGTTTTTTGCGACGTATTTGTAAATGAGATCACGCAAAGGTCCTGGAATAATCAGCGCTAAAGAGAAGATTCTATAAAAGCCACCAAGGCCCGATAATATTTTAATAACCGCAGCCGAGCGGCGATAAATCTTACCTTTCTCAAAGTAGATCACTGTATCAAGATTGGTCCGATCTTGAGTTGGCAGAAGTTCTTCAGCCGTGCTTCCTTGAAGTGGAGCAAAAAGAAAAAGATGAGTTTTATCACGACTGATCACTGCGTCGACAAAACCATTACAAAGGTGGCAAACACCATCAAAAAAGACAACGTTTCGCATTTTTAAATCCACCTTTTCCATAGCAATTCCAGGCTACAGTCTTTATAATGAAACTTCAAGTTGAGGAGTCCTGTTCATGGAAGTCTTTTTATTTCCTCTAGTTAACGTCACTTTGTTTCCGCGAACGACGAAACCTCTCAATATTTTTGAACCTCGTTATCTTTCCATGATCAAAGAAGCCGTGGCTACGCAGACGCCCGTGGCTTTGGGGTTTATCGAAGACCCGTCGAAGGTCGCGTCGGTTCGTCCCGGTGAAAACGTCCCTTTTGTTCGCGAAATTGCAGGTTATGGATACGCGCAAATCGTAGAGGAAAGATTGAACGGGACTCTTTTGGTCTTTTTGCAAGGGCAAGGCAAGTTACGTTTGGGAAAGGTCCTTGATCGCGGCACTCCGTACATCATTTGCGAGGGCCATATCATTCCTGAGAAAACTGTTCTTGAACCCAACTATCAGACGGAACTCAACGCTATTCATCGCATTCTTGTGCGCTGGATCCAGACACATATTCCAGATCCACAGCAAAGAGACATCTTCATGCGTAATCTCGTCCATCCCGAAGAAATCATCGGAAGTTTCGCTTCTTATCTTGTTCGTGATTACGATCTACAGCAAATGGTGCTCGAGTATGACGACATCAACGAGAAGGTGCATTTTCTGCACCGTCTGATTGAGTCCAACGAGCTTACGACTTAACCGGGCTGGCCTCCAAGTTTTCTAAATGCACAGTTTCTGCGCGAACAAAGAAAACCCATTGCAATAAAATCACCCACACCGTGTGAGCTAAAGCGAGATGCACGATTTTCATCCACACCGGGGCATGCAAAAGTAAAGTCAAAATTCCAAACACGATCGCCGTGATCAGCGTGAGACTCATTTGGTAGGATCGACGTTCTACTAAAAGAGATTCGGCCGTTTGCGCTTTGATCCAAAAGAAAATGGCCAAGCTTCCGCCACCCAAAAGTGCTAGTAGGGGATGCAAGCCGCGCAGTCGAACTAAGAAGTGAGAGTTTGAATCAAAGTCCGCTAAAAAACCATCCCACAGATTTTCCGTCGGGAAAAGTGAGTTTGAGAGCGAAGCCCAAGCCCCTGTGATGCCAATAATGACGATAGCCCATGGCAAATAGCGGTAACGTCTGTCTTCCTTTGAGGGAGCTTGCAATTCCGATTGCAAAGTTGCTGCAGAAAATGCCAGAGCGGCCGACCCCGTCAGCATAAATGAATTCAACTGATGAAGTGCCATCACAAAGGCGCGATAAGGAGTATCATTAGTCGTCACAAGTCCGAACAAAACGAGTTTGGCTCCCAATAAAGCTTCTGTGATTGTAAAAATCAAAGTCGCGAAAGCCATTTTTCTAGCAAAATGAGTTTTAGGATAAATCTTGCGGGCCACCCACCAGAAGTAAATGACGACAAGACCGTAAATACCCGACATCAAACGATGACCGTACTCCACCCAGGTTTTTCCGCGTTCTGCTTCGGGAATAAGTTGCCCGTGGCATAAAGGCCAGGTGTCTCCGCAGCCATCACCTGAATGAGAAATGCGCACCCAAGCGCCCCAAAGAATCACCAAAATCGTGTAAAACAGAAGGCCAAATGCAAATTTCTTGAAAGTAGGTTTCGTCATAGAAAAAAGAAGTATCACGCCCCTAAAATGCGGTCAATCTCGAGGGGTGACGATTGACTTCCTGACAAGGAAAAGAGTTAAATAGGGCATGTCAGAAACATCAAAGTCCGCTCATCACCATCATCATCATTCACATGCCCATGGGCATCATCACCATCACTCTCATGGCGCTGTTATGGGTCGCATGAAATGGGCTTTGGCATTGAATCTAGGTTTTGCTTGCATTGAGCTTGCGGGTGGATTGTGGACGAACAGTGTGGCAATTCTGAGTGATGCTTTGCATGACTTCGGGGACGCCTTAGCGGTCACTTTGGCTATCGTGCTTGAAAAGTTCTCGCATAAAAAAAGCGACGAAAGTTTTTCCTATGGTTACCGACGTTTTTCTACGTTGGGGGCGTTGATTACCGGAATTATTTTGATCGTCGGATCCATTTTAATTTTGATCGAGTCAGTGCCCAGACTTTTGAATCCAGAACAACCACACGCGGACGGAATGATTTTGTTGGCCGTCTTGGGTGTGAGCGTGAATGGCTTTGCGGCCTATCGCATTTCTAAGGGCGAATCTTTGAATGAAAAAATGCTGATGTGGCATATGATCGAAGACGTCATGGGATGGGTGTTGGTATTAACCGGCGCCATCGTGATGAAGTTTTTTGACCTACCACAACTTGATGCCGGCATGGCCATCGCTTTGGCTTTATGGATTATGTACAACGTCTTTAAAAATCTGCGTGAAGCTTTAAAAGTTTTTCTGATGGCTTCGCCCACGAATATCGAAGTTGAACAAGTAGAGCAGGCGATTCGTAAAATTGAAAAAGTCCAGGACGTGCATCATGGACATTTGTGGTCCTTGGATGGAGAAAATCATATTTTCACGGGCCACGTGGTCCTGGGGCCTGACGCGACTGTTTCAGATATGGAAATCGTGAAGACCAAAGTAAAAAAACTTGTGAAGGATTTTGGGATTGTCGAGGCCACAATCGAAACCGAAGTTGCCGGTTTCAGTTGTCTCGATCCGGAACACAAGTAAAAAACGAAGTTAAAATGTGCAATGTTTGCGTCTCATGACGAAACGTTTTAGGCACAAAAATCTATTTATTCCCTCGGTTTAATAAAAGTTTTTCCTAATAAAGTCCGATAAGTACGTTAAGGAAACGTTAGGAAAAATTATGCGAAATACGGTACGTAACTCTGCAGGTAACGTTTTGTTACAAATCTTGGCGGCCACCGCTGTGATGAGTACCTCTTTTTATTTCCTCACCAACTACGTGATTGGCCAAAAAGAACAAGTCACTAAAACCGCGAACCTCGTGAATGTCCGCTTTGCGCTGAATAGCGCGATGGACTATGTGATTTTCGGTGTTCGTCAGAAGTATTGTTTTTCTAATGATGACATGCTCTTGGCTGAGCCTGCTGAAAAATGCAACCTCACGAACACGGGCAGCGTTGAACGTCTGATCATGTCGGTAGAGCAGGAAAACTTCATTCGTCAACTGCTCGCCAACGGTCAGAGTGTAGGGGATGTGGATCCCAATAACATTCGTTTAAAAACCATCGATCGTTATATCCGCGTGAGTGCTGCATCCACAAACCATCCTCTGTTTCCAGTATTACAAAGCTTGAAGATGGTGAAGGGTGCAGATGGAAAACCTGTAGCTATTGACGGTGTAGGGGTGAAGATCACCCGCGATGATAGCGCCTTTCTTCCGCGCTCCGGCCGTGAAGTGTACGCGACGATCACGGTTTTCTTGAAAACTCATCGTGACCAAACCGAGCCTATTCGTATAGGTAATAAAGATTTAAGCATCAGTTCTCAGATCGTAGTGTATCCACGCGAGGTGGGTTCATTTGCTCTGTTGGTTCCGAATGATTTGCATTTGGATTCAACTTGGGATGCGCAAATGGAAAAAGGCGATCTTTCAATTCATAAATTTAATAATCGTTCCGAGCTTGGAAACAGCCAAGGCTTGGTCTTTTTAAGTCCTGTCTTTGTGAATAAGAATATTCATATTGCCGTGGATAACGGTAGTGAAGAAACGGACCCTGGTGCCATTCAATATTCTGCCGTCACGTTTGCAGACCGCGTTTATCTTGGAAACGGTTGGGTGAAATCAAACGGC
The DNA here is from genome assembly GCF_001592745.1 of Bdellovibrio bacteriovorus. Taxonomy (NCBI): domain Bacteria; kingdom Pseudomonadati; phylum Bdellovibrionota; class Bdellovibrionia; order Bdellovibrionales; family Pseudobdellovibrionaceae; genus Bdellovibrio; species Bdellovibrio bacteriovorus. Next base: position 78,205 of record NZ_LUKD01000005.1, read on the forward strand.
TCTAATTATACACCTAGAACGTCAGGTGGAATGAGCGACCGCTATTGGGCTGACGCTCGTACATTCGGGGGGTTCTTAAAGGGTATTGAAAATGATGGTGGTCTGGATTTAGGTCTTCACTATTTTGCGAAAATCTTATCAGGCACCGTGCCTAAAAGTGATTTGATGAGCCAGTGTATTGAGCTCACGAAAAAACAGTCAAGTCGTGAATACATGTATCAATCAAAGCTAGGCGTAACTCTGAACTCATCGGAAAACAACAATTTCGATTATCGCTTATTCCTGTCTAACGGGAACTATTTCAGTAAGCAAACGGATTCCTTGACCCTGAATAAGGACAATTGGGGCACAGGAACAGCAGAGCTGGTTTCTGATGACTACAATGACGCTGTCGTTAAGGTGCGCGTCGACATCGGTGATAAATGGGTTGAGGCTCAGATGCCGCGAGATGCGACATTGAAATTAAAAGTTCAAGTCGGCTCCTCAACATATTACAACAGCCTCAAATCTGCGGTTTCGGCGAAAGAGTATGCACGCACTAGTGCCGTTGCCAAATATGATAAATTAGAGGATGACCTTGAAGCGGCACGCGCAAGTCTAGCGTCTTGGGAAACAAAGCTTGCCTCTGAGGAAGCAAAACCTGAGAAAAAAGCAAGTTCAGGTGGCGGAACAACCGCACCTTCCACGACTTCCACTTCCACTTCGACGAGTGGTGCAAGTGCTCCATCTAGCACAACAGAAACGGAGATGGCATCTACCTCGACGGAGTCATCTAGCAGTTCCTCTTCTTCAAGCAGCACGACGGTGACTGAAACGTCACCGTCCACCGAAGGCTCCACTTCAAGTGGTACTTCCAGTGGCGCGACTTCTGGTGGCAAAGTGGAATACCAAGACCCAGCGAAGATTGCTTACTATGAAGATCAGATTGAAGAAACCAAGAAAACCATCACGAGCCTTAACACTCAGTTGGTAGATCAGCAGAAGGTTGTTGAAGACGCCAACTATCAAGTGAGCGTCGCAAAAAGTGCGGTTTCAAACTACGAGTACTTGGTAGCAAACCCTCCTTATATTGAGATTGAAACTGACAAAGTAAAATCTTATTGGGGTTTTACATCTTACGATAAATTGGACTTCCAAGTGCGCGTTAAAAATGCGGGAAGTTTGATTGGAAAAGATGGTACCAAGATCGCTCCTGTCGTCGGAGTTCAGGCTTACGACGGTACGTACTGGAGAAGTAATCCTATCGTGAATCCAGCCAATGCGAACCTTCTTGGCTATCTGAATTTTAAGTTTGATGGAACGACTTCGAACCTCAATCCTCCCAATGCGGTATCACGTACGCCTGCAAGTACGGCTGAAAGTTTAAATGAAGGTGGTACGGACTGGGCGAAACTTGCTGAGGACTGTGAAAATGCCCGTAATGCGCAATCGTCACAATCCTTCGGTGGTGCGGGTTGGAATACCAGCTTTGCTCCAAGCACAAGAACATCATGGAATTTTGCGGGTGGCGAAGAAGTGGGTAAAGACCCGGGCCTTCCAAGTCTTGAAATCGTGAATTCAACACGAAGTACAGCGACCTTCCAGGTCCGTTCTATCGTGGGTAAGTGTCTGATCGATGCAACATCTGACTTTGTCACAGGTTTCTTTGCTTGTGATGAATTGGAAATTGAAGCTCGCTCTAAACCTTTGCGCATCATTGGCACTTTCATCGTAGGAAAATTACGTTTACACCCGGATGCGATTCGTGCAGGGATCACGTGGAGTACTATCTATCATCCGCAATCGACCAAAGAATTGCGCGCTGCTAAAATTCTGAAGCCACTTTCCGGAGGAGGAGAAGAGGACTGTAATAGCAAGATTGTTGACCCGATTTGGCATCCAATCCCTTCGGTCCAAGGAGTCGCCGATCGTATGGCATGTAACACCATCAGTTTGAGAGCTAAAGCGGATCCGTTCCAGTGGACATCGGTTGATCCAGATTGTGGTCTGATTTCAGGTGCATCGAATACGACATGTAAACGTCGTCTGGTGCGTTTCTTCGTGGCAGAACAGTCCCGCGAAGGAGGCTTATAATGAAAACATTGAATAACAAAGGTCAGACACTAGTTGAAGCGATCGTGGGATTTGCACTATTGACTGTCGTAGGCACGGCTTTCGTAGGTGGTATGGCGCAGTTAAGAAAAACAACGGCGCAGACCGTGCAGCTTTCGTCATCGGATAAACAAATCAATGACATCGCGGAGAACATCAAGGCCGGCGTTGAAAACTATCAAGTGAACTTTGACTATGAGTCGGGAACATCTTCAGTGTTGGCTTTAGATAAATTGCCAATGGCGTGGGATACCGGACGCGTGGCTAAGCGCGAGGACTGTAAAGAGTGCGCAGGGACTTACGGATATACGATTCAACCTTATGAAGAATTCCGTGGTCTTTATAAAGTGACTCTACGCATGACTCACAAGTCATGGACAGAGCCATATAAAGATTACGTTTTCGTGGTGAGTGCAAAATGATGTTGATGAATAAAAAAGGCTTCACAGCCATAGAAGTTGCAATTGGTATTGGTGTGGTCGCAATCCTCACAACGGCCGTGCTTGCGACTCAGTTGATGGTCACTAAAGAGCAGGTGAAACTTCAAACCAAGCTTGAAGATTCCATTGATACGAATTTGGCCGAACGAGTGGTCTTCTCTGATTTGAATGCGGTCGAGCCGTCGTACAATAATCTGACGGTGAAAGACGATAGAGGTCTTCCATTCTTCGATTATTATCCGGATGTACCGGCAAACTTGTTGGGTAAAAAGGAAGATCTAGAAAGAAATATTACTTTGAAGCTGGGCGGCCGTACAGAAATGTTTATTCTGCTTCAAGACCTGAATGCGGGCGCGTTGATGAACTATGACCCGGTGGCGGCTTATGATATTGGAGCTATTCCGTCGGATTTCAACAAATCGGCAACGCTGTCTTTTTCCTCACTGAATAAAAGCAAATGGGTCGAAAAGCAAAGACCTGCCTTTTGGGTTCGTGGAAGAGCTTTGATGTTAGATACTCCAGCGCGTTTGCGTCCAATTAGAACGGATGGTTCTGTTGATATGAAGGTCGCTCCTCGCAGTCCAATATTTATTGGATATGTTGATGAAAACTCCTTAAAAATAGATGCGACAATTAAGGGGCTTGTTGACCTGAAAGAGCCAGAGTTTGGAAGCACATTGGATTCGGTAGATAAATTCTTGCGGGCCGCGCCGTCCATTGGCGGGGGGCAGTCGATCGTGCGTATGCGTGCTGTAAGATTGATTCGCTACTTCCTGCAGCCTCAAGAGGATGCCCGTTACGTTGGTAAGCCTGCCAATCTTTATAAATCTGTTTATGAAGATGGGAGATGGTCAGAGCCCTTCTTAATGGCCGATGCGGTGGCAGAGTTTAATCTTCGCCGCGATTCAGTTTTGAAGAGAATGATTTATTTTAAAGTTAAGAAAATGGATAAAAAGGACCCGACGAAGACCGCCGGTCTTTAAAGGTTTCAGGGGGAATTATGGGTACGTTATCAAAAAACACCGTCGCTCTGGGGGCGCTTGTATTTTTCAGTATTCCGTCCTTGGCGGCTGATAAAGATTTTCCAATGTCGGTCAACTCGGCGACATCGGGTGACTCTGTCGTGTCGGCGCCGGCCTCAGGATTGGTGACGAGATCTGGAAAAACAGAAGTCATGATCAAAGTAAACAACTCGTGCTTCGGGACCAACCTTCGTGGTGTGGGAAATCCATTAGCCCCAAGCTCCATTATTCAAGCTAGTTTTGTTATGGTGATTGGTGGGAAAGAATATCCAATCAGAGTCGAATATCCAGCGATGTTAGTAACGGCGGCGGGCATGTCCGGCGGTGGAACTGTAGCTCCGATGTCTACTGATAAGTTTTCCATCCCTGGTGGTGGATCTGCAGGGATTTTCGGAAACAGCGTTATCTTGAAAACGCCAATTCCAACCAGTGTTACGATTGATGATGAAGGTAACGTAAAGGAAAATGCGAAAGGGGATGTATATCTGAAAAGTTATGCATTCAATCAGGAAATCACATCTTGTAGCGGTTCGGCTGTTTATGGTGCTTACGGACACTCATCTAGTCATGCCACTTATCCATGCGGTGATTACATGGGGAAAAATGGCGCACTTTCCGCCTCCTTCGGCGGCATCTCCGTATCCTCTGATAAATCCAACATCGACATCAACGTCTCTTTCCCAGGACAAACAGGCTTCTGCGGTGGTTACTGGTCGCCGTTGATGGTGTTCTGGGATGATGAAAGACCGAAGTTTGATGCGATCAGTGATTTCCCTTTGAACCCATTCGGTAAAACGATGTGGCCAGAAGCAAAATCCCCAGGTTGGTTCGTGGCTTTGGATCGCGATAAGTCAGGTATGATTGATCAACGTAACGAGCTCTTTGGTGATAACGCAGACAAAGTGAATGGCTTTGAAGTCTTGAAGCAATTCGATTCGAACAAAGACGGCTTTATCGATAAAAAAGATAAAGAGTTTAAAAAGCTAGTTCTTTGGAATGATGCGAACGGCGATGGTCTTTCGCAAAAAGAAGAAGTCGTGAAGCTTTCTGACAAGATCACGAAGATTTCTTTGAACTATGAAAAAGGTGTTGTGAGACCGATCGGCCGCTACGCCGAGGCTCGTGAAAGAGCGAAATTTTGGTACAAAGAAAAAGGCAAAGAGAAGCAAGGAGATATCGTGGATATCTGGCTTGCGCCAGCGGAAACAAAGCTGAGTCAAAGATAAGAAAAAGGCGGGTGAACCCCGCCTTTTTTATTTTCACTTCCACCGTGGAAGTAAAATAGACCCTATTGTCCTCGTAGAAAAACTACTTCAACAAATCCTGAATCGTTTTTTCTAATAGTTCTGGTTTATCCGGACCAAATCCGCGATAGAAAGTCACCGGCTTTAAATTCTTATCAAATACATACAACGTCGGCAGAGCTTGGACCTTAAATTCACCAAGCATCTTTCTATCGTGATCTTGATAGATATAAAAATCAAAACTTTGACCCTTTAAAAACGCATCACGTTCTTTTAGATCGTCATCTTCATTCACGGCTATGACAACTAAGCCCTTATCCTTATAAGCCTTATAAAGCCGGTTGTAGTGCGGTAAAGCCTCTTTGCAGGGCGTACACCAAGAAGCCCAGAAGTCCACCAGGACGACTTTGCCCTTGAGCTTCTCAAAGTCGATTCCTTTAGCAGGGGATAACGGTGTCGCTGTGATCTTTTTAAAATCCACATCGAAATTCGTAGGTGTCGCAGCTAAAACAGCTATAGGAAAGAAAAGAGAAATAAAAAACAAACGAGCTAGCACCTAAGAAATCCTCTCGATATATTTCAGCAAAAGATCCCGCCCGCGGATCTTTGCGCGGAGGATAGATAAGAAAATAAATACGCCGCCCGTTTTTCGGTCTAGAAAGATCATTTCTTTAGGAGGAGTTCGCCATGAAAAATGTCGAATAATCTGAAAGGCCTTCTTAGAAAGACGTTGCGGCAGATCCGTATTCTTCCAATCGTAAAGACCTTCTTTATCAACGCGACCTTGCTGATTGCGCGGATCTTCTGGAGCAATGAAGGGCTCTACCGTTTCAAAGCAGAACTCTTCAAAAAGTTTTTTCAGCTCGTCCGCGTCACCTTCGCGGATGAAACGTAAATCCAATGCAGAAGATTGGAATAACTCACGATCGTTAAATAGTGAGCCCTTCACCATGCGACGGTAAGGATTTAAAAACTCGACGTCGTATTCACGTGTGGCGCCAAAATCCAAAAGCACCAATTGATCATGTCCTTGAGGATTCAGGCGAATGCGATAGTTGCCGCTGTGAGGATCGGTCTGAACCACACCCCATTCAAAGATTTCTTTAAAATAGAGTTCCAAGAAATTCATCGCCAATTTATTACGACGATCTTGCGGTAAACTTTGAATTAATGGATCATCAACACGAATGCCACGCTCAAAGGTCGTCGCCAAAATTTTAGGACCTGAATACTCACGAATTACTTTAGGGACGATGTAGCGAGCATCGTCTTTCAGTCGAGCATAAAAATCTTCGGTGAGCTGAGCTTCAATTTCGTAATTGGTTTCCTGCACCAGCATTTCTCGAACTTCGGCGAAAAGAGGATTTAAATCAAAATCCTTCGGTAGAAGTTTCAATGTACCAAGAAGAGTGCGGATCGCGCGTAAGTCACTATCGATGGCTTTATCGACATTGGGATATTGAATTTTAAGTACAATGCTTTCGCCAGTGGCTTTCACGCGGGCGCGATGAACTTGACCCATCGATGCGGAAGCCAAAGCCTCTTTTTCAATTTCCAGTTCAGCAAGCTTTTCTGGCGAGAGGTTTTTTTTCAACGTCGGTTCAATAGCTTCCCATGTAAGTGGGATGGAATCTGATTGAAGGGAGCGAAGAAGTTGGTTGGCTTCTGGCGGCAAAAAGTGTTCGCCGTACATAGACAACATCTGGCCCGCTTTCATCAGGCTGCCTTTAAGTTCTCCGAGTTCAGAACTTATTAAGGAGGCTTGGTTTTGCAAAAGCTTTTTCCAATTTTCTTCTTTATCTTCTTTGGATTTTAAGGCGGATGTGACACCATGAGAGGCAAGGGATGCGCCGGCTTGAATGGTCAATTTTGCCAAAGACAAACTACGCGAAAACATCGAAGATTTGATCTTGTCGAGATTCTTAGTTTGTTTTTTGTCAGACTTCTTGTCGTCCATGGAAACCAAATTTACCTTAACTCACAGAAATATTAAACTTTTATTATGGCAAATGTGACGATCTTCTGGTTCCGCCGTGATTTACGACTCCATGATAACGCGGGACTTTATGCCGCACTGAAAGAGAAGAGGGAAAATGTCCTTCCTCTTTTTATCTTCGACACCGAAATCTTAGGGAAATTAAAAGATCGACGTGATGCGCGTGTGACTTTTATTCATCAGACCATCACGGAAATTAAGAAGGCACTTAATGAGAAGGGCTCTGACCTTTTGGTGCGCCACGGAAAACCTTTGGATGTCTTGAAACAACTGACTCAAGAAAAAGATGTGACGGCGATTTACACGAATCACGATTATGAACCCGCCGCACGCGAAAGAGATGAGAAGGTGTCGCATTGGGCGGCCCAACAGAATATTGATTTTAAAACGTTCAAGGATCAAACACTTTTTGAAAAGGATGAAATTCTCACGGACGCAAAAAAGCCTTATACGGTATTTACGCCTTATAAAAAGAAAGTTCTTTCCAGGCTAACAGACTTTTATCTGAAATCGTACCCGAACAAAAAATATGAAAAAGCCTACTTGAAATCCAGTCGTCCGGAAAAGATGCCATCTTTGATGGACATCGGTTTTGAGAAATCAAACTTGGATTTTCCTCCAGCGACGGTCTCAACAAAGATAATAAAAGAGTATGCAAAGACCCGCGATTTTCCGGCGCTGGAAAATGGAACCACTCGATTAGGTCTTCATTTAAGGTTCGGAACGGTGAGCATTCGTGAACTCGCTAGAATCGGAAAAAAGCACTCTGAAGTGTGGTTGAGCGAGCTGATCTGGCGCGATTTTTTTATGCAAATCCTATGGCATTTTCCTTTAGTTGAAAAACAAAGCTTTCGCCCCGAATACGATAGAATTGAATGGAGAAAATCCAAAAGAGATTTCGAACGTTGGTGCGAAGGAAAGACCGGGTATCCCTTGGTGGACGCGGGTATGAGACAGCTGAATGCTACTGGCTATATGCACAACCGGGTTCGTATGGTAACGGCCAGTTTTTTGTGTAAGCATCTGTTGACTTATTGGTATGAGGGCGAAAGATATTTTGCCGAGAAATTATTAGATTATGATTTGGCCGCGAACAACGGGAACTGGCAATGGGCCGCAGGGACGGGATGCGATGCCGCTCCTTACTTTCGAATTTTTAATCCCGAAGCCCAAGCAAAGAAGTTTGATCCTGATGAAGAATATATTAAAAAATGGGTTCCCGAACTAGGTACGGATAAATATCCTGAACCCATGATAGATCATGCAGAGGCCCGCGGCCGCTGTTTGCAAACCTATACAAAAGCTCTAAGAAAGTAGGAAGTGATGCGCATTCTGATGACGGGGGCTACAGGCCTTATCGGTAAAGAATTAGGAAAAGTCTTGGCAGAAAAAGGTCACGAAATTGTTGTGATCAGTCGCAGTTTAAGCAAAGCGCGTGAAAATTTGCCTTTTCCTTGCGAGGTCGTTGTCGGCGATTTGATGGACGGCCCGGTTAAGGACGCAAAACTTTTGCACATCGACTCGGTCATCAATCTGATGGGGGAGCCCGTCGTCGAGGGGCGATGGTCTGAAGAAAAAAAACGCAGGATCTACAACTCCCGTGTTCAAGGAACTCGTCACCTGATTCAAAGTATTCCTGAATCCACTCGAACTTTTATTTCAAGTTCGGCGATTGGATATTACGGGGATTGTGGTGATGAGATTCTGACTGAAGAACGTACAGCAGGAAGTGATTTCTTAGCACGCGTTACCGTGGCGTGGGAGGCGGAATCAGAGAAAGCTCCAGGGCGAAAAGTTTTTATTCGCACGGGTATTGTTCTTTCGCAACAAGGTGGAGCTTTGGAACAAATGATGTTCCCTTTCCGTGCCGGTGTTGGGGGCGTCCTAGGTTCGGGAAAACACTATATGAGTTGGATCCATCTTCAAGACATCGTGGGCCTCTACGTTTTTGCATTAGAAAATACACAAGTAAGCGGCCCGCTTAATGGCGTAGCGCCGGTGCCGGTCTCTAATCGCGAGCTTTCAGAGGTGCTTGCAAGTAAATTAGGAAAAAAATTGGGACCGTCGGTGCCTACAGCGGCGCTCAAAGTTCTTTTCGGAGAAGTTGCGACCGTGATGCTTTCTTCGATGCGTGGATCGACTGAAAAAAGTGAGTCTTTGGGATATAAGTTTCAATACCGGACTGTTGATCAAGCTCTTGAGGAAATCTGCGAACCTTACCGAACAGGCGAAGATATATTTTATTCTGAACAGTTTCTTCCAGAACCTCCGGAAAAGATTTTTCATTTTTTCCAGGACGCGTACAATTTAGAGCAAATCACACCGCCGACGTTGAATTTTCATATCGAGAATATTTCAACTCCCGAAGTCCAGCAGGGCACTTTGATCGATTATAAGCTTAAAATTCGCGGTGTGCCGGTGAAATGGCGGACAGAGATCGACGAATGGCAACCACCTCATCGTTTTGTCGACAGACAACTTAAAGGGCCTTATCGTATGTGGCACCACACGCATCAATTCCGTCCGTTTTGTGGTGGCACTTTGATGATTGATCGCGTCCGCTACCGCTTGCCAATGGGACACTTAGGATGGTTGGTCGCCGGGAAATGGATTCGTAAGGACGTAGAGAACATCTTTGCATTTCGAAAACGCTTCATTTCCACTCTGGAAATTCCTAAGAAGGGCTGAGTATTTGCTCCCATCTTATCATTAGGTTTTCAACAAACGGGAAATTCCGTGTAAATGAAAACCCAAAGACAATGGGGGCGATATTTATTGACCCCCGGTGGGTTTGTTTTTAGAAATCGCTGCATTCGATTTTAAAAACAACAAGGAGATAAAATGAAAAAATTTGCTCTAGCTCTATTGACGACTCTGGCATTCGCTCAAGCTCATGCACAAGTGAACCAAGACTTGGTTCTTGATGGCGAAAGATGGTTGGCTAAATTTACTGGTTATGTTTGCGACGATGGCAACACTCAAGTTGCTACTCCTGAAGAAATCGCAGCTAAAGGAATCCAATTCACAACAGCATCTGCAGATTACTCTTTGGACAACATCTTGTTGAAAGCCACATTCTCTGAAGACGGCGCGACTTGCGGTTACAGCGCGATTTTGTTCGCTGACAACGCAGCTTGGACCGTTAAGTTGGAAAAATCGAACGCGTATGCAACTGCAGGCACTTCGACTTGTGCAGCTGGCAAAGCTTTCCTAGATAATCTTCTTTCTTTCAACGCTTACAAGTACCTTCACGGTCGCGTAGCTCTTTATGTTCCAGTGGCAGATGCTTCTAAACTTTGCTCTTCTGACAAAGTAGGTATCCATATCCAAGTTACTGGTCGCGTGAAATAATTGCTCGTTTGTACAGCAAATAGAGGGGTCGCAAGACCCCTTCTTTTTTAGAGTAAATCTCGTTCTTTTTGCTCTCTGCCATTCTAGGCGCCGTAGAGGGGCTCTAGAAGGAAAATCCCTCGCGTCTCTCTCAATACGTTTGCAACAAATTCTCTATAGGCTTTCAGTGATACTCTCGAGGGACAAACCACCTTGTTCCACTGTATTCCCCGTGATAAAAGCTTTGATCCGTATTGATTCCTATTTGCAGGTAGCTCGTGAAAAGTCGCTTATTTAAACTCTTCTATAAAATTCATATCTATGCCGGCTTTTTTGTCGCTATTCACTTATTCGTGTTTATCACCACGGGTGCGGTTCTTTTATTCAAAGATGAAATTGAAGGTGGGGAGTCTCACGCTGAACATCATGAAGCGGTGACTTTACCCTCACTGGATGCCCACTTCCAAAAAATCTTGGCTCGCTATCCTTCGGATCGACCTTTGGCCTTCAATATCGAAGAGTCTGATCCCGATGTAGCGCAAATACGCATGGGACTTAACGGCTCGAAAATGTTTCGTGAGTCTCGTCGCGTGTATTTCAATATTCACACAGGTGAAGAAGTCGCGGCCCCGCAAAAGACCAGCTCTTTGATGGATTTTATTTTACGCCTTCATCGCGAGCTTCTTATGGGGTCTAACGGCAAAATCTATGTCGGTTTTGTTGGGCTTCTTTATGCCTTTGTTCTGATCTCTGGATTTTTTATTTATGGAAACTTTGCCAAAAAAACTCAATTTGGAGAAGTTCGACAAAACACGTCTCGCACTTTCAATAGTGATCTTCATCGCTTTTTAGGAATGAGTATTTTTGCCTGGGGATTGATGATTGCACTGACAGGTCTTCTTTTAGGAGTGTCTTCGACTCTTATCAAAGTTTTTCAGTACAGCGAGTTGCAAAAACTCACGGCTCAGTATCCTGAAGCCCCGGAGGCGCCTTACGCTTCGCTAGATCTTGTTTTATCCGAGGCTCAAAAAGCTCTTCCTGGTACAAGCTTTGATTATCTAGCATTTCCGAATTCGCAGTTTTCTCCACCAGGGCACTTCTTGGTTTTGATGCATGGAAATACCGCCTGGACGGAGCGTTTAGTTGAGCTTGTTGTTGTCGATGCCGTTTCTGGAAAACTGACAGAAGTGCGTTCCCTGCCATGGTACTTAAAAGCAGCGATGCTTTCAGAACCACTGCATTTTGGTAATTATGGCGGTCTGTTTTTAAAAATCGTTTGGTTGATCCTTTCCGTGATTTCTTTGTTCTTACCGATCTCAGGCCTTTATATCTGGTGGGATCGCCGCAGAAAGAAGTCGCAAGTCAGCTCTGCTTCAGCGAAATCTTCATTGAGTATCGGAAGGGGCGATTTCTTTAAGCGTCCTTATCTGATGCCGACAATCATCGCTATGGCTTCAGTGACTGCGGTGGTGGGAAGTTTCTTAACGACTGGTATTGTGAATACGCTCTTGGCATTATTCTTAGCCTTACCGGCTTACTTTGTTCTTCATTTGTTCGTGCGCTGGCTTCGTAAAGGATCGGTATGAATTTAAGAAGCTTGCTAGGACACTTCAATAGCGCGACTTTCAGCGCGATTCAGATGATGACCTTTACCTTCATCCCCCTGATGTCGGAAAAGGGGGGATTGAGTGTCTCTTCCGTGATCTTAAGTTTTAGCTTCGGCTCGTTTCTTTTTTTGTGGTCCAGTCCTTTCTGGGCGTCACAGAGTGATCGACATGGTCGCATGAAAATACTGGCTGTGGGAATGTTGGGCCTATTTGTTTCGTCAGGTTTAATTTTGTACCTTCTTGCCTATCCGGGCTCTGTTTTACAAAACGAAGTTTTAATGTGGGGCAGTCGCTTGCTCTATGGACTTACGGCCTCTGCTACGGTGCCGGTTGCGCAAGCCTTGCAAATTGATCTTCATCCGGAGCAGACCGCTTTAAAATCCATGCTTAGCAACTCGATGAGTTTAAATATCGGGCGTGCACTGGGCCCATTAACTTTGTTGTTGGGGGGAGCAAGCAATATGCTAGGCATCCTGCAACTTGCAACACTGTGGTCTTTAATTCTTTTAATTCTGAACTTGGTAGGGATAAGGCATTCTCCGCCAACTCGTACGGTGGCTTCTGAGCAAAGTCTGTTCAAAAGCTGGTGGTCGGATGTTGTGCGTGTTCAGGATGTGGTTATCTTAGCTCTGCTTTTCACAAGTTATATTGGCATTTTGAACTTTTCTTTGGCATCTCTTTTAAAGAAAACCTTCGAACTGACCAGTGCGGATTCAAGTGTTCTGATGGCTCAAGTTTTATTGGGAAGTGCCATTCTTGCTGTTGTCACTCAAGCAATTGGAAAAATGCTTTTCAAAAATCCTTGGCAAGGTGCCATGGTTTTGGGGGCGTTCAGTCTTTTGTTAGGAAGTCTTGTTTTACAATACATGGCAAATAAGACTGAGCTTGGAATTGCAATCATCTTTTTGTCTGTGGGGATTTCTCTTATACCACCTTGTTATCTGGCTCTCATGGCAGCGCGGGGCTCTCAAGATCATTTCGGCCGCAGAGCCGGGCTGGCGGCGGCGGCAAACACGATCGGTTATGCTGTGGGAGGCGCTATTGCTTCTTTCACATTTAAGATAAATCTGATCAGTATTGAAATGGTCATGACACTTGTTTCTGTTCTTATGATCGCGTGTATTGCGTTGTTATATAAAAATAGAAATCGCGAGGCGAAGTATGTCTAACTTCCAAAACTTGGCTTTAAAACACACGATTTCCTGTTTCTTTAATTCTCTATTCAGGGAATACCAGAATTATTCTTTCGAGGACGTCCGTCTTGAAAGAGCTAAGGTCGCCATTGCCGTTGAAGTTCCGCAAAAAGGATCCGTCCTTATTCCACTGACGAAGAAGTCACTGTTAGGTCGACACGAATACCAAGGTGATTTTTATTTAAAATCTGCGAACGCCATTGAGAGCTTGAGCTTTGATGCGACAGTAGATCTTTTATTGGAACTTCTATGTCAGCATTGGAATGAGCCTTCAGAAAAGAAAAGAATTTTTGTCGAACGCTTGAAAAATAGTCTGCATAACATGGAGCTTTCTTTAAAAGCACGCCATCAAGATCTTCAAAATCTTTACAGTCAAAAAATTTCTTTTGCACAAGCGGAGCAGGGATTGATGATTGGCCACAACTTTCATCCGTATCCTAAAATGCGCGAAGGTTTTGATGATAAAGACTTTGAAATCTACTCTCCAGAAATGGCTGGGCATTTCGGTCTGCACTGGTTCTTTGCCAAACCAGAAATTGTACATCTGCAAAAAGCAGCTTCTTTTGCCACAGAGGAGTGGACGAAAGTTCTTTTTAATTCTGATGTGAAGAAATCTATTCCAGAAGGAATGATTCCATTTCCCGTGCATCCTTGGCAAGCCCAGCATCTGTTAAAGAACCAAGACGTGCAGAGCTACCTGAAATCCGGAGCCCTCGTGGACGCCAGTTTAACGACGCCAAACACCTGGTATCCAACGTCGTCTTTGCGTTCGGTGTATTCTCGGCAAAGTCCTTATATGTTGAAGTTTTCTTTGACCTTAAGACTTACAAACTCCATTCGACATCTTACAGATGTGGAGGTTGTTCGAGGTCTGCAAGTTTATGATGTCATGAACACGGCGGCGGGCCAACAGTTCCGCAAAGAACACCCGCAGTTTGAAATTATCTTTGAACCGGCTTTTGCGGCTCTCAAAAATACTGATGGCGGCATTATTTCTGAAAGCATTGTGGTTTGCCGCGAAAATCCGTTTCAAAAAGAAGAAGCGTTCGAGGAGAATATTGTTGTTTCCACTTTGGCTCAAGACAACCCGCTGGGCGGTGAAACTTTGATCTGGCAAAAGGTTGAAGAATACGCGGCGCTGGCAAAGACATCATTAGCAGAGGCCAGTGAGAAGTGGTTCGAACAATATCTTAAAGTTGCTCTAAAGCCTTTTGTTGTTGCGCAGTCTCAGTACGGCGTTTTGTTGGGCGCCCATCAACAGAACATGATTTTACAAATCAAAGACGGCTTACCCGTAAAGGCTTACTTCCGTGACTGTCAGGGAACGGGATACAGTGAGCATGGCTATCAGCTTTTCCACCAAGATGTGGCTTCTTTAACGCGTGAAAATGGGAATGTTCTTGATAACAAAGGAAATATTCTTTTTGCTTATTACCTTTTAGTGAACTCGACCTGGAATGTGATGGCTGCTTTATCGCATCAAAAGGGTGTGAGTGAAGAGCGTCTGTTAGAAATGCTGAATGAGTTTATGACAAGCATGAATAAGGCCTCTTTGCCGGACTCAAGCTTTTTGGATTATGTCCTTAAAGAAGCCCGTATCTATCAAAAGGGCAACTTCATTTGCAGCCTGCAGAATTTGAATGAAAACACGGCTGCCAATCCTTTAGCGATTTATAATTTAATTGATAATCCTCTTGCGACAAAGAAAACGGAGACCGTTCTATGAGCACGACACAAGTATTTAAAACCTTTGCCTGCGCTACGGCCGAAAACTTCCAAGTCTCTTTAGAATCGGCTGGCGGCACCGTGAGCTCTGGTGCGCAAAACTGGAATTTTAAACTCGATCAAACGGAACAAACAAAGGTCCTAGCTTTAGATAGCAAGATCACTTTAACAGGAGCCTTAGCGACTTTAGAGGCGCTTTTTGGTTTGGACCCGGCTTGCCAAAAAATCTCTTTACCGGCAGGCCCTTCAGAACTTAAAAATCTTTTGGGCGCGAAAGCGGACTCTTTCGAAGTCGAACGCACTGATTTTTTCCAGCTTCGTCCTTTATGGGTTCATAACGGTCTTGAGAATGTGACTCCGGAGCGCTGGACTGAAACTAAAGAAGTGAAGCATCCCATTCGCCCACGCATTCAAGAAGGCCAAGTGCTTTACCAAAGAAGCATTCCGGGTATCGACAAAGTGTTGCGCTTCAGAGTGGCTGACATTGAAAAAGACCTGGATATTTTCCACGAGTGGCACAATCAGCCCCGCGTACTGAAATTCTGGGAGCTTGATAAGCCGAAAGAAGAATTGCGTGATTACTTGAAAAAAGGCCTTCAAGATCCGCATCAATTCCCCGTGATCTTGGAATTTGATGAAACACCCATTGGCTATTTCGAAATGTATTGGACGAAGGAAGACCGTTTGGGGCCTTACTACGACTCTGAGGCTTTTGATCGCGGCTTCCACTTTCTGATCGGAAACATCGAAGTTTTGGGTTTCAAAAACACAGACGCGATTTTAAAAGCCGTTTGTCACTATCTTTTCCTTGAAGAACCTCGCACTCGTAAGATCATGGCGGAACCTCGCTCTGATAATACAAATGTGTTGAAGTATCTTGAAACATTTAAGGCATGGAGAAAAGTTAAGGAATTTGACTTCCCTCATAAGCGCGCGGCCTTGCTTGAATGTAAGCGCGAACTTTTCTTTGGGAATAACTACCTATGATGTCCGTGACCGACTGGAAAAAAATCAATTTGCAAATGATCGCAAAAAGTTTGCAAGAATTGACCTATGAACAGGTTCTGAGCCCTGTGGCAGCAGAGGTGCGTGATGAATCCTCCGTCGGTCGGTATCAATTAAAACTTGCTTCTGGTATCACTTACAGCTTTCACGCCTGGCGTGGTGTTTGGACCGATTTGAAAGTTCAAGCCGCGAGCATCCGTCGCAACGGTGAAGAAGCGGAAAGTGCGGGACAGTTTTTCATTGATATACAAAAAGAAACCGGAATGGATGACATCATCCTAGGAAATTTCTTGGAAGAAATGCATAACACGCTTTATGCCGACCTTCACATTCTGCAAAGAAACCGTAGTTTCAGTTTAGAACAAATCACTGAAATGAGTGGAGAAGCCGTGCAAACTGTTCTTAAAGGTCACCCAAAGATCTTGCTGAATAAGGGGCGCATCGGCTGGAGTGCTGACGATCAAGATCAGTTTGGACCCGAATTTCAAAAGCCTATTCAGTTTGCTTGGCTTGCGGTGGATAAATCTTTGTGTCTTGCCGGGATCGATAAAAGCTTAGAGGGTGACGCCCTTTTGAATGAATGCATTCAAGAATTAAATGCATTCAAGGTGGAACTTGCTAAAAAGTCGCTCCAAGAAAAGGATTTCTATTTCGTGCCGGTTCATCCTTGGCAGTGGGAACGTTACATAAAAATTCAGTTCGCCGAATATCTGCACGCAGGGAAGGCGTATTATTTAGGAACCTGGGGCGACAAGTATATCCCCCAGATCAGTCTTCGCACCTTCTCAAATATTTCACGTCCTGAAAAATTAGACGTCAAACTGCCGATAACCATCTTAAATACATCAGCGATTCGCGGGATTCCCGGTAAGTACATGAAGCAGGGGCCCGCACTCAGCCACGCTTTGAGTGAACTTTGCCGTTGCGATAATCAATTGAGCTCAGTCACCGTCTTAGAGGAAAAAGCAGGCATCTCTGTCTCGCATCCCCTTTATAAACAGGTAGGACAAGCTCCTTATCGCTACAACGAGTTCTTAGGTGTTTTGTGGCGCCAAAGCTCTTCCTCACACTTAAAGGACGGTGAGAAAGCCTTAATCGCGGGCAGTCTGTTCCACGTGGATGAAAGCGGCCGTTCCTTGATAGGCGCTTACATCCAAAATTCGGGTTTAAGCATCTGCGAATGGCTTAAGGCCTATTTTAAGAGTGTGTTCATTCCACTTTACCATCTTCAAGTTCAACACGGGGTGGGGTTGGTGGCTCACGGTCAGAACGTCGTTGTGCGTATGAAAAATCACACGCCTGTAGGTCTTTTCTTAAAAGATTTTCAGGGTGATTTGAGATTGAGCCAGGATTCCGAGGCGCTTTCTGGATTTGATCTAACTCGTTTACCGAAGCACTATTTGATCCATGATCTTTTGACTGGTCATTTAGTCACGGTCTTACGATTTATCTCCGAAACTTTGCAAGAATGCGATAAATATCACGAGGACAAATTTTACGCAGTTCTCGGACAATGTTTGCAAGACTATTTGCAGAAAAATCCTACGCTCGTGAGCTCGAAAGACTTTAAGAGCGTAGATCTTTTGCAGGAAAAGTTTCACCGCGTGCTGGTGAATAAGGTGCGATTTAAGATCGGTTATGCGGATTCTGCCGAGCGTCCGCTGCCGATACTGGGTGATGATTTAGTAAATCCGATAGCCCAGGCGTTGAAAAAGGTGAGTTTATGAACAGACATTATGACTTAATCGGACTCGGTATCGGTCTTTTTAATTTGAGTGTAGCGGCTCTGCTGCACAAAACTCCGGGCATTAAGTTTGCGTTTTTTGATCGTAAGCACCGTTTTGATTGGCACTCAGAAATCATGTTCGCTGATTCCGAGATGCAAACTTCTTATTTGAAGGACCTTGTCACGGCAGCAGATCCTACGAATCCGTTCACGTTTATGAATTACTTGGTGCAAAAAGGATTGTTCTATTCCTTCATCAATACGAATCGTAAAACTATCACACGCCGTGAATTTGAAATGTACTGTCAGTGGGTCAGTCAAAATATGCCGGAGCATCTTCATTTCGACAGTGAAGTTCAGTCTGTGCGCTACGATGGTGAAAAGTTCATTTTGCAAATCAATAACGAAATCTATACGGCGACAAATATCTGTATTGGGACGGGCCTTGTTCCGCATCTGCCAGACTTTGCCAAAGAATTAGAAGGTCCAGACGTTTTCCACGCTAAATCCAGCTACATCAAAATTCTAGATGCGACTAATAAAGATGTGGTTGTTGTGGGGGGCGGTCAAACGGGCTTAGAGATTTTCCGTAATTGTCTTCAAGGTAAATGGGGGCATCCGAAAAGCTTGAAGTTGATTGCCAGCCGTCCCAATTTAGAGCCGTTGGACAATTCACCGTTTGTGAATGAGTACTTTGCACCCTCTTACGTGCATGAGTTTCTGCAACTGGATCAGTCGTTAAAAGATCCTATCGTAAAATATCAAAAACTTGCGAGCGATGGGAATACGCCTGAATACCTGGATACTTTGTATCGCGATCTTTATCAGCTAAAGCATGTGTGGGGTGATTCTCGAGATATTCAGATTCTTCCATACCGTCGCGTGACAAGCATGCAAAAGTGGGGAGAGCGCTACACCCTGAACATCAAAAACGGCTTCAACAAAGCCGAAGAAACATCGAATGCCGATACGGTCATCCTGAGCACGGGATTCCGAGTCAACATTCCCAACATCATTGAGCCTTTGCGCACCTTGATTGATTTTGACGGCGATGGCCGTTTCATAATGAAAGAAAACTTCCAAGTATCGTGGAAGGGATCTGAAAAAAACAAAGTCTACGCTTTGAACTTCAGCCGTCATGGTCATGGTATCTCTGAACCACAGACAAGTCTGATGGCTTGGCGTTCGGCGAAAATTATCAACGATTTAATGCAAAAAGAAGTTTTCCCTATCAACAGAGCCGTACCCAACTTTACGACATACACCTAGGTGACATTATGAATAGACTTGCACTCATTTTATTGCTTCTTCCAATCAGTGTTTTTGCCCAAGACGCAGAGACCGTTCCCACAGTGGAAACTCCCGTAGCCACCGAGACGGCAGAAAGCCGCATCGAAGGTATTCAGGTTCAGGGAAATAAAGAAAATAAAAGTTATCAAGAAAGTACAGAAAGTATTTCGGTCCTAAAAAGCAATGAAGTTGATGCTCCCGTGCAGAAAGATTCTTTACAAGTCATCAATGCGGCTCCGAATGTCACTGTGAATAAAAATGACGACAGCTTCAGTATTCGCGGTATCAACAATACGGGCGTAACGGGATTTCAGAAAGACAATTTATCTTCAGTTATTATCGATGGCGTTTTTCAAACAGATCTTGCCATCAAAGCCGGAAGTTTCGAATTGTGGGACACAGAACAGTTGGAACTTTACCGTGGACCTCAGTCGACGACTCAAGGCGTGAATTCCTTAGCCGGAAGCATTTTGCTATTTCATAACAAACCTTCGGATCAAAACGAGGTGGCAGGACGTTTAGGTTTTGGCAGCTACAATCGCTTCAATCTTGCAGCTTTAGGAAATACGGCATGGCTTGAAGGCGCCCTTAAGGGACGTATTTCTTATAGTCACGATCAAGACGATGGCTTCATCAAAAACGTTACGACAAATAATTCAAAATGGGGCAAAAAATCAAAAGACGCTCTTACTGTGGATTTGGTTTACGACCTGAATGCCACCGACTTCCTGCGCTGGAATACAAAACTATTTCAAAACGAAACGGGCGGAAATTACGTGCAAAGCACCAACCCGTTTGATTATGAAGTGAGCGAAGATGTTGATTCTGATAGTAAGACAAACAATCAACAGACTTCCTTGACTTACTCAAAACAAATCAATGAATTCTGGAGAAACGAAACCATCGCGGCTTACTCGATGGCAAAAAATGACGAGACCAGCGATGCTGACGGTACGAGCAACCCGACGGCAGGCGTGCGCACTGAAGAGCATAACGACCGCTTTTTCAGCATTGAGAACCTTTTGAAATACCAAAGTGCCGATGTGAAAAATGTTTTAGGTTTCCATGCTCACGACTATTACCTGAAAGACTACGCTCACTTTAATATTCTTTATCCTTTAGGTGGTAACGTCTATACGCCGATTGATTCTGTTCAGGAGACAGAGAAGTACCGCACCGTTTTTGCCCTGTTTGATTCTTACCTTTGGAAATTTTCAGAAAATCAATCTATCAACTTAGGCCTGCGCTATGAGTTTGTAAAAAACAAATACGGTGCCCTGGTTGACGCTAAACGAACTCAGAACTTAGGTGGCGGCGTGAATGCCGTTATCGATAATTACTTAAACAGCGTTTCTGGAAGATACGAAGACACGGATGATAACTCTATTCTTCTTCCAAAGGTCGCGTACACGATCACTCAAGGTCAGCATACCTACGGTCTGACCTATTCTGAAGGCTACAGAACGGGGGGCCTCAGCATTAATCGTAAGCGCGCTCAGGTGGATAAGTACGATCCCGAAAAAACGAATAACTACGAGTTGTCTTACAAGCTCGCTGAAAGTTTTGGAACTTTAAGTTCAAATGTCTTTTATACCGACTGGCAAGATCAACAGGTTTTGGTGCAACTTTCCAGCGACATTTTTGATACTCAAGTTGTTAACGCAGCTTCGTCTGAACTTTATGGTGCGGAAGTCGAGTTGACAATGACTCCGGCCGTACGACATCAAGTCACGGTCGGCGCGGGTTATGTAAAAACGCGTTTCAAGGACTTCGTCAGCGGAACCAAGGACTACTCAAACAACGAATTCCCTTTTGCCCCTAACTGGACCGGTAAAATTAATTATGGTTATCAGGTCAGTGCTGAATGGACCGTAACAAGTACACTTCGTTACTTGGGAACATCTTACGGTAATGCCGAAAATACGATCGACTCTCCAGAACAATTCTATTGGGATGGCAGCCTTCAATATGCTCTCAGCCAGTGGAATATGGGTGTGGATTTATACGTAAGAAATATTCTGAATTCGCAATATGTGATTTATGACCGCACGTCTTCTATCGGTGGCCAGACGGTGAATTACAAGCAAGTCAATTCACCTCAAGAGCTAGGCCTGAATTTGTCATGGTACTTATAATCTAGAATCAACCTTTGTTGCGCAGTTCACGTAAGTAAGTGAACTGCTGCACATTGCGCGCTAACAAAAAGGGATTGACCTTTTTTTCGATAAAAAGTTTTAACGGCACACTTGGGATATCAAGTCCTCTTCTATTGGTCAGTTCATTTTCGTAAAGTTCTAAATCTTCGTCATCGCCCGTGATGGGAGAATCATCTAAACTTGAAAGCATCTTACAGAATTGCAGATTGGTTTCCGTGTATTCGTGAGTGCAATAAACCAGTGTTTCTGGCGGTAGCGCTTTAATACGTTGCAAACTGTGATACATCTGATCGTAGGTACCTTCAAAAAGACGTCCACAGCCTAAGCCAAACAGCACGTCTCCAGAAAAAAGCCACTTTTTATCTGCGCACCAATACGCGACATGTCCCAAGGTATGACCGGGAAGCTCCATCACGGCAAAGGAAAAGTTTCCAAGTTGAATCTTGTCGCCCTCTTGTACATATTCAGAGGCAAAAGGAATTTGATTTTTATTCTTTAAAGGCGCATAGACGGGGGCTTTAAAAGCCTGCACCAGATCTTTCACTCCGCCAATATGATCATTGTGATGATGAGTCAGTAGCACCCCGTTTAAAGTGAGGTCGCGATCTTTTAAGTACTGAACGAGAGGCGCCGCTTCGCCTGGGTCCACAATCAAAGCCTTGCGCTCGTCTTCATCAAGTAAGATGAAGACGTAGTTATCTTCAAAAATGGGGACGAGTTCCACTCGCAGTAGGCCTGAGCTCATCCCTCTATTGTCCCTTTTATTTTCGGGGAGGACAAGACCTAGGTGGGATTGATTGATAACAATAACTGGCCTTGGACGATCACCGACTTCCCTCTAAAATAAGTATTCCTATGAAAATCAAAGTGGAACTCGAAGGCCGAGATTTAATTGAAGTGGACTGTGAAGGTGAAGATCTTCAGAAACCGGGAGCTATTAAAAAAGTCTCTATTTTAGGTTGTTCTGAATTTATGGGAATGATGCAACAGATGCGTCGCCATTTTGGAAACGATCTTAGTAAATGGCCTGTGCCAGACGGTCATGATCACTCCAGTCTTTTGCTCAAAGAAATGATTTTAAAATTGCGGGGAGAATGGAATTTTCCCTATGACGAAGAAGAACTTTGTCACTGCCGAAGTGTTCCCGCTCATACGGTGGATCAAGCCATCGTTGCTGGGGCACATTCTCCCGAGGTCGTCACTCGTCAGACGTCAGCAAGTTCTAATTGCGGTACTTGTCGTCCCAATGTTCAAAAAATCATTGATTATCGTTTAGGAAGAAAGACGGCTTAGTCTTTCTTAGGGCCGGGGCCTTTTCCGGTCAGGTCCTCGGTTATTTTATCGGGGAATGTCCCATTTTTTAGGTAATATTCTAAGAGGGGACCCAGCTTGCGACGGCACGATCCTCCGCAGGGGCCAACACCGGCTGAGGTCGTATCGAATATGTCGTTCAATGTATGAGCGCCATTGCGAATAGCTTCTTCAATGGTTTCCCGGCTTATATTGTTGCAGCGACAGATGATTTCGCTCTTCTTTTTAGCGCCCATCTCACGATTGTAATGCCGTGCAATGCAAAAGGGTATGGCTACAAGCCTAAAGTGCGGTGCGTTATATTGCGTTGATAAGTCCAGGAGAATCCTGTAAAACAAGTGTCCTTCTAACAACGGAGAAGAAATGGCCACTAATACTACTGATAAACTTCCCATGACAATTCGCGGAAAAGCGATGCTTGAGGCCGAACTCAAGAAACTTCTGTTGGAAGAAAGACCTTCTGTGATCCGCGCGATCGAAGAAGCCCGTGCTCAAGGCGACATCTCTGAAAATGCAGAGTATGAGTCCGCAAAAGAGCGCCAGGCTATGATTGAAGGACGTATTGCTGAAATTCAGGGCAAACTTGCCGGTGCTGAAGTTATCGATACAGCTCAAATCAAAGCAGATCGCATCGTTTTTGGTGCGGTTGTTCAGATTGTGGACACGGAATCCGAAGAGGAAGTGACTTACCAAATCGTGGGAGTCGATGAATCTGACGTGAAAGCTGGTTTGATTTCCATCCTTTCTCCTTTAGCGCGTGCTTTGATCGGTAAACGTGTCGGTGACACAGTTACGGTGCAAAGTCCCAAAGGTGACAAGGAATTCGAAGTTCTTAACTTCCACTATAAGTAATTTTCTTTGAAAAGACATTGTCGGTCCATGGCCTCCAAGAGACAATAGGTCATGGACTCGCGCAAACGCTCTTACTCTCGATCAGCATCTGATAAACATCTCATTGCAGAACAGCCTGGAATGGTCATTCTTATTTCAGGTTTTTTATTGGCGTTTTTCATCGGCTACACAACCAAATCATTGTTGTCACCATCGCGAGTGGCAACACGAATTGAAAAAGCAGCAAGCCACATCCACAAAGACATTAAAGTCACATTCAATTCAGCTCACTTCAGCTTGGCTGATGGCATTCTGCCTCGTATCGCTGTGATCATCACCGGTGTGCGCATGGAATCCGCGAAAGAATGTTGGGGAGCTCCGGTCCTGGAAGTGGATGAACTGCGTTTGCCATTTTCATTCTTAAACGTCTTGCGCGGTCGTGGTCCGATTAAAAACATTGAAGCAAATCTTGTTCAGTTGAACCTTCGCAACAGTATCAAAGACTGTGCCGCCGAAGAGATAGAGCAACAGCAAGGGAGCGGAGCGGTGTCTGCGCCGCTAGTGACACTCACTCCGTCAGAGCCATCTACAAAATACCGCAACGACATCAGTGGAGTTTACGTACAAAAGCTGCGTATCACCGCTGAAAAGTATCCGCAGTATTATTCTGAGCTTCTAAATTTTGCAGTGAAAGTAAAATCCTTTGAGCCGCGCGTGATTGAACTCACAGCAAAGAGTCATCTTCTTAAAGACGATCAAGTGGGGGACTATCTTTCTCACGCTAATCTGTACATGCAATATAAAGAGTCTCCGGAGGCCACTGTGCAAACGCACTTCTTCGGAAACTGGCGTGAGGGTCACTATAGTATCATTGCAAATTACACCATCGACGATCGCATGCTGGCGATTGAATCCGATTTAAAACACATTCCGTTAAGTCAAATCCTAGGCATTCTTCAGAAATACAACCTGGCTTCGAAAGATTTAAATGGACGCCAAGTCTGGATTTCTTCTAAAGCCCGTATGATGGGGGCCGTGGATGATCTTTATAAAATCCCCTTGGAAGTGCGTGATCTAAGATTGGAAGGCGACTTAGGTGAAATGAAGGTCGATAAGATCGATATCACGGCTTTGGAACCCTTGAAGTACACTCCGATCATCGTCGATGTAAAGCGATTGGATATCGCGAAACTTTTGGTGTTGCTCAATCGTCCTAAGGATACCTCTGTTCTTGGCGAGCTCGGGAGTTTCACGGGGCGCGCCGAAATTCATTCGGATCGAAAAATGAAAATGTCTGGCGAGCATCGCGGACTAGAGTTTGTTTTTTCAAATAAGGGTCAAAGAGAAACTCAAGTTATCGAAAACATGGTCGGCGACATCAGTCTTGATGGTGACACTTGGAACTTTCAAGTAAAGCGGGTTGAACCACGCGGCGGTGTTTTTATTGGCGATGTGAAAGTCAAAGCTGACCGCGACTTTGAAGAAATAAATATCAAAGCCGGAGTGGATGAAATTTCTTTTGCGGCCCCTGTGCAAAGCTTGATGACCAATGGTGGAGAAATCGGTCTGGTCAGTATCGACGGAGATATCCGTTTGAAAAAAGGACAGCTGGATTTCCTCAAAGGCCTGGTGCGTGTTGATGCGATGAATGTTGAGGGCATGCAGTTTAATAAAACCAAAGCTACTTTGGATTGGTCCCATGGTGAAGTTCAATTGAATACCCAAGTGCGCAGTCTGAAAGTTAGTTCCGCTTCTGCAGGGGCAGGAATTTTAAAACAAGTGACTGAGCCTTCTTGGTGGAATCAAAACGCGTTAACTATGTCGGATCTGACAGGGCAGTTTCAATTCAAAAGTCTTAAGAATTTAACCTGGAAGAACTTTCAGGCACAGACCGGCAAAAACGGCCGCTTGGTAACGGATGGATCTTGGAACGAAGAAGGCCGTTTAAAGGGACATGTGCACAATCGGGATGGTAAAGTTCATCGTCGTTGGGTGATTGAAGGAACGCGGGAAACGCCGGTATTCGTTGAAGACAAGAGGAAGTGATGATTTTTCTTGTCGTTCTTTTACTACTCGCACTTTTTCTTTTCTATAAGCATCTCACCTGGAAGGCTTTGCCATGGCCTGACGGAGCAGTGAAGCCGCCTCCTTATCAGGGCCATCGTGGTTACTGGAAAGGAGGAGCACAAGAAAACACTCTGGCCTCTTTTGAGGCAGCCAAACAGCGCGGCTTGATGATGATCGAATTGGATATTCGCTTGTCGGGAGACGGAGTGCCGGTTGTCTTTCACGACACAGATTTAAAACGTCTTAAAGAGATCGAAAAGATCGTTGCGCAAATGTCGGCTGCCGAATTAAGAGCCGAAGCGGATGCTCCCAGTTTGGAAGAAGTTTTTCAATCGAAGCTCGTTCCGTCGTTTATTAATATCGAGCTAAAGACATCAGCCATGTGGGATGGAACCCTGGAAAGGGCCGTCGCTGATCTTATTAAGAAATACAAGATGGAAAAACGGGTGCTCTTTTCAAGCTTCAATCCCTTATCCTTATGGCGCTTAAGTCATCTCCTGCCTGATGTACCGCGTGCTTTGTTAGCGACTCAAGAAGACGAGCCCGAAAATAAAATTTATTTAAAACATCTTTGGTTTGCACCTTACGTGCGCATTCACGCTTTACACTTGGATCATCACTACGTGAGCGTTGAAAATGTAAAGCAGTGGCTGAATAGAAAAGTACCCGTGGCGCTTTGGACAGTGAATGATAAAGAAAAAGCGGAAGCTTATCTAAAAGCAGGAGCTTTGAGTATTATTTCAGACACATTGGGAGAAAAGCCTTCAGCAAATTCGTGAAGGCTTCCCGATAAAACAATTAAGAATTCTGTGTTTCTGTTTGTTTTTGTGATTGAGTCGCTTGCTGTGATGTGTGGTTCACTTGTTTGTGATCCTGGATGTCTTTAGGGTCCACGTCGATTTCGTTAAGACCTTGTTTAAAACCACGGATGGCTTTACCCAAACCTTGTCCTAACTGTGGAAGACGGCTTGGTCCAAAGAAAATCAAACCAAGAATTGCAAGAAGTAGAATGTGTGTAAGGCTAAACTCACCCATGGGGGTTCCTCCCAGAAATTTCTTTAAGAATACACTTTTTAGACCTGTCTGGGAGGAAAATCAACGAGAACGGCGGTTATTCCACGGGCATTTCGACGATTTCAACCTGATCCGCGTCAGAGGCTTCTTGTTCTAAAGCGTTTGGAGCGTCTTCAGAGCCCACAGCAACGACTTTTGTACCTTCAGAGACGTTCTGTACCGGGGCCGTTTCCGTTGTAACAGCGGTTCTGCCAGGAAGTTCTTTAGCAATACCTTTAACTGGTCGAGCGGCTTGAACTTCTTTAACAGTCGGAGCTGAGTTTTTAGCGGATTTCTTACCGCCCATCTTTTTCAACTCTTTATCGTATTTGGCTTTCAGCTCAGAAAGCTCTTTTTGATAGTTTTTTCGGATTTCTTCGACCTGGTTATTGCGAGCCTCAGTGATACAAGCAGAGTAAGTTTGCATCGCGATTTCTTTAGCGGAAGCTCGGCATGTGAGTTCCGCCGAAGTTTGCTGAGTAAAAGCATTCGCACCAAACAAAATTGTCGCAAAAAATGAAAGAATCGTTTTCATAAGTTACCCCATTCAATCATCTTCCTAATCCAAGATCCGTGCCGTTCCCTTGTGGCGCAGAAGGCGTTAAGAGGTTAAGTCCCTTGTGTTTTTTACACTGCTGTACAGACAATTGGCGTCGTCCTGGGGGACTGCTCAATTACATATGGCATGTGGGTGCGGCCCAGTTAAAATTAAGGGACGAAGGGGGTCGCCGTGAAAGTGCTGCTCACCTTACTTATTTGTCTGTTTATAAATGGCTCCTATGCCCAAGACACCTTTGTGCAAAGAAGTAATCGGCCGGCTATTCCCTGGGCTGTGGTGGATCTTCCTCCCTTTTATATTTTGTCGGGACCCCATATCGGAGAAGGTCGCATAGATCGAATCCGTGTTCTGATCCAGAAAGAGCTGCCAGAAATTCAGTTCGTTGACATGAATATTGGTATTGGTCGCGCTGTAGAACTATGGAAGATGAATAAAGAGGTCTGTTATGGAGCGGCACTGAAAACCAAAGAACGCATGCGTTGGGCTTACTTTACAGTATCCGCGTTTCAGCCGGGCAGTGAGCTGATGCTTGTGACCATGAACCGCGCTCTGTTAGAAACTCCCGCAAAAAAAGTGTCTTTGAAGAAACTTCTTCGAGAGAATCGTTGGAAGGGTTTCATCCCTATGGAAAGATCTTACGGAGAGGTCATCGATAAAATCATCAAAGAGAACTATGTCCCTACGAATACCAAAGATCCTCGGATTTTGACTGCTGATTTCGGGAGCATTCTTAAAATGGTTGCCAAAAAAAGATATGATTTTACGCTCGAGTATTCTTCGGTAGTCAATGCTTACAACGCACGTAATATCACGGAACCTGCTTTAATGATGAAGCCCGTTCTTGAATCAACGAGTTATGTTCCTCTTCATTTTGCGTGCACGAAAAACGAGTGGGGACGGGATATGGTACAAAAAGTCGATCAAGCCATGCAGAAGATCGCGCTCACGAAGGAATATCAAGAGGCCGTTGAGGCATGGATGGAGCCTCAGACTTTAAAGAAGAATCAACAGGCCCTGCAAGAGTTTTATCATCGCAGGGCTCAAGGACCTTGGAATACTCTTAGCGACGAATAGCTTTTGGATCGATGGCGTTTTGTAAGCCGTCACCCAGATAATTAAAGCTGATCGTCGTAATAAGAATCATCACGCCGGGAAGAATTGCTAGGAATGGAGCTTGGTAAATAAGTTCTTGCGCATTATTCAGCATATTACCCCAGCTTGGCATTGGTGGCATGATACCTAAGCCAAGGAAGCTCAAAGCGGCCTCAAAAAGGATGGATTCACCCACTCCCAATGTGATGGAAACAAGAATGGGAGCAATCACGTTCGGGAACATGTGGCGAACGATGATGGTGCTGTCTTTCGCACCCAAGGTTCTTGCAGCCAAAACGAATTCGCGCTCACGAATCGAAAGAATACTTCCACGTACTAAACGAGCCACCGTCATCCAAGAGAAAATACAAAGAATGATAATCATTTTAAAGACACTCTCATTCGATGTACTTACCAAGGCTTTCAGCCATGGGATCTTGGTCAAATCAATAGCGGCAATCACGATAAGAACCGGGATGTGTGGCAAAGAAAGAAGCGCATCTGTCACGCGCATCAAGACGGTGTCGATCAATCCTCCATAGAAGCCGGCAATACTTCCGATAAGAAGTCCGACCAGCGCAGAGGCAATCGCCACAAGAACGCCCACACCCATGGAAACACGTGTGCCGTAAACAAGACGGATGAATACATCGCGACCTAGTTCGTCCGTTCCAAAAAGATGGAAAGTCTCAAAGTTTTTAAACAAAGAAATCAAGCCCGTCGCTTCCGCGACATTCAAAGACTCAAGATGAGAAACCGCTTGTTTAACATCTTGAGCGGCCAATTCATAAATCGCATCGGCTTCAGCAACTTGAACAACACCTTTTTCAACCAGGGCTTTTTGAATTTTGTCAGCAATCTCTGGGTTTACGGTGATGTAGCGTTCGATGTCAGTTTCACGAACGTCTTGACCGACTTGAGCAGTTGTCATCGGAGCTAAATAGCGATTTCCGACGTTTTGTGCATCCGGATCCAGTTCTGTCAGGCTTTGGATCTGATTGGCGAAGATAGCGATAAACATCAAGAAGCTGATAACCACGGCGCCCGCAACAGCCGCTTTATGCTCCATAAACTGAGTCAGCACCATCTTCCACATAGGTTGGGCTTTTTCAATCTTGGCGCGTTCCTCTTGAGAAAGGCCAGTGTCGATTTCAATCTCATTCATAGTGATTTCATTTGAACTCATCGTCTTAGCCCTTATTGATACGAAATTCTTGGATCTGCAAATCCATACAAGATGTCAGCCAGTAGATTCGCCAAAAGAACCATGCTGACAGAGATAACAAAAGAAATCATCGCGACGTTGTAGTCGTTCCCGATGATAGAGTCGTAAACCAACTTACCAACGCCTTGGTAAGCAAAAACTGTTTCTGTTAGAATCGCACCCGAGAAAAGACCCGAGAAGCTTAAAGCCAGGATCGTGATCAGTGGAATTAAAGCGTTTCGGAAACCGTGCTGCCAGATCACGCGACGACGTGAAAGACCTTTGGCGCGTGCTGTGCGGATGAAGTCATTTCTCATGGCTTCAAGCATTGCAGAACGAGTAAAGCGAGAAAAACGACCAATCTGTTGAATAGCCAAACTGAGGACCGGAAGAATCAAGTAAATCGAGCGATCCGCAAGATCAGCCCAAAATCCCATGGGGCCTGCACCAATAGTTTGTGTGCCGCCCGCAGGAAGAATAGGGATCTTCACGGCGAAAATAATAATCAAAACAATCGCCAACCAGAAGGAGGGAATGGAGATGCCGGCAAAAGAGAAAAGATTCACGAAGTAGTCTGTCTTACTTCCTGGTTTAAGTGCCGAGATCACACCTAGTGGGATTGCAATTAAGAGTGAAAGCGTGAGTGACGCAAAAGAAAGAATAAATGTATTCCAAAGACGAGGTCCCATAAGCTCTTGAACAGGAACACGGTAGGTACGGCTGTAACCCAAATCGCCCTGGGCAATGGAAGCCACCCAATTTGCATATCTTTTATAAACAGGTTGATCCAAACCGTACAATGACTTCAGACGGGCTACGTCTTCAGCCGTAATTTTAGGATTCGAAGCGACCATCATGTCTACAGGATCCCCGGGCATTAAGCTCATCAAATAAAAACACACGTAGGAAAGCACAACAATCACAGCGAGTGTTTGTAAAATTCTACGGGTAATAAATGTAGTCATGATGGTTCCTCACTCAAAGCTCTGTCTTGGTTTCAAAACAGAGCTTTAAAAAATATCTTAATTCAATGACCAGTCTTCTACGTTGTTTGTTTCGTAGAATTGATGGCCTGACATTTTGTAGTTCTTCAAATTCTTAGGTGTTACAGAAATATCTGAACGGTAGTAAAGCGGAAGCACTGGAACGTCCATTGTGTACGCTTTAAGAATGTCGTGAACTAGGTTTGTACGTTTTGAAGCGTTGAACTCAACGTCCAAAGCATCCAAGTTTTTATCAACAGCCGGATTTGCCCAGCCATGGAAGTTTTGCCCCGACCAACCGTTAGAGCTGTTAGGGATCGCTTTAGAAGAAACTGTCGAGCGAGGGCTATTTTCAGGAGAAGAAACCCAAGCAAACAAAGCCAAGCCGTCAAACTTACGTTTTGTCATAGTTTCAGCAAAGAACACACGCGCCGGTTCGTTTTTCACAAGAACTTCGATACCAGCCTGTTTCCATTGGTTTTGCAGGTAAACCTGAACAAGCTCGCGAGTTTTATTACCCGCCGTAGTTTGGAATACCAAAGAAAGGCGTTTGCCATCTTTTGCACGGTATCCATCTGCACCCATTTTCCAGCCAGCTTCATCCAAAAGTTTACCAGCTTCACGCTTTGAGTAGCGGTACACTGTCACAACTTTTGGATCGGCCGTGAACCAAGGGTCTTTCGGAGATACGTTGTGAATTGCCACTTGTTGTTTGCCTTCGAAAAGCGCTTTTACCAAGTCATCGCGATTGATGGAGTAAAGAAGAGCTTTACGTACACGCACATCTTTCAAAATAGGGTTGTCCAATTTAAGGTCGATGTGTTCGTAAGTCACTGAAGGAACAAAGTGAACGTCGTACGGAAGGTTTTCTGTTTTAGCTTTCTTTTCAAAAGCCAAAGCCTGGTCGAAATCCAAACCCAACGTAGAGATCATGTCGATCGTACCAGAACGAAGATTTGCCTCCATTGTTCCTGTATTAGGAATCAACTTCACGATGATTTTTTTGATCTGAGGTTGTTTTCCATAGAAATGTGGATTTGGTGCAAATGCCACATGCGAACCCAATTTTACTTCAGAAATCACGTAAGGTCCGTTGTAAAGACCTGGATTTGTTGCATTACGTACGTAGTTTGAGTTCTTTTCGTAGCCCTCTTTTTGTTTTCCGTATTTATCAAACACCGCTTTTTCGATGTGAGTTGGAACCGGGAAGAATTGAGCCAGCTGATAGAAATCCCATTTTGCTTTGTCGTACTTGAAAGTGCATTTCTTAGGGTTTTTAGGATCAATGTCGATTTTTTCAACTTGAGTCCAATTTTCTTTTTCACCCACGCTGACATTGTTGCTCGTAGCAATCGTATGAGCCGTGATGAAGTCTTGGCAGATTACAGGCTTTCCGTCGCCCCATTTTGCGCCTTCAAGAAGTTCCCACGTCGCGACAACTTTCTTTTTTCCTCCGTCGTCAATAATCTTCGCTGTGCCTTTGTCCAAAGAAGGAATTTCTTTAGCCAATTGAGCCACCCATTTACCTTCTGGAGTGAGGTTCACTAAAGAGCGACCTACCAAACGGTACATGTAAGCAGAAGCTGACATGGTCATGATAAGCGGATTCATCGTCTCAAATTCTTGAGAGATTCCGATTTTAAGCTCATTGTTTGTTGGAGCAGCCAAAGCCTGGCTTGTAAAGCCAAAACCCGCTACCAGCATGAGTCCTTTCGCAAACTTATTCAACATACGTACTCCTTGTTGATTAATAATAATTCCCCAAAAAAATAACTATTTTGCCGTCGTCAACCAGCACGCTTTTTGATGCGTGCCTTCGCCCTCTAGAACCGGAATCTGTGAAGCACAGACGTCCATCTTATGTGGGCAGCGCGGATGGAAGGTGCAGCCCGATGGAGGGTTGATAGGACTTGGAACTTCTCCGCCTAAGGACTTCTTCATGATTTTTTTACCGTGACCTACGCGAGGAATCGCGCTGATCAAAGCTTGTGTATAAGGATGTTTTGGGTTGCTGAAAAGCTCATCGCGGGTCGCTATTTCCACGATTTTACCCAAGTACATCACCGCAATCCGATCGCAGGTATGCTCGATCACTGAAAGGTCATGAGAGATAAAGATATAAGTCAGGTTTAGTTTCTCTTGAAGATCCTTGAGTAGATTTAAAATCTGTGCCTGAATAGAAACGTCCAAAGCGCTCACAGGCTCATCACAGATAATCAGTTCAGGATTTAAAGCAATCGCGCGCGCGATACTAATACGCTGGCGTTGACCACCTGAAAATTCATGTGGGTAGCGATTGACGTGGGCTTTGCGAAGCCCGACAAGTTCAATCAATTCCAAAACACGGGCATTGCGTTCCGCGGGAGTTCCCACATCGTGAATGTCCATCGGCTGACGAATGATTTGTCCTACAGTCATGCGCGGATCCAAAGAGGCGTAAGGATCCTGGAAAATCATCTGCATGTTTTTGCGTTTTTTACGGAGAGCTTCACCTTTGAGAGTTAAAAAGTCCTGGCCGTCAAAGCTGATCGCGCCACCCGTGGGTTCGTAAAGACGAATCAACGTGCGACCCAGTGTGGATTTACCACAGCCAGACTCGCCCACAAGTCCTAAGGTTTCACCCTTACGAACATAAAGGGACACGTCGTCGACAGCTTTGACGCTGGCCACTTCACGCAACAAAAGACCTTTGCGGATCGGGAAGTGCTTTTTAATGTTTTTTGCATCAAGAATGATATCGCTCATTGTCTTCCCCGCAATTAAAGTGGATTAAAGCAAGCCACGTTG
Organism: Bdellovibrio bacteriovorus; assembly: GCF_001592745.1. Lineage (NCBI taxonomy): Bacteria > Pseudomonadati > Bdellovibrionota > Bdellovibrionia > Bdellovibrionales > Pseudobdellovibrionaceae > Bdellovibrio > Bdellovibrio bacteriovorus. The sequence goes on from NZ_LUKD01000005.1 coordinate 110,917, forward strand.
TGACCCGGTTTGATTTCCACCAAAGGTGGTTTGTTCGCCGTGCATTCGCCTTTAGCGCGAGTGCATCTGTTTACAAACGGGCAGCCGCGCGGAAGATCAAAAGGAGCAGGTACGCTGCCTTCAATTGTATTCAAACGTTTCACTCTCTCTCCGAACTTAGGACGGGAAGAGATCAATGCCGCAGTGTAGGGGTGGCGAGGGTTTAAGAAAAGCTCTTGGGTTTCAGACTGCTCACATGTTTGTCCGCCGTACATGACTAAAACGCGATCTGAAATTTCAGAAATCACACCCAAGTCATGGGTGATGAACTGAACGGTCATATTGAACTTCGCTTGCAGAGTTTGAATCAGCTCTAGAATCTGCGCTTGAATGGTTACATCCAAAGCCGTCGTCGGTTCATCGGCGATAAGGAATGTCGGATCGCAGGAAAGAGCCATAGCGATCATAGCTCTTTGTCTCATACCGCCTGAAAGTTGGTGGGGGTAGGCGTTATAGCGTTCCTCCGGTGAAGGAATGCCGACAAGACGGAGCATCTCAATCGCACGTTCTTTGGACTCTTTTGGTGAACACTTTTTGTGTTTCATAATTTGTTCATCCATCTGATAGCCGATGGTAAGAACAGGGTTTAGGGCGGTCATGGGCTCTTGAAAGATCATGGCCATTTCGCCGCCACGAACTTCAGCCATTGCCCCTTCAGAAAGTTTCAAAAGGTCGCGACCGTTTAATAAAACTTGGCCACCGGAAACTTGTCCCGGTTTTTCGATCAGGCGCATCAAAGAATAAGAGGTGACGGATTTACCGCTTCCGGATTCGCCCACGATGCCCAAAGTCTGCCCTTTTTGGATGGAATAACTGATGTTATTCACCGCGCGCACGGGGCCGGCGTTGGTATGAAAGGTCGTTTCTAAGTTTTTAACTTCAAGTACTGGAGTTTGCACCGTCACATGTCCTTCTTAAAGAAAGCGTCGAGTTTCTAATTCTTCCAAAATGGAAAGACTGCCTTTTTTGAAAGCCTTTCCGATAATTCCCGTGAGTTTATCACTAAAACTCACGTGATGTTCGTACTTTACTTTAACTATTTGGTGCTGATGAGAGAGATCGAGCAGATAATCGTCGCTGGTGCGAATTTCATCCACCAAGCCCTTCGCAATGGCTTGTTCGCCGTACCAATATTCGCCAGTGGCAACCTCATTCAAATTGAGATTTGGACGGAATTTATGAACGAAGTTCTTAAATAAAACGTGAGTATCCTCAAGTTGTTCTTTAAATTTTTCTTCACCCTTCGGAGTGATTTCTCCTAAAAGGCTGACAGTGCGTTTGTATTCGCCCGCGGTGTATTCTTTGAAATCCACATCGTGTTTTTTAAGAACGCGGTGAAGATTGGGCACTTGAGCGACCACGCCAATAGAGCCGACGATAGCAAAAGGGGCACAAAGAATTTTATTTGCCGTGCACGACATCAAGTAGCCACCACTAGCAGCTACTTTGTCCACACAGATCGTTAGCGGGATCTGTTTATCACGGATGCGTAGAAGTTGAGAGGCCGCTAGCCCGTAACCATGCACCACGCCGCCAGGGCTTTCCACGCGAACAACGACCTCATCCTTAGGAGTGGCGATAGTTAGGACCGCCGTCACTTCTTCGCGCAGGTTTTCAACCGCAGAAGCTTTTACGTCGCCTTCGAAATCAATCAGGAAGATTTTCTTTTCTTGGTCACGGGATTTGTTTTCAGAGCTCTTCTTTTCTTCTTTAAGTTTTTTGCGCAACTCTTTGCGTTCGTTCTTAGTTAAAGTTTGCGCTTTAAGAAGGGTTTTGAAGTTTTTGTATTTCTTGTGAAGAAGTTCGACTTGGATTTCATTTTTATGGCCGGCTTTGGCTGCGACCATGGCGATCACCAAAATGACGGCGATGATGGCAAAAAGAATCAAAAATGTCTGCGCTGCGAAAATACCAATGTGTTCTAATGCGTTCATGAGGCTCCTTCGAACAAGGGCTTACGTTATTCAGGAATTAGCCAAAGGTCGAGCATCTTTTTTGTTTGCTCAAAAAAATTCTGGGAGCCTGATAAGCTGGTGCCAAGATGATCCATTCACGCGCGTTTTTCATCAGCATTGTTGTAGCTCTTTTTTGTGCCAATTCGTGGGCGCAAAATGCTGAAATCCAACGCCTTTCCGGTTTTGCTCAGCATCAAAAAAATCTCGATCAATTCGACGTTGCTCGCAGCAAAGGGGAACGGGCGCATCTCGAAGAAGAAGAGCAGTGGGAAAATCAAAAATTGCGCGCTCTTGAAGATTACAAATCTCGAAAAAGTTCAGTGCGTATGAGCGAGGACGGCCCTGAGGCTCAAGCTGATGCGGCTGCTAAGAGAAAAGTTGCCCAAGAATACGAAGAGTCTCGCGAAAAGTATGCCGCTCAAAAATCAAAACTGACGGCTATTGATCGTCAAGCACTGCATTTGCCCACAGAAGCGACTGAATTAGGCTTAGATGAATTGCGTCCGCGCTATGACTATCGCAAGCGTGCGATGTTTGGGGCTCAATCGAAATTTGGTCGTCCTGGCTCTTCTTCAAGCTCTGGGGGAAGTAGTGGATTTGGTGGGGGAGGCGGCTCTTCGTTCCCACCACCGCCCACATTTGATGATTTTGGTGGAGGAGACGGAGGTTACGTTCCGGCTCCAAATATGTCGGATGATTTCGGAGATGTTCCACCGCCACCACCACCACCACCTCCAGGATTTGGAGATGATTTTGGTGGTTTCCAGGGGGGGGCTGACTTCCCACCACCACCTCCGCCGCCGCCACCGTTCGGTGATGAGGGTGGGGAATTTTAATTTTCTTTTATGAGCTCTTCGGTAGAAAGACCGGAGTACTCTTTGATGCCTCGCATGAGATACCAGAAGATTCCCAAGAGAAAAATAATAGAAGGCACCATGATGATGGCCATCGACCACGTCGTCATTTGTGCGATCTGATCATTTAAAACCAGAGATTGCGCTTCTGACGATAAGTTCGAATCGATGTTGATAAAAATACGTCTTGCTAGCACGAAGTTGCAAATCGCACTGAAGGCAAAGGACAACGAAAGCCAGATAGTGGCCTTCCTCATGTGATCATGAAACTCGACTTGTTTTCCGTGTTCTTTCAAGCGGTTTTCTAACAAATCCACTTTCATGATCGAGGGGTTTAAGAAGAGTGTTTCAATAAAAGGACGCTTTGTAAAAGCAGATCCCAGAACAAAGAGCCCTACGAGTGCCGGGAAGGCCGCTTCTTTCACCGCGAACCAAAAACCATGCAAACCCATCAATGCCAGGCCGCCTGTTAAAAGGACATTCAGAAGGCCCAACGCTGAAAATGCATTGGCTTTTTTGCGCTTGATCAAATCATAAGCGCCGTACCCCAAGGGAAATGCCAGAGCTAAGATCAGCGCCCAAAAAGGGCCGATGAATTTGCTTAATTTATTTAAAATTAAAACGGGAAGTACGATGTTGAAAACGAGATTCAAAAGCCCGTTTTCCTTTGGCGGATTTTCTTGGACAGATTGCATCCCAGCATAGTTGTCGGCTTATGCTAAAAAGGCAAGCTGCGCTGTGCGTAGAAATGCAAATTAGCACACGGACTACTTATCCATTAGAAATGGACTAACATGGGCTATGCCTGAATTAGCCGAAGTCGAAACAGTCCGTCGCCGTATCGAAGAGCAGCTGAAGAAAAAGAAAATCAAAGAAATCACTTTGGATAAAAGTGACCGGCACTTTTTCGCTTTTGCTCCTGTCAAAGAAGTCGAAAAAGCTTTGGTCGGTGCGCGCATAACTGGGGCTGGTCGTAAGGGAAAGTATTTTTGGATCGAGTTGGATCGCAAACCCTGGCCGCTGATTCATTTGGGAATGAGTGGCAACACGACATTTTTAAATCCCAAAATGAAAGGATCTTCCCACGAACACACGTGGGGAGGAGCGCAGCTTTGGAAAGAGCGCGATAAAAAACTTATTGAAAAACTTTGGTTCAGTCGTCTGCTTTTACATCTAGAAGGTGGAGTTGAAATGTCCATCGTCGATCCACGTCGCTTCGGTCGTATGTGGTTGACGGATGATCCGTGGACTCATCCACGCATTAAAAAGTTAGGCTATGATCCGCTTTTAGATTTTCCCTCGGTGAAAGTCCTTTCGGAAAAATTAAAGAAGAGAAAAAAGGCCATCAAAGCGGTTCTTTTAGATCAGGCTCTCTTCGCTGGAATTGGAAATTGGCTGGCCGATGAGATTTTATATCAATCTAGAATTTCGCCACATCACTTGGCTTCGCAATTAACGCCTGCTCAAATGAAAAAGCTGCACCAACAAACTCTCGCGGTCGTCAAAAAAGCCGTTGCGGCGGACGCAGACTACGAGAGATATCCTAAAACCTGGCTCTTCCACGAACGCTGGGGAAAATCCAAAAACGCCAAAACTTCCAAAGGAAAAATTGTGCACGAAGAAGTCGGCGGCCGCACCACAGCCTGGGTCCCGGGTTGGCAGAAATAACCAAAAGCTACCAGGGGACTTTGAGATTCGAGTCCGGCTTGTTAAAGGCTGATCAAAGTCTAAGACTGGAATCTGTTTTGCGCTGCGACTGGTCAAAATTCTAAAATGCACTAATATAAAGAGCATTGCCACAAAGGTGGGTGCTCAAATGCCTGAACTTCCAGAGGTCGAAGTCGTTCGCCGCGGATTAGAAAAAATCCTTAAAGATGAACCCGTTTTAGAAAAGATCGAGTTGAAAAGACCCGATTTGCGAGAGCCTATTCCTGCTAAAAAACTAAGCACATTGGTGGGTGAAAAGCTTTTGTCCGTAGAAAGAAGAGCGAAGTATCTTCTGCTTTGGACGAAAAAAGGCGCGATGCTTTCACATTTGGGAATGACGGGGACTTGGAGGGTGGCTCCTCCGGGCGATGAGCGGTTGCATGATCATATCTATCTTCATTTTTCCGGAAATCTACGTTTGGCGTACCGGGACCCGCGCCGTTTTGGCTATTTTGATTTCGTGCAAAATCCCTTAGAACACCCGAAACTAAAGGGTTTGGGGCCAGAGCCTTTAACTAAAAACTTTAGCGGTAAAGAACTGTGGGAAAGCCTGCGCGGGAAAGACGTCGCCATTAAAGTCGCGATCATGGATCAAAAGATCGTGGTGGGGGTGGGGAACATCTATGCCAGTGAAGCCTTGTTTGCAGCGGGGATCAAGCCCACTTTGTCGGCACAAAAGCTGTCCCGGGAGCGCGCGGACGTGCTGGCAAAAGAGATTAAAAAAATTTTATCTCGGTCCATCGAACTCGGTGGATCCTCGATCAGTGACTTTGCCCAAGCCAGTGGAGAAAGCGGTTACTTTCAATCCACTTTCAGAGTGTACGATCGCGCGAAACAGCCGTGTGTGACTTGCGGGCAACAGGTGAAATCCAAAGTTTTGGGCGGAAGAAATACGTTCTGGTGCTCAACTTGCCAAAAATAATTTTAAAAATTCGTTTGCTATCCGGCGGCACTTTTGTGTAATTTGGTCCTTAGTCGAGTTTTAAAACAAAAATGCGGACCGTCTCGAAACGTTAAAGAACGTGGCTGAGTGGAATGCACAAATTAATAAACGAAGGGACAACAACAATGAAAGCAATCGTTATCGCTGCTTTGCTAGCACTTTCTTTCACAACTGGTTTCACTTGCTCTAAAAACCAACCTGCTGAGCAAGCACCTGCAACTACTGAAACAGCTCCTGCTACTGAAGCAGCTCCAGCTGAAGGTACTCCTGCAGCTACTACTGAAGCAGCTCCTGCTACTACAGAGACTGCTCCTGCAGCTCCTGCTGGCGAAACTAAGTAATTTTAGCCTTCGGGCGAAAATAGCTTAAAGCTACAAACGAAGCCCTCGAAAGAGGGCTTTTGTTTTTTCTCAGACTCTTCCTCATATTTTTTCCATCTCGGGCATATATAGACGAGCGTCCGAAGCGCTTGCACATCCTCACATTCCAGAGTCTAATTACTGTGTATCAATTTAAAGGATTAAAGGAGATACATCGTGGATTCTATCAACTCTCTTTATGGGTTTTTCTTAGAGAGCTGCACATGGGCCTGGGTTTTAGGCTCCGTCGCTCTTCTGTTATTTGTCGGGTTCTTTGGCAGCCCGCTCATCGTGTGGACGATCGCACTCGCAGCGATTCTGTTCGGTTTCGGTGCTCCAACATGGTTGTGGATTGTGTTCGCTGTTTTGGCAGTGATCTTCAATATTCCACCAATTCGCGCGGCCCTTGTAACATCGGGTGTGTTTGGCATTTTCAAGAAGTTTGAATTCTTGCCAAAAATCTCTGACACAGAAAAAGCGGCATTGGATGCCGGTGTTGTGTGGGTAGAGAAAGACCTTTTCTCTGGTAAACCAAATTTCACAAACTTGATGAATGAGCCGTATCCAAGTTTGACGGCTGAAGAAAAAGCCTTCATGGATGGCCCGGTGAACACGCTTTGTGCGATGATCGATCACTGGCAAATCTATAAGACAAAAGAAATTCCACAAGATATCTGGGATTACATCCGTAAAGAAAAATTCTTGGGCATGATCGTTCCGAAAGAATACGGCGGTTTGGGCTTCTCGGCTCTTTGCCACTCTGAAGTGATCATGAAACTTTCTTCGCGCTCAATTTCTGTCGCGATCCAAGTGATGGTTCCAAACTCTTTGGGCCCTGCAGAGCTTCTTGCTCACTACGGGACTGACAAACAAAAAGACTACTGGTTGCCTCGTTTGGCGGACGGCCGCGAGATTCCTTGCTTCGGTTTGACAGAGCCTACAGCGGGTTCGGATGCCGGTGCGATCACATCAACAGGTATTTTATTTAAAGACACTGATGGTAAAATTAAAATCAAATTGAACTGGAATAAACGTTGGATCACTCTAGCGGCGATTTCTTCAGTAATTGGTTTGGCATTCCGTCTTCGTGACCCTGAAAATCTTTTGGGCAAAGGTGAAGACGTAGGTATCACTTGTGCTTTGATTCCTTCTAAAACTCCAGGTGTCGTTCTGGGCCGTCGTCACGATCCATTAAACACTCCGTTCTACAACTGTCCAACACAAGGTAAAGATGTTGTCGTCGACGCTGAAGAAGCTATCGTCGGCGGTATCGGTGGAGCAGGTCGTGGTTGGATGATGTTGATGGAATGTTTGGCTGCAGGTCGCGGTATCTCATTGCCAGCTCAAGCAACAGGCGGCGCAAAACTTGCGACTCGCGTGACGTCAGCTCACTCTGTGGTTCGTCGTCAATTCGGTGTTTCTATCGGTAAGTTCGAAGGTGTTGAAGAACCTTTGGCTCGTATCGGTGCTTCTACATACGCGCTAGAAGCCATGAGAATCTACACTCTGGGTGCTCTTGATAAAGGTATCAAGCCTGGTGTGATCACGGCGATGCAGAAATACTATTCTACTGAGATGGGCCGCAAGTCGATCAACGACGCGATGGACATCATGGGTGGTGCGGGTATCTCTATGGGACCTCGCAACGTTTTGGCTGAAATCTACATCGCGACTCCAATCGGTATCACGGTTGAAGGTGCGAACATCATGACTCGTACTTTGATCATCTTCGGTCAAGGGGCTCTTCGTGCGCATCCATTTGCTTACGCGGAAGTGAAAGCTTACGAGGCGAATGACTTGAAAGCGTTTGATAAAGCATTCTTCGGTCACATTGGTCACATTGTGCGTAATACATGCCGTGCGATCCTTCTGTCATTGTCTCGTGGTTACTTGGCAGCGACTCCAGACTGTCATCCACAGATGAAAATCTACTTCCGTCGTCTTTCTTGGACTTCAGCAACATACGCTTTGCTTGCTGACGTAGCGATGGGCGTTTTGGGTGGATCTTTGAAAATGAGAGAGAAAATCACAGGTCGTTTTGCTGACATCTTGGCGAATATGTATATCGCGACTTCGATCCTTCGTCGTTTCGAAGCAGAGGGTCGTCGCGAAGAAGACTTGGCTTTTGTTCACTACAACTTGAAATACAACATGGCTGAAATCCAAAAAGGTTTCGATGGTATCTTTGACAATTTGAAGATCCCAGGTCTTCGTTGGTTCTTCAAAGGTTGGATTGGTGCTTGGTCTCGTATCAACTCTATCGGTTCACAAGCTTCTGATGGTTGGTCACATGCCATTGCTTCAGCAATGATGAAAGAAGGCGGTATTCGCGATCGTTTGACAGCGGGTATCTACATGCCAACAAATCGCAATGATCAATTGGGTCGCCTTGAATATGCAATGTCAGTGACTTTGCAAGCCGAAGCGGCAGAAAAGAAAATCAAGAAAGCGATTCGTGATGGCGCTCTTCCTAAGAAGAAAGCGCATCTATTGTTGGACGAGGCTAAAGGTAAGAATATTATTACTGAAGCTGAGTATAAACTTATGCAAGAAGCCGAACCAGTTCGTTATGACGCTATCTTGGTGGATGACTTCTCTGAAGAGCAGTACCACGCAAATAAAGTTCTTTAATTTTGAACTTTGAATTGTGAGTGAAGCCCCGGCCCATTGGTTCGGGGCTTTTTTTTTAGCGGCGGCCAAAAGGGCGGCGGGATTTTGTTGTTAGCAGGCGCTTTATTAGGCCATCGTCATCTTCGTCGGCGATCTCGCCTATGATTTCTTCGAGGATGTCTTCCATGGTGATGATGCCTACTACGGTGTCTTTATCGTAGACGAGTGCCATGTGGCTTTTCTTTTCTTGCATCAGCTTCAGGGCTTTAAGGGCGTCATCGCCTTCGGCTACTTTCAAGATCGGTCTTACTATGGATGGCCAGTTGGTGTCGCCGCTGCCTATGTAGGTGATAAATTCTTTGGTGTGCAGCAATCCCAACGGAATGCCGGCTTCGTTAACGACGGGCAGTCGGGTGTGTCCTGAGCCAACAGCTAAAGTAAGAACTTCAGAAACAGGCAGGTCCACAGAGACTTTCACCGTGTTTTCCCAATCCACCATCATGTCTTCAGCTTGTTTAGCTTCGATGTTCACCAGATTAAGGACGAATTGTCTGTGCGTTTTCGACAAGGAATCAATACTGATCGACGTCTCTTCGGAGGCTGCGGATTCTTGCAAAGCACCGCGAGCGGCTTTTCTTTGGAAGACTCTGACGATGGCGTGGGTCATGTTTTCTAAAAGGTTCACCACCGGGGAAAGAACTTTATCGAAAGTGAAAAGACCTTTGGCGGAAATCAACGCGATTTTTTTCGAGTTTTTTAAAGCCAAGCTTTTCGGAACCAGTTCACCGATCACGACACTCGCTACGGTGATAGGAATAACGACGACCAAGATCGAAAGTGCTTCGGCAAAGTCTTCACTGATTCCGAAGCGCTGTTCGAAAATCGGTGACAGGGATTCTTCAGCACCGGCACCACCTACAGCGGCGGAAATCGCGCCGACAAGTGTGATCCCGATTTGCAGAACCGAAAGAGTTCTTTCAGGGGTCAACCGCAGGCGTAAAAGCAAGCTGGCGTTAGAGTCGCCTTTATCGGCAAGCTTTCTTAATTCAACGCGGTTGACGCTGACGAAAGCCATCTCCACCGCAGAAAATACAGCATTCAGCGCTAGGCAAACTAGCACCACTATAAATTCGATCATGGGGAGATCTCCGGTTTTAATAGAGATAGAAATACTTGAGAGGTCGGGTAAGGGTCAGGATCCATAGATTGGGAACAACGATATCAAATAGAGGAGGATTCTTCCTAAGATATTTGCGCCGCGTTATTGGAATGTGGACATTCTATTTGCCTTTTATGTCGCTCCTAGGCAAAAGAAGCGGCACAGCAACCACACATTCCTAATGACTCAAGGGGGTTCCATGAAAATGGTGGCGATTGTTTTTTCACTTCTTCTTTCTTCTCCTGCTTTTGCAACTTGGGCGGAAGACTTTGAACTTCTTAAGGATGTGCCTCGCAGTTACGAAGATTCCGGCGCAATCTGTGAAGAAGTGGCTCGGATCGAGGTCGAACGCGAATATCAAAAGCCTCAGTACGAAGTCATCGTTGGGATTGCTTACGGAAATGAAGCACGTGTGATCGGTGAGCTCGACATCGTCATCTTTGATAATAACCTGAATAAGGTTATTAAAATCGGTGAAGTGAAATGCTGGAAGGATATGCGTGGCGGCTTAGAAAAAGCCAAAGAGCAACGTGCTCGTTTCTTGAAAACAGTTCGTTCGACGGCGAACAATCTCAGATTCTTTTCGACGTCCTCAAAATTAGTTTACTCTGCAGAGCAGTTTAAATTCGTAAATGAATTTTTCTCTATGGGACAAAAGGGCACAGTGAGTGTGGGTTATGACAAAGAACTCGAGTACACTTTGAAAGAGATGCATAACTACCGTTACGAAATGATTCGTTGTCAAAATCGCAAAGAATGCGCTCGTCCTTAATCTGTTTCTGAGATGCAGGGCTTTTGGATGTGGGGGCCCTTTGCAGTCCCTGCGAAAAGGGCCCCTCTCGTCGTTCAATAGGTTTCCCTAAACCGAACGCAAAATAAAATTAAATGAACGCATCATTGAGCTGAACGCCTGACGCTTATTAATGAAGCCCATGTACGTAAAGTTACGTACCAAGGGAAGTTCCAGTTCCTCTTCACTATGGCCCGTATAGATGACGACAGGGATGGGTTTGCGCAGCTTGTGAACCTTTCTTTCTGTTAAAAGACGGTCCATCAAAAGAAGCGTGTCACGCCCACCCATTTGTGGCATTTGCCAGTCTAAAACAACCAAATCAAAATGTCGGTTTACAAGAAGAGGGATAGCATCTTGTCCATCGAAAGCCATCGTCACGTCGCATTTGTAGTGATCTAGGATGTGTGACATGAGCTTTACAGAATCCAAGCTATCATCAATGACCAACACGCGTTGTGCGTGCTGCTTTTCTAAAGATGTCTCGATCACCATGAGTTCTCCTTCGTTACCACCTTATTTGAACCTAAAGTGGGTCGGAGAATCTTCTAAAAGAGCAAAGATGATGGGGTTTTAATAAAAGGTCTGTTTTTATACAGAAAGAACTCGCATTTTAAGCGAGCTCTTTCCTAGTTTGTTCTGTGACAACGGTTTCACGCACAACCACCACCTTGATTTGGCCCGGGTAGTTGCATTCCTCTTCGATGCGCGCCGCTATTTTCTTTGAAAGATCTAATGCTTGAGAGTCGTCGACTTTTTTACCATTGACGAGGACACGACACTCGCGTCCACCGCTAAGAACGAAGCAGTCCGTGACACCGGGGAAAGAACGCGCGATGTCTTGAAGCTCAGAAACCTTCTGGTTGTAGGACTCAATCGTTGAACGACGTGCGCCAGGACGAGCTCCAGAAACAGCATCCGCCGCAATTACTAAAAACGCGTGATCTGTCGAAGGCTGTTCGTCAAAGTGATGGGCTTTAACCGCATGAACGACATCGGGAGCTTCTCCGCGAGCCGCGATAAAGTCAGCACCAATCACGGCATGTCCACCTTCCATCACGTGATCCATGGATTTGCCGATATCGTGAAGCATGCCCACACGGCGCGCTTTTTTGATGTCGAGACCTAATTCCGCCGCCATCAAGCCGGCAAGCCATCCGACTTCACCGCAGTGGAAGTATTGATTTTGAGTGAAAGAATAACGATAGCGCAATGAGCCCATCATCTGGCGAACTTCGACGTTCAAGCCTTCCAATTTCAATTCTTTCGCTAAAGCATCGCCATCGTGTTTGATATTTTTGAAAAGTTCTTTCTTCTGATTTTCCGCAATCTTTTTGATGAAATCAGGATTGATGTTTTTCTTTTCTTTAAAAATGCGCTCTAAAGTTCGGCGAGTGAGTTCGCGGCGAACAGGGTCAAAGCCTGCAACGCCTACCATGTCCATGCCTTCTTCTACGATAATATCGCAACCGCAAGCATCTTGAACGGCTTTGATGTTGTTTCCGTTAGGGTCGCAGAAAAGTTTGCGGATATGGTTGTCGGGGAAGTTCACAGCACCAATACCACGCTCGGCGCAGTAAGGACGAGCAAAGCGGTCGATCACAAGACTTAAGATCTTTTTCGCACGTTGCTCCGCATGTTCTTTCAAGTCCTCTTCAGATTCCTGGATAAAGCGAGCTGCGCGACGACGAGACTCTTCTTCCATCTGGGCTTTCAACTGATTTTTGAATTCTTCGGCAGAGGTTCCCAGTCTTTCCGTCAATTTTAGAACCAAATCTTTGTTCAGATTTTTTTGAACGTCTTTGAGCTTATTCAGTTCAGACTCTTGACCACGCAAGGCTTGTTCCTGAGTTTTTACCTCGGCTTCACGCTCTTGCAGTTTCTTTTTTTCTTCTTGTACTATCGAATCAGCTTTCGCTTTCTTTTCGTTAGCAAGCTCTTGCAGTTCTTCAATGCGACCTTCCACCTTCAACATATCAGGTTCCACTTTGGTCCACATTTCCATTTCAATTTCTTGAACGCGTTCTTTTTCTTCCAATGCTTTCAATTCAGCGACTTCTTTGGCTTCACCGACGATATCAGAGGCTTCTTCACGAGCATGACGCAAAGTGCGCGCGTTTAAGATTTTGTGCAAGGCCCAGCCTGCGCCCCCACCGGCGATCAGAGCAAATAGAGCTGTAGCAATCATTGCAATCATAAGGGTACTCCTAATCCTCTTAGGATAGCCTCCCTTGTGTTCCAACGCAAATGATCCGGCCATAGGGGCAGCGCTTTACTTCTGGCGTTATGAATTGTAGCCTTCTTAAAAACGTCCTCGGAGGAAATGATGGGTCATATGGAGTGTCAAACTAAATGGGTGGGTAAATTGGGCTTTGAGGCTCATGTTCGTCATCACAAATTTCTTATCGACGGAAAACCCGAAGACGGAGGTTTGGATCAGGCGGCGACACCGAAGGAAATCATGCTGACGGCCATTTGCACGTGTTCAGGTATGGATGTGGTTTCGATCCTGCAAAAAATGCGACTGAATCTTCAGTCTTGTGATGTGTTGGCTCAGACCGATACGACGGACACTCATCCTAAAATTTTTAAAGAAGTGAAACTGCAGTACAAAATTGTGGGCCCGGATATCAAGCCTGAGCAAGCTTTAAAGGCGGTTCGTTTGTCTATGACAAAGTATTGTGGTGTCAGCGCCATGGTTGTGAAGGCGTCTCCGATTCACTATGAGGTTTATGTCAACGAAGCGAAGGTCGGGGAGGCTTACGCGGATTTCAATCAGGAACCTGTCACGACATGATTTCTATTCAGATTCCTTTTCACGAAATGGACTTCACATACGCGCGGTCACGGGGGCCAGGTGGGCAGAACGTGAATCGCACGAATTCAGCAGCCATTTTACGATGGAATCTATGGGCCTCAACGTCTTTGACAGATGAATTGAAAGAGCGTTTAGGTCAAAAACTGAAAGGCAAACTGACAGAAGAGGGAGATCTTATCGTGCGCAGTGATGTTCACCGCGATCAGGATCAAAATCGATCTGAATGTATTCGTCGTCTACATGAAACTTTGAAGAAAGCGCTCTTCGTTCCGAAAAAGCGCATCGCTACAAAGCCTACTAAAAGTTCTCAACGCAAAAGACTTGAAAGCAAAAAACAGCACTCCGAGGTCAAGTCTTTACGTCAGAAAGTTAAAATTTAATCTAAACAACAGGCTCTGCAAGATGAGCGTCGGCGGATTTTGTTGGCGATGTTTCAACCGCTTGAATCTTTTTTGAAAGATAAATCGCCACAAATGTGAAAGCCACGGCGACGTAACCGACTATGTTATAGTTTTCGAGTTGTCCCGTCACATTGGTCGTTACGATCCAGCCTGCGATATAACTAGAAACCGCAGACGAAAGCTGCTGCACACAGCTGACGATACTCATAAAGCTTCCACGAGTTTGTGGCAGGGCCGTTCCAGACACCAATGCAGTGGCCGGAATCATGCGCCCTCCCGACGAAACAAAGAAGAAGGCGCAAATAGCTAGAATAATCCAAAGAGGTGTCGGGCCTAAATGCGTGATCACCCAGTAAGGAAGCAAAGTGATTAAGGCGCCCCATAAAAACACTTTGTGCTTACCATAACGATCTGCCAAGCGACCGATCCAAGGGGACGTGAAGATCGTAAAGATCCCGCCAGTCATGTACATAAACGGAAGTTGTGCCTCGGTCATTCCGGCATTGGCCACCAATGAAGGTGAAAGAAAAGGGATGATCGCAAAGTGACCAAACATCACCGAGGACATGAACAATAAAGCGCGACGCTGATTCTTGTTGTGAAGAATGCGAGTCAGAACCCGATGAGGTGGCTCCTTGGCGCGGGCTTCCATCAAATGCAAACGCATCGGAGGCACATGGAACCAAATGACTAAGCAGAGCGCTAAAGAGATCACGCCCAAAAACACAAAAGGAGCATGCCAAGAATACTGATTTGCCAAGAACAAACTGAACGGCACGCCTAATACAGATGCCATTGAAAAGGATGTCATGATCACACCCATGGCGCTTCCACGGCGTTCGTAAGAAATCGCATCACTGACGATAGAAAGAACAAGGGAACTTAAAACACCACCAAAGATTCCGGTCAATCCGCGAGCCAAAAGCAAGGTTTCGTAAGAGGGAGAAACCCCGCACGCCACTGTGCCCAAAGAGAAACCAATAAAGAAAAATAAAAGACTCAGTTTGCGATCAAACTTATCCATAAAGAACGAAGCCATGAATCCGCTAATGCCGGCACAGAATGTATACGATGACACAAGGAGTCCGAACTGATGAGGATTGATTGCAAACATGCGCATCAATTGCGGCCCCAACGGCATCATGATCATGAAGTCGACGATAGAGCTGAATTGAATTGCTGCGAGAATGCCTAAGAGAATCTTTTCTTGCTTTGAAAACACGGCGGGGGTCCTTTTTGTTGACGCCACTTAAAGTAACCGATAATTCATTTCTATGGCAACAATTTGGAAGTTTACAAAATTCGTATTGGGACTTGTTCTCGTCATCGCGCTTGTGTGGGTTGTTATGGCGAATTACAGTGTTATTTTTTCTAAAACCATTATCGGAGAAATCACCGCTGTTGAGCGCGTAGAGCTGCCAGTTGCTTTGGTAACCAGAGCAGAAGGTGATATTACCTCGAAAGTCTTTTCATTTGCGATCGGTATCAAAGATAGTAAGACCGGCGAAATCTACACCGCCTCTTCAGAAGATCGTCAATGGGCGGTGGCGCAAAAGGGACAATGTGCGGAAGCGGTGTTCCTGCCATACCCACCTTGGCAGTTTACAAAAAAAGATACTTTCTTCGGAGCTCGTTTAGTTCGTCTTTACGAATGCGCGAAGTAGGCCTTAGAAAATGTTAGAGCTCTTGCTGTTCGCCACGGCTATCGGTGCTGGATTTTTAGGAGCCCTTTTGGGGCTCGGCGGTGGTTTGATTATCGTTCCTGTTTTGACTCTCGTGTATCACGTCAATATTCGATATGCGATTGCAGCAAGTTTGATCTCGATTGTGGCGACAAGTTCCGGTGCGGCGGCCAGTTACCTGAAAGACTCCCTGACTAATTTACGACTTGCGGTGTTTCTTGAAATCGGCACCGTGACGGGCGCCATTGTCGGATTTTTTATTGCTTCTTATATTCAGGCTCAGTTTCTATTTCTGCTTTTCGGACTCCTTTTATTATTTTCCGCTTTGATGATGTTTAGAAAAAGATCCGAACATCTCACAGCAGAAAACCACCCGTGGGCGCAATCTTTGAAGCTTGATGGCTCCTATCCAGAAGCTGATGGCAAATGGATGTCTTACAAAGTTCAGAACGTTCCTTTCGGTCTTTTTGCCATGTTTGGTGCGGGGATTCTTTCGGCCCTGTTGGGTATTGGCAGCGGCATCTTTAAAGTTCTGGCGATGGACGGCGCGATGAAGCTGCCGATTAAAGTCTCTTCAGCGACGTCAAATTTCATGATCGGGGTCACAGCTTCAGCAAGCGCGGGGGCTTATCTTTTACGTGGAGATATTCATCCGCAGATCGCAGCTCCGGTTGCTGTGGGGATTATTGTCGGCTCATTTGTTGGAGCAAAGGCCATGACGAAAATGCCTGCCAAAAGAATTCGACAGATCTTTGTGGTCGTTCTTGTAGTTGTTTCTGTGCAAATGATTATTAAGGGGCTTTCATGACGGTGCAATCTGTGAACTCGGAAGAGAAAACATTGAACCGCTTGGAATATCGTATCAGCCAGCTTTTGCGTAGTGGTGTCTTGTTTGCGGGAATCTTTCTTTTGGTAGGTTGGTTGTGGATGTGGTGGAAAGGGGAGCAAAGTCTTTCCTCTTTCACTGAGTATCAACCGACATCCTTGTTTGAGAATCTGCAATGGGCTTTGCTTATGCAAGATCGCGCGATGCTTATTTCCTATGCGGGATTGATTGTTTTGGTATCGCTACCTGTTCTGCGTGTGTTCCTGACGGGAATTCTTTTTATTAAGCAAAAAGAAAACAAGCTTGCGCTGATGGCGTTCACGGTCTTTATCATTTTAATTGGCAGCTTCTTTTTAGGAATTGATCTTTAAGAACTGCCCCCTTTGCCTGTGGCAAGGCGGCGATTATGAAGCAGAGCATAGAGAGCAATGTGTCCCGCTAATTGATCGGCTCTCTTAGTCGTACACCAGGTTTTTCTAAAGAGCCTATTTATATGGGCTCTAAACATCGCACAAGTGTGATTCAAACTAAAAATCGGATCCCACTTGAGCTTCTTTAATTCCCCCTGGCCAACGATAGCTCCTCTTCCGCCTAAGATAGTTTCGTGTCGGGCTTTCGGGAAATACCTTTTTACATCTTTTGGGTAATAAGGATTTGAATCTGATCGTATAAGCGCTGTTGGTGAAACAAAGGATCTCATCTCTGAAAATAACTTTTTACGAGCCTGGGATCGGTGATCTGCCCGAGGTCCGTACTTCTTCCTCGCAAAAGCAGCTATTCTTCCTTTGGCTGGCATTTGCGCAACTTCAAACCCTAAGATTCTCCTTGTTCGATATTCAACCATCAAAGTTACTGAAAGCGGCTTGCACTTTGTATGTTCAAAAGTTTCCAAGTCATCGAATTCAACTTCAGTACAGGGCTGAAACTTTTGATTCCATCCTTTGAGTTCTTCTTTTGCTGTAGTTATGGCGAATCGAAACTTTCGAACCACCGTTTTTGGATTGATCTTTAGTATCCGTGCGGCTTCTCGTTGACTCACTCCTCCAGTTAATAGGTCACAGATAGCTTTGTTAAGGTGTCTTTTCTTCTGGCTTTTCAAGGGACTTGTGGTCGCTGCAGAAAAGCTTTTTTTGCATGGAAAACACCAGAATCTAGTCAGATGCTGACCATCCGACTTGCGATAGTATGAACCAAGCTTACGAATCGTCCGAGAGGCAGATCGTTTGTTTCTTTGGGTGTGGCAATATGGGCATTTGAACTTCATGGTTATCAACAATGGCAAGTACAGAGCCAGGAAGTTCAAATTTCGTTTACACAGAATAAGGGTGCAGTTTTTGATCTTTAAAAAAGCTTATTCGCTAAATACAGCGGCAACAGAATATATAAAGTCACATCACGAATCAGGTAATAGGCAAAGAAGACGGCAAAAAACTTCCACCCATAGCGTTTAATCACGCCTTTAAGGCCGCTTTCGCGAAAGACCTTCTTGGCTTCGCGGACGACTTTGGGAGTCATGCGGTCAAGCAATGGAGGTTTTGAGGAATTTGCCATAAAAAAGGCCCCTTAACTGAAGTCTTCTCTCCTTTATAAGAGCTTAGTTTAAGGGGTCAAGTAAAAGGGCAGGACCGCAAAGAGGGGTTTTCGCGGGAGCCTGCTTCTATATCCTTATTTCATTCTTGATGGTGCGTTTTGTCAATGCTGGTAGGTCCTCGGGCGTGGGCCTAGAATTTCAAATATGAACATGAAAAATTTCAAACTGACAGCATTTGTGAATCTTTACGGTCTTTTAAAAATTCCGTTGGTTTTATTCGTCAATCCACGCGTGATTGAGTCGACAGCGCAACGTTTCGTTTTAAAAATTCCTTTAAACTATAGGACTAAGAATCATCTTAATTCCATGTACTTTGGAGCTTTAGGAATAGGTGCTGAACTTTCAATTGCCGCAGCCGCCGTGGTGGCGATTTCTGAAAGTAAGCAGAAAATTGATTTTATTTTTAAAGATTTCTCAGGTCAGTACATCAAACGTGCCGACGGTGATGTGCATTTTATTTGTGATGAAATCGAAGCGGTTCGCAGTTTGATTGAAGAATCAAAAACCAACCCGGCTCGTCTTGAAAGAAAGATGAAAGGGTACGCCGTTGTGCCGAAATCCAATCCGACCGAGCCCGTAATGACTTACGAGCTCACTCTGTCGGTGCGTAACAGATCAATCAAGTCCTAGGCTTGAAAGATTTTTTACGCTTTCATCATATTCGGTGATGAGTTTTTCATAAATCTCTTTCACGCTCAGAATTTCCTCCACCAGACCCACGGATTGGCCGGCTGTCCAAACAGTTTTCCAAGTGGGTTTGCTGGCGGCTTCTTCTAAAGACTTCATTCCCATAAGATGAATCAGCGGCACCATGTATTTCTTTGTCATCTTATGGTCTTTTAGAACTTTCATCGCCCAAGGTAAATCCGTCCCGATTTTTTGCACATAAGGAGTGTTGATGACGGCCGCGGGAGTCCCAGACACTCTTGTCGTCATAACAATATCCTCAGGAGTGGATTTGATAATGGCTTCTTTGTAGGCTTCATCCACTTGTGCTTCATAGCTGGCAATGAATCTCGTTCCTACGCTCACGCCGGAGGCTCCTAAAGCTAAAACAGCAGACATCATCGAGCCGTGTGAAATTCCACCGGCAGCCACAATAGGAATTTGCAAACGAGTTTTGAGCCAAGGAATTAATACCAAAGGAGAAATAGGCCCAGCATGTCCGCCAGCGCCACTGGATACCGCAATCACACCATCAGCGCCCATGTCTTGTACTTTCAAAGCGTGCTCTAAGTTTGTAACGTCACAAAGAACTTTCGCTCCGTTTTTATGTGCTTCTTTAATCACCTCTTTGGGGCTTCCTAAGGAGGTAATAAAAAGTTCCACTCCATTGTCTAAGGCGTGTTTGAGGTCCTCGTTTTGGCGTGCATTGCTTTTATTAACGATGATGTTAACGCCGATAGGTTTTTTCGTGCGACTTTTGATTTCTTTCAAAGCTTCGACGTATTTTTCAATCGGACGATAATTCAAGGCGGGGAAGGTTCCGATGCCACCGCTTTCACTGGCCTGAACGACGATGTCGGCGTTGCTCACTAGAAACATCGGTGCCGCGATGATGGGGTAATCGATCTTCATCATCTCCGTGAATGGCGTCTTGATTTTCTTTAACATAAAAAAACCCTCCTGAAGTCCTTTTTAAGGATACGAGGAGGGTTTGAAGAGGCAAGGGAATTCTTAGTTTTAATCCTAAGGATTCAAGTAACGACGGATCAATAAGAACACTTCTTTTTTGATCGCATCTTCACGCTCTTGCGATTGCGGGCCTAATAAAGCCAGATGCAAAATATTATTAAAGCAGCTGACGATGAAAAGAGCCATCATGTCACGATCGCGACCAGGAATTGGTGGCATGTGAGCTAATACCGCTTTTTGATAATGTTCAAAGAACACACGGCGGGTATCCCAGTAGTCCAGCATCCCTTGTACGCCTTGCAATGCCGTTCTTAGGGGGCGGTTGTCGTGGAAACGTGTGAACCCGATGTCAATAAATGCATGAACTTTGGAATCCAAGTCTGTGGCTTGAAGCTTTGCTAAGTTTTCCTCGATATAAGCGAGGTCTTTTTGCAAAAGGTCATCAATAACCGCAGCAACAATGGCTTCTTTGTTTGCGAAGAATTGATAAAGAGAACCGATACTCACTCCGGCCATTTCTGCGATTTTATCTGTCGTAATCGCATGATACGGCTCTTGAACGAGAAGTCGGGCACAAGATTCCACAATGCTCGCAACGGTCTCTTTGGAACGTTTTTGAACCGGAATTTTGAGCATATATTTCTTTTCAGGACTTGTGTGGCTGATAGGAGCAGCACCCATAACTTCCTCCTTTCGAGGCTTATAAACTTTGCTCGTGTTCATATTCGGTCTTTAAGGGTTAATATTCAATACTAGTAACCAAAGTATCGATTAGCAGTACCACGGTGCCGACAGGGAGTACGTCTTTACTGAATTTTAACATAAATCACGAACGTTAGTCTCATTTTAGTCCAGAGACCTTTAAGTCCAGCAATATTACTAGACCGCAATCAAAAATCGAATGAAATACGAAATTTATAATATCTTCTGCCTAATAAATCACAAAAATCATCTCTGAAATTTCAGTTTCATAATGTAGATCCGTGGATCCTTCATCATTTTTTTGCCAACGATCGACATCAAAATACCCAAAAATGGGCTGTTTTAGCTTCTTTCGTAGTATGAATGAAGCGTCTTCTGGCGCGCTGCGCATGTTGTATTTTCCGCGGCTCCTCACATTTTCGCTTCTAACAATTGTGAGGCGAAAATAAATTTGAATCATGATCTGCATCATCGACATGCGAGGCCGTATTCACGAAACTGACTGTAGGAGGCTTCGCGTGAATCTGAATGAAATGCTCAATGCTGAAACAAGTATGGGTAAAAAACTGGGTGTCTGTGTAAAGGATTTAGAACAACGGGTTCTCTTTCAGAACGACAACTCCATTAAGACCTGCGGCCCTATGGCCGGACAAATCTGCAATAAGACCTGCAATGCCCTCTGCAAGAAAATCGATGAATGTGCGGCGGTTTCTCCCGGTATGCATCTTTTCAAAGATCATGAGATCGATGGTCAAAAAGTCGATATCACAATCGTGAATGATGGCGAGCGTATCATGACATTCATGTACCTTCTTGAAAACCAGCAAGAATCTAAACTGAAGCAAGAAGCCTTCTTCCGAGAAAAAGGTTTAACGAAGAGCGAGCTGCGAATTATGAGCATGGTGTTAGACGGGCACACGAATGCGGCGATTGCCGAGAAGCTTTTCATTTCTAAGGCGACGCTAAAAACGCATTTAAATAATATTTATAAAAAACTTCCAGACTCGATGCGCCCGTCACAGGGACGCGGTGCCTAAGGTGCAGGTGTATCGATAAAGCGATCCTCTTGCTTGTCATAGAAGTGACGAGTCAGAACATACACGGGGCAGGTCGCTTTACGAACCACATTGCGCGTGTAACTTCCTAAAAGAGCGGCACTCATGGGGCCGCTTTGAGCCTCCATCACAATCAAATCTGACTGATGGGTTTCTATGGCATCAAGAATCAATTCATCAATAGGCTTAAAGGTGTTGTCGATATGAAAATGTGCGATGACGCCTTCCTTTGCCGCCCAATCCACCCATTGCTGAGCCCGATGGGATTGAGCTTCAATCTGACTTTCTACGATTTGTTCTAACGTCATCATTTTTCCATCATAGTTGTACACGCGAGGACGCGTATCCAGATCAAAAAGGCTTTCAATAGGGCGCGCGATGGCGTGCAACAGCAACACTTCAGCATTGAATTTACGAGCCAGATCCAAGACGTGGCGGAAGTTATCCTTAGAGTGTTCACCAAACTCCGTTGGGAATAAGATGCTGCGGCTAGAGCGGGTTTTTAAAGCGTGACTGCCCACCACACAGACGGGCACCTCGGATTGCAGGAGGAGGCTTTCGGCGAAGCTTCCTAAGATAAATCTTTGAAAGCCTTGTCGTCCATGGCTGCCAACGATGATCAAGTCAGCGTGACTTTTTAAAGCATAGTTTGAAAGTGTTTCTGCAGCCCCCGCGTGGGATTGCGAAGCGTGTGGAATAACTTTAGGCTCTTTTAAAAAGGGAAGATTGTAGTCCGAGAGCACTTCGCGAAATAAAGACTCAGCGGTTTTAGAGTGGTCTGTCACCCAAGCTGGCACTTCATACGTGGGAAGAACGATTTCATTTTCCCTGAGCAGATAAAGAGGTTCAATCTCTGCCTGCGTGGTTTCGTGAAGATGGGTGATGTAGTCCGCCATCTTCTGGTTTAGCTCTTTGTTATCCTCAAACGCGTCAATAGCCCAGATGATTCTCATAGAACCTCCCACACATCCATTTTGCGCTGAAGGTTCGATGTTATAAAAGAACGGTGAGGCTCGTCTGTCAGGAATCAAGAATCCCGACAGAGCCTTGTTATTTGAAAAGCAGTTCTTGAGATTCTTTAAGGTAGCTGAGGCCTCTTAAGTACATTTGTTCGCCATCGGTCGGGCACGGAAGAGGGTAGTGAAAAAGCATGTCGTTCTGCCAGTGATAACACTTGTAGTTCCCGTAATCGCGAATATTAAAAACAACGGCCCATTCTCCCTCAAACCAAACAGAGGTTCCTAAATGGAAAAGGTTGGCGCCTGTTGAAAACTCCTGGGGGCGCAGCAAAGATCTTCCCAAAAACTCCGGTGCTGCGTTTCCAGTAAGGTCCGCTATCGTTGCACCGACATCATTTTGTGAAAACGCTCCATGAATCAATTTGTGTTCAAAGGGAGGTTTTCTATTTCCACCCACGGAATGATATTTCATTAAAAATGGAATCGAGTAGTGTTCAAAAATTCCATTTGCAGCAAAGCTGGTGTGATCCGATACAAGAACAAAGAGCCAGTCTTTTTTCCAAGATCTTTTCTTTAAAGTCTCATAAAAACCCCTCAGCTCTTTGTCCGCGTGGTGGGTGACGCTGAGATGCATGGATTGATTGTTCTCTTCACCAAAGGCAGGACGAACACCTTTCGGTAACGCCAGATCATGGGTTGTATTGGTGTTAATGCCAATCAACATGGGTTCTGTCATCGTGTCCATCTTTTGGGTCGCAAATTTATAAAGATCCTGATCGAACACGCCCCAAGCGTTTTGTTCAATCATCGTCCAATCCGGAATTTCACGTTTGCCGTAAGAATTCTGAAAGCCTGTTTTTAAAACTAAAAGACCCACGCCGCTGGTGTATTGATCAGATCCTTGAAAGAAAGCAGAGCTGTAGCCTTTTCTCTCTAAGAACTGCGGAAAGCACTTAAAATCTTTGTTTTCGATTTCAGTGAACATGATGCTTTTTCCGGGAGGATTGGGCAGACTGCAAAGAGTGGCAAAAAGTCCTTCCGTTGTACGGTGCCCTCCCGCGAGCATCAAGTCCACCCGCAGGGATTCTGCACGAAGAGAGTTAAAGAAAGGAAGAACTTCTTCTTCGCCGACTTTTTTATCGACGTACACGCCAGGCCAGCCTTCCATGAAAACAATCACGATGTTGCCATCGAAATTGCCAACGGCTTTTTCTATACCACGACGAACGCGCCATTCATTGAAGATATCAAGACTCTTCACGTGCAGAGGAACTTCGATATTTTCCTTACTCGATTTTTTTCCGGCAAAGGCCGCCCACACAATACCGTAAGCTCCATTTAATGCCAGTGTCGCACCCTTACTGCCGCCCCCGGCGCGATATGCCCAAGAGGGATCCTGGGGAATGCCTTCAAAGCCACGCGCAAAGACTAAGCTGATGACTAATACAAAAAGCAAAGCCAAAGTGCGCTTCACAATTCCTTGAACCGGCTTATAACGTGGAGTGAAAAAGCGACCGACGAAAGATGCGCCCAAGAAGGCGAAGAGCAGTTGTAACCAGTAAAGTTTTAAAAGATTTCCTAAAGAGCCTTGAATTGTAAAGAGGTTGTAGACCTCATAAGAAATGTGACGGCCGGACTCTTTAGCGTAAATCGCGTCTGTAGTAATCAAAATCGTGTAACAAAATAACAAAAGACTGTTGAGTCGCGAAAATGTTTTTTCGGAAAACGAAAAAAGCAACGAGCTTCCGTAAAGCAAAAGATAAAGAAAAGCAGTAATCGCGAGATCGAAATGCCATCCATAAAGAAAGGGACCTAAAGTGTTATCAAAGCTTGCAGGGACAGAAAAGTCCCAAAGATTTAGGTAAAGGGCTACGACAGCACGTAGAACCATTCCGAAAATTACAAGACGAAGAATGTAGCGGCCAGAAGAAATTAAAAACGACATGAGCCCACATTAATCGAGAAAAATAAAAAAGCCCACTTGGAAGTGGGCTTTTTTTAAGATTTCGTCAAGGTGCAAAGACTAGTTTGGAACACCCGCTGGATCTGTGGAGGCACGCGCTTGCTGTTGTTGCAGCTTTTCTTCTTTTTTCTCTACTTCCAAGATGTACTTTTTAGTAGCTGCTGGAAGTTCATTCCACATTCTAAGAGCTAAGAAAAGACCCATCACTGCAAACGGGATCAAGAATAGCGGCCAGTAGATCCAGTTCTTGTGTGAAAGATAACCAATCGCCAAAGATTGGATACCACTTCCTAAGTAAACGCAGCCGTCGACGATGCCAGAGGCAGTTGCCGTCATTTTTTTACCACCGAAGTCCGCCGCTGCTGTACCCGACATCAACGAGTGAACGCCGATAACGGTCAATGTGATCATAACCGCTGCAAGACCCAGCATTGTTGGATGATTCATCAAAGAGAACACCATGATGATCAAAAGAATAATCATGATACCGTTGTTGATCGCGGCTGGAGGGCCACGACGCGACTGGAATAAACGGTCTGAAACGATACCTGCTGCGAATCCGCCGAAGATACCTGTTAAGCAAAGAAGCAGACCCCAGTTTTTAATGAAGAATTGGGAACCTTCAAAGAAGACCGGATTTGTCTCTTTTGTTTCGTGGGCATAAACCAAGTACCACTGCATGATACCGTTACGAAGAACACCGGAAGTGAAGTCTACTAAAGCGATTGTGATCATCACTGGATTAGTGAAGATCTTTTTAAGCATGAAGCCGATTGAGATTTTCAAGTTAGAGTCATCTTCACCTGGAGATGAAGAAGCATCTGCCGTATCAAAGTCATCAAAGTTGGCTTCTTTAGGAGAGTCTTTAAGAAGAACGAAGTCGATCAATGCCCAAACAATCAAAAGGAATGCCGGGATTGTGAACACCAACCAAGTTGCATTTGTCGTTCCTGTGTCGATAGCGAAGATGTGTTGGATAAAACCTTGGAACGCCGTTTTTTGACCTTCAATATGAAGCTTAGAAGCTTCAACGATTGCTTGTCCCCAGTCGAAGGCAAAATAAACACCGAAAGAAATCAAAGTCCCGAAGATCGCGCCGAAGACACCGCGTTCACGTACGTGGAACCAATAAGCTTTTACTTTGATAATCGAAACCGCGCCGTAAGATTGGAAGAACATATTCAATGCGAACAAGACGGAGAACGCAAGGACCATGTTGGTTTTTAAACGACCCATCAAATAAAGATAAGTCACGCCACCCATAAGGATGTTCATCAATGCAGAACCTAAAGCGGCAATGATGATTCCTTTTTTACCACCGATTTTATCGACAATGGGACCATTCAGGAGGAAAGAAAGACCGTAAGTGATTGTACCGGCCGCGAAGATCAGACCAAACTGCTCTTTCGTCATCATATCGCCCAAAGCGTTCTTAGAAACGTTCAGGTTGTAACGACCCATATATAGGAAGGCGTAAGTCATGCCTAGAGGAAACCAGTTAACAAAGCGTCGGATCATGAATTTGCGCGAGTGTCCCAACGGATTGTTCTTAAAGTAGAGCGTGATCACCGCTGCAAGACATAAGCTTACGAGCAAAAGAGCCATGGTTCCTCCAGTAAAAATTTCCGAGAAGCTAATAGATAAATGATCAATTGGCAATCTAAAGAGCCTCTAAATCCTCCTCGTAAATTTTAGGATTTTGTTAAGATGGCGCAGAGCCGCGCTCAGAGTGAATTTCCCTCTGAAAAATCCGCTGATACGATGCAAAAACTTCATTGATTGGCGCCCAAAACGTGTTTATTCGGCGCCTTCATTTGCCATAAGCAAAACTTATGGAAAGTCTAAAAATTATGAGTTTGTGCTTATAGGTCTAGGGCGATAAGTTTGTTTCAGAAGGAGACATAAGAAATCTTCTTCGACCCTCGGTAAGGTCCTTGACCACCTCTCACATACGCAAAGAGAGGACCCGGTCCCCCAAATTTTGCCGTACTCACGGCTCCTTAAATCCCACCATCAAAGCCCACCTAAAAGCCGCACCGAGGCTTGCGCGCGCTTAAGACGCAATGCTACATTCAATTGCATGTCATTTAAATATTTCCCTCTCTACGAAAAACAAAAAGATACTACTCAATATAAAAAAATCTCTTCAGACCATGTCCGCGTCGAAAAACTAGGAGACAAAGAAGTCTTAGTCGTAGCACCCGAGGCATTAGAGCTTATTGCTCAAGAAGCCCTCAGCGATGTGTCGCATCTTCTGCGCGCGAGTCACTTGGAAAAATTAGAAAGAATTTTACAAGATCCCGAAGCCTCTCCGAACGACCGCTTCGTTGCTGTGGATCTTTTGAAAAACGCGATCATCGCGGCACAAATGGAGTTTCCTTCCTGTCAGGATACCGGGACGGCCATTGTTGTCGGAAAAAAAGGAGAACGTGTTTTTACGGGTACAGACGACAAAGAACATCTTTCTAAAGGCATTTTTAATACTTATCAAAAAAGAAACCTGCGCTTTTCGCAAATGGCTCCAATTTCTTTCTTTGAAGAAAAAAACACGGGCTCTAATCTTCCAGCGCAAATTGATATCTATTCAGAACAAGGGGATGAATATCATTTCTTGTTCATGGCTAAAGGTGGCGGCAGTGCCAATAAGTCTTATCTTTATCAAAAAACCAAAGCGGTTTTAAATCCCGAGGGCTTTGAAAAGTTTGTACGCGAGACTTTGAACTCACTGGGGACGGCGGCTTGTCCTCCGTATCACTTGGCATTCTGTGTAGGTGGTACCTCAGCAGAAGAAACTTTAAAAATCGTGAAGTATGCTTCTGCAGGTTATTTGGATGGACTTCCTACTTCAGGTAGTGAGGGTGGTAGAGCTTATCGTGATCTGGAAATGGAAAAGCAAGTTGAAAAGTGGGCCCGGGACACAGGAATCGGTGCGCAGTTTGGTGGAAAGTATTTCGTGCACGATGTGCGCGTGATTCGTTTGCCTCGCCATGGTGCAAGTTGCCCGATCGGAGTCGGCGTGAGCTGCTCTGCTGACCGCAATATCAAGGGCAAGATCACCCGCGACGGTATTTTCTTAGAGCAGCTAGAGCTTCACCCTGAACAGTATCTTCCGAATCATCTTAAAGATACAAGTGCAGAGGCTATTCAGATTGATTTGAATAAGCCGATTCAGGAAACTCTTAAAATTTTATCGGAACAAAAAGTGGCCACGCGAGTGATGCTCAATGGTCCGATGATCGTGGCCCGTGATATCGCACATGCGAAACTCAAAGAAAAAGTGGATCGCGGTGAAGGTGTTCCAGAGTATTTCAAAAACTATGCGGTTTATTATGCGGGCCCTGCAAAAACTCCGAAGGGTTATGCTTCGGGTTCTTTTGGTCCTACAACGAGCGAACGTATGGATCCTTATGTGGGTGCCTTCCAAAGCTTGGGTGGTTCTATGATCATGTTGGGTAAAGGGAATCGCAGCCCGCAGGTCACTGAAGCCTGTAAGACCTACGGAGGATTTTATTTGGGATCTATCGGTGGACCTGCAGCTCGTTTAGGAAAGGAATGTATCACGAAAGTGGAAGTTCTGGATTTCCCTGAGTTGGGTATGGAATCAGTGTGGAAAATCGAAGTGAAAGACTTCCCAGCCTTTATCATCGTGGATGACAAAGGAAATGATTTCTTCAAGTCCGTGATTCGCAAGTTGTAATCGGTACAGGTATAGCTAGAAATAAAAAAAGGCGTCTTTGAAGGACGCCTTTTTTTATTGTATCAGATCAGGCTCTTCGCGCTTTAAAAGAAGCGGACTTAAACCTGCAAAAAGATTCATGATCACCGGGCCAATCAGAAGACCTGGTAAGCCAATCATAATGATGGCCCCCACGACACAGGTAAATCCAATCACGGCAGAGATTTTATTTTCTTTTCCTACCATGAAGGGCTTCAGGATATTGTCGATACTACCTGCGATGGTCGCAACAACCACCAGGCCGACTCCATTTCCAGTGCGTCCGCCGATAAAGGCCAAAATCGCAAGTAAATAACCCACGGGTGCCGCGCCAATCACCGGAATAAAGGAAACGAAGAAGGTGAGAGTCAGGACTAAGAAGAAATCTCCTTCACCAAATATTAAACTTCCGATCCCAATGACACCGGCTTGAATAAGGCCTATGACCAAGGTTGAAAACAATGTGATCGAACAGCTTTTTTTAGAGACATCAATCAGTCGAACTGTCAGATCGGGTTTCAAAAGGCTGTATTTAAATACGAATTCTTTAATCGCCTGAGCTTTTGATAAAAGTAAAGCTAGGGTGATAACAAAAACAAAGCTTGCTAAAAAGATGGCAGGCAGTTGTCCCAAAATTTCCGTGGAGTACTGAAAAACAATTTCGCCCGATTTACGAAGCAGGCTATTGGCCATGTCGGCTGCCGGAGTGGCAATGTCAGTCCCTGTCCAACCCGAGATCTTTTTAAGATATCCCAGTATTAAATCTTTGAGTTCGTGTATCTGTCCGACCAACTTATCTGTTTTAATAACTTCGGGTTGGCTGATATAAGAAATAAGACGATAGATCGCAAGAGAAATAGGAATCCAAAAAATTGCAAAGCCGCCTAGAAGTGTTAAAGCAATTGCGGGTTTTCTTTTTATTTTTAGTTTTTTTCCAAGGCGCTCTACAAAGTCATTCAGGCCCAGTGCGAACACCCCGGCAATCAGGAAAGGCATTAAGAACGGTAAATTTACAAATAGAAACGCCGCCAATAGAACCAGGAAAAATCCCCAGCGTACAGCGACGTCTTTGTTTTTTAGAAAATCAATCATTGGACTTCACAATCCATTCGACATTCAGAGCGGCAATTCACCCAAGTTCCATCGTGACGTGGTGGAAGATAGTTGGGATTGCAATAGGTACTGCAGAAAGCCGTGTAAGAAAGGGCGCGCCCGCGATGGCTCATTTCGCAAGTCCAGCGTGCATCACGTTCGGCATCTTGTTCCGCTCTGTTTTTAGCGTTGGATAAACAGAAAGAACCGCTGTTGGCGTTGCAGTAAGAATTTTCAGTGCCACGTCCCGTGACGGTGATTCGGCGAGTGGCCTCAGCGGTGAAGGAAAAAAGTTGAAGCAGTAATACCACGACGAAGAGTGATGTTTTCATAATGTCTCCCACTCTTACAATGAACGCACAGTTTAGAGTGGGAGGCAATATGTAGCTTTGTCAAAGCAGGGCGTCGAGCGGTTAAGCCTGTGTTAGAAATTGGACGCCCAACTCCTGGCTTTGATTTTTTTCATCCCACTTTGTCCAGCGAACTTGGCCTTCCACATTCACGTACTCTCCCTCTTTGGTTTGATAGGAAAGGGTGATGAAGTCCTTTTTCTGATAGAAGGGGGCTTTGATCTTCACACAGGACCCATTCAAAGAGATGTTCTCAAAAGCTCCGCCTAAAATGGGTTGGAAGCTTCGGTTTTCGGTGCCGAAGGGGAGCATAGAGGGGCTGAGCATGGCGCGCCTCTCATGCACCTCACGCTTGTCTTGGCGCAGTTCCAGATTCTTGCCGTTAAGATAAGCTTGGATATCTTTGGCGAGGTGAGCCTCTTCGGTTTTCCACAAGACGATAAAGTCTTTGAAAGTTTTCAACTTCATCTTCATCGGCGCGGAAAGTTCGCTGACAACGAAGAAGGTTTTCACATTTTCTATCGTCTTTTGTAAGAATGCGTAAATGTCAAAATGACGGACTTCTAAAAATGGCAAAAAAACGACGACGATTTTTTCCCCCTGTGTCGTTTGTAGTGCCGATCTCAGTGTGTATGGATTTTCAATGATGTGACAATCAAAGCTGTTTTCTTTTTTTAAAACATTTGGAACTGTCAGTGTTCCCGTGATGAAGATCTGTGTATTCATGGAATTTCCTCCCGTGACTCCTCCTAAAGCAAATGCAAAGCCAACTGGAAATTCGGTGTGTGTCGTTTGATAAAGAAATTCCTGAACACCTGTCTAACTTTCACTAACAGTGTTAGATGAAATAAGTCTCAGCTTGAGAATTGGGCAAGTGGCGGCTCTCTTGCGCTGAGCCGCCACCTGGAGGGAAGGGATCTATTTTAATGGAAACTGCATAAACGCCGTCTCCGATATGAATGGCTGTGCCATCGCAGAACATCTCTTTCACGAATTGCAGCCTCTCCTTAGAGAAGTGTTGGTGGTCAAAGTAGTGAAAGCGCAAGGTCATTTCTGTCATGTAATAGTTCCGTTGCAACTGACAAGCCGAGCCTCAGATCAAGCATATTGCTTATAGGCAATAAAATGACTAATTTCGGGGTGAAACGCCCCAAACCTAGGGCGATATTCCTTCTTGCGATGGGGAGCTTCTTCACCTAAAAATACGGTCATATGACAGAGCGACGTCAACAACAGTAAGGATGCTTTGTGAAACGACTAAAAAGAGTTTTTGTCTTATCTCATGAGTGGAACGTGTTTCTCGTTCTCCTTATAATTATATCTGTCAGCTTGCTCAGCTGGTGGACCGTGAAAGTGCATTTGGAAAAAGAATGGAATGCACGTCTTGAATCTGAAATCGGAAAAGTCAGTTCGACCATTCATCGAGAGTTTTCAGCCTATGGTCAGGCCTTGTTAGATACGCGCGCATTTATTCAGTCAAGTGGAGTCCCAACGGGGAAGCAGTACCAAGATTATATAGAATCGACAGAACTGTTAAAGCGCTCTCCAGGACTTCAAGGTATTGGTTTTGCGCAAAAAATAGATAGATCTGAGATCCCTGAGCTTGAACGCAGGATGCGTGAACAGGGAGTTAAAGATTTTAAATTTTGGCCAGATTCTGAGCGCTCTCTTTATACATCGGTCGTAATGATTGAACCTGATGATTGGAGAAATAAGAAAGCTTTAGGGTTTGATCCGTATTCGGATCTTACACGGCGCTCGGCGATGGATAAGGCGTTATTATCCAATGCTCTAGCAATGTCGGACCCTGTCGTTCTGCTTTCTGATGAAAGCGAAGGTCAAAAGGTCCTCCAAGGAGTCCTAGTTTATCTTCCTGTTTCAAAAGTTTTAGATGCGACAGGAGAAGCTGAACCAAAAAATTCATTATTGGGTTTTGCCTATTCGGTGATTCGCATCAATCGCTTTTTTAATGGGGCTTTCGGGACGCCTCAATTTTACGAAGAAAAAGTGAACTACAAAATCGAGATCTATGACCGTAAACTGGGGCGAACTTTGCCGCTTTACGAGCGCTTCCCCGCCAAGGAAGAAGATCGGGTGGTCTCAGATATTTCCGTAGATCGTGAAATTCAGGTTCTTGATAAAGTGTGGAAATTGCATTTTGAACCGTTGCCTCATTTCTTTAATTGGTATGAGCGTTATGTGCCGATCCTTTTTGCCTTCGTCACGCTGATTATGTTGTCGGTCATTTTTCTAGCATTATGGTCGACACAACAATTTTTGAAGTTTAGCGAAAAACATCAGGATTCCCTGGCGCTCATCTCCAAAAGTAAATCCGAGGAGTTGGCGTTATTCCGTCGTTTGAACGCTATAATTGCAGATATTTCTTCATCCATCGAAGGCAGTGACCTTTTTGAAAAATTCTGTCACCATTTGGAAGATGTTTTTCAAATTGAAGACTGTGTGGTCTTTGTTCGCGAAAATCGCGGACCTTATGAAAAACGTTTTCAGAAAGTCATCGACAGCTTTCCAGAGTTCTTGGATTTATCTGCCGAATTTGACAGCTTCTTAAAAGAGGGTGTCTTTGCCTTGGCTTCTAACACAGAGTCTTCGCGCAAGGTGATTTCGTTTTTTAGTTCCGAGATGCAAGAGCGACTGCGTGAAAGTCCTTACTTCATGATGCGCTCGGTTTTGCATGAATCAGGTAAAAGTAATTCGATCTTGATTATCGTGAAGGGGCCTAAAACCTTGGTGGATTCGAAGGTTTTAGAATACGCCTTAGCAAGCATCGTGGGGCAATTTGCGATGTCCTACGATAAAGCGATTTTATTAAGAAAAGCAGAAGACGCGAACTTTATGAAGAGTTCCTTCTTGGCAAACATGAGTCACGAAATCCGCACCCCTCTGGGGGTGATCGTTGGTTACTCTGAAATTTTGGCTGATGATGAGCTCGACGGGGAAGAAAAAAAGCAGATTGTAAAAAGTGTGAAGCGCAACGGTAAAGAGCTCGCTCGTCTTATTGATGATATTTTAGATATCTCAAAGGTCGAAGCTGGAAAACTGCAGTTTGAAATGGCACAAGTGAACCTGGAAAGCCTGATTCATGAAGTGAAGTCCGTGATGGAAGTTCGCGCCTCTGACAAAAAAATTCAGTTCAACGTGGCGAAGCTTTCGAATGTTCCGACCTATCTCTTCACGGATGATATTCGTTTAAAACAAATTCTGGTGAATGTTGTGGGCAATGCCATAAAGTTCACGGAAAACGGAAGCGTAAAACTTCTTTATAAGACCTATGTGAACGAGATGCAGGAAGAATTCCTCGAGTTCCAGATTCAGGATAGCGGTATTGGTATCAGTGAAAGAAACAGAGAAAATCTTTTTAAGCCTTTCTCGCAAGGCGATGTTTCTACGACCCGTAAGTATGGCGGCACTGGTTTGGGTTTGGCCTTGTCGCGCCGTTTGGCAGAGCTTTTGGGTGGCGAGCTTTTTCTTTTGGCTTCGTCCGTGGGTAAGGGATCTACTTTTTGCCTTCGCGTCCCTCTGCGAGGGGTGAATAAGGAATTCCTGAACCTGCGTCAAACACCAGTTAAGAAAGACTTCGAAGAAGTTGAGCAGGGACCCGTGCGTGATATCGATTGGAATGGTCTTGATTTAAAAAATCTTTTGAAAGATGTGCGCATTTTGTTGGTGGAGGATTCTGAAGACAATCAAGAGATCTTTCAGCATTTTTTAAAGGCTGCGGGCGCTGATGTTGTTGTTGCGGACGACGGTGAAAAAGCCGTTGAAAGTGCCTTCAAAGTGGAGCCCGATATCGTACTTATGGATATCCAAATTCCGAAGATGGATGGTAAAGAAGCGACGAAGCGCATTCGTCAGCGTGGCTTTACGAAACCTGTGATTGCTTTGACTGCGCATGCACTCAACGAAGAAGTGCAAAGCTGCCTGGCCGCCGGGTGTAATGGTCAAATCACAAAACCGGTTTCGGGAGAGCTTTTGGTTCAAGAGGTGTATTTCTATTTGAATCATCGGGCGGAAGCATGAGTGGAATGACTGTGCCTTTGGATGCTAAGCAGAAATATCTTTCGCGCAGGCTAGCGGAGCTTGCAAAAATTCAAGAGATGGCCCACGCGCCCGATTGGGAGTTCGTAATAAAAGTGGGTCACCAAATAAAAGGAAACGCGAAAACTTTTGAGTTTCCTTCTCTAAGTCATTTGGGAGCTCGTTTGGAAGAGGCGGGAAATGTCAAAGACCCGCACTTACTAAAAGATGTGTGTGATGAGTTGCAGGCGAATCTCGAATCACTTAATCAAAACCTTACGTCGTCCGTCTAACTAAAATCCGATATAGAAAAAGAATGAACATCGCGCCGAGGATGGCAGCAATGAATCCGACAGGTTCGTAGTCGCGATAATATCCTGCGGATGTTCCCAGGATGTGGGCGACAGTTCCCCCGGCAATGCCCAATAAACAAGTGATGATCCAGCCACCGGGATCCTTTCCAGGCATCAGTATCTTTGCGGCAATACCTACAGCAAAACCCAGAATGATGGATGAAAGCATACAGTTCTCCTTTCTCCTGAAATTAGGAAGGCCCCCCTCACATGGCAAGGCAGGGGGGCCGCTTATCGTTGCTGCTCGTGGACTGCCAGCAACGAACTATATATGTCTAAAAGTGCCCGGGACAATGTCCCCGACGCATATTTGTTATGCAAACGCGGTTCCTTACAGAAAATCAATGAAGTCTAATATATAGGATATAAAAGAGTATAAACGTCTTAATGTGGCAAAACGCCATAAAAATATTGCGGAGATATGCCCCGGTTTGGTAAGAATAACCTATTCAGGAGGCAGTCATGGACAAGCATAAAACAATTCTTCTGATCGAAGACGACCTAGATTTAGCAGAATTGGCCACGGCTTATTTTCGCCAAAAAAACATCACGGTGATTCACGAAGAAAACCCTCTCTCCGCGCTTCAACAGGTGGTAGCTCAAAAGATCACTCCTGATGCCATCATCACGGATTTAAATTTACCCACGATCAACGGGATGGAGTTCATCAAACGTTTGCGCGCAGAAGGAGTGCAAACTCCCATTATCCTCATCACCGTATCAAACGATGTGGACGTGGCGGTGGAGGCCATTGAAGCGGGTGCTTACGATTTTGTCGTGAAGCCATTGCATTTTCCGCAACTATTGATTTCGGCTCAGCGGGCATTTAAGTTCAACATTCTCAGTGCAGAAAATAAAACTTTGAAAGAAACTTTGGATATTAGTAAGGGGCTTCATCCAGAAGGTATCATCGGGAAAAGCGAAAGCATTCATCGAATCATGGATCTTGCACGCCGAGTTTCGAAAAGTTCTTCGACGGTATCTATCACAGGTGAAAGTGGTACGGGGAAAGAAGTTTTCGCCAAAGCGATTCATCGCTGGAGTCCTCGTAACAAAAAGCCTTTCGTGGCCATCAACTGCTCGGCAATTCCGGAAAACCTTTTAGAGTCAGAACTTTTCGGTCATGCCAAAGGTGCCTTCACCGGAGCGGTCGATAAAAAAACCGGACTTTTTGAAGAAGCTGACGGAGGCACCTTGTTCCTTGATGAAATCGGGGACTTAAATCTCACTTTACAAGCGAAGCTATTGCGTGTGCTTCAAGAAAAAGAAATCAAAAGAGTCGGCGAAAACCAAGCTCGTCCTGTCGATGTGCGCGTGATTGCCGCGACTCACAAAGATTTGCGCCTAGAAGTTCAAGAAAAGCGCTTCCGCGAAGACTTATTCTTCCGTCTAAATGTAATTCCCATCAAAATTCCACCTCTACGTGAAAGAAGAGAAGATATCATTCCTTTAGCTGAGCATTTCTTAAAGAAGTTCAACACTTTGAACGGCACACAAATCGTGGGCTTTAAAAAGAATGCCAAAGAGTTTTTGCTGACTCATCCGTGGCGCGGGAATGTGCGCGAATTAGAAAACACGATTGAGCGCGCCGTGGTCTTGGCAACAGGCCCTGAAATCGACGTAAGTGCTTTGACGTTGTTTGACGAGGGGACAGGAAGCTCGGCCATCGTTGATGACGACAAAAAGAATGCTTTTATCTTCCGCTTTGGTGAAGAAGTTTCCTCATTGCATGAGCTTGAAAAGAAGTACGTGCAGTTCGTTTATGAAAGACACAATCGTGCAAAAGAAATGACGGCGAAGGCCTTGGGTATCGATCGGAAAACTCTGTATCGCAAATTGCAAGAAATCGAAACGACTTAATCATGAATCAGAATTCCCCTTCGCGAGGGGAATTCTGCCTCGCGAAGTCTCTCTAGCTGGCTTTTATCCATTCTTAAACTGGTTCACACATTGCAAACTCATCCTTCGTGCTAACAAGGAGAGTAAAGCATGATGTCAATTGTTCGCTTCCTTTTACCGATTTTGCTGCCGATCACACTTGTCGCTTTGTTTGTGGAGGCGCAACAGCCGGACACCGAAATGGCCACGGCGAAAATGGTGGGAGCGTCGAATGTCGCACCGGTGTTCTTTGATCCGGGTGCGAAAGTTTTAACTGCAACCGAAAAAGCCGAGATGCAAGCTTTTGTAACGACAATCAGAGAAACCCAAGAGATCAAGTCGATCAAAGTTCTTGCCTGGGGGGATCGTGAGTACCCAGATAAGAAAGAAAAAAAGGCTTCACCAAAACAAATTGAATTGGCCAAAGCCCGTGCTGAAGCTATCAAAAAATATCTTCAAGAAGACCTGAAGGTTCCTTCCGTGGATATCCACAACATGGCCGAGCGTCCATCAAAATTAAGCGAGTTTTTCAAAACCGATGACTATGAAGTGAAGTCGTCCGCTGAAGCGACAGGAGCCGCGCCTACACAGAATAAGCGCGGCTTTTTCGAAGAAATGGGCCGTTCGACGACGGCCCTGATGTTAGTTGTTGTAGAATAGAATTCATCCTCGGCACTCACCCTGCTGGCAGCAGGGGAGTTCCCGAAGGTTTGATAGGAAACTTGTTCCAGCGTGGAAGATCCACTCCCAAAGCGACTTTCAAAACATCGTTCACGTCATCGACAAAGTGGAATTGAATACTGCGACGAATTTCTTCGGGGATTTCACGAAGATCTTTTTCGTTCTTAGTACACATGATGATCTCTCGCACGCCCGCACGGTGTGCTGCTATCACTTTCTCTTTAATACCACCCACAGGCATGACGCTTCCTCGTAATGAAATCTCGCCGGTCATGGCTAGCTTCGGATCGACGGGTTTATTCAATAACAAAGACGCTATCGAGGTCAGCATTGTGACGCCCGCAGAAGGTCCATCTTTGGGAATAGCACCCGCTGGCACATGGACGTGCACGTCTTTTTTACTGAAATCCATCAATGGGTCCATAAGAACCAATCGTGACTTCAATAAACTCAGAGCGATCTTAGCCGATTCTTGCATGACCTCGCCTAATTGACCTGTTAATAGCAATTGCCCTGAACCCGGCATGGAGGCTGACTCGACAAAGAGGATGTCACCACCCACTGGGGTCCAAGCAAGACCGGTCACCACGCCAGGCGGTAAAAGACTTTCAATCATATCGGATGAGAATCTTTCAGCGCCCAAGATCTCTTCAAGATCTTTCACATTCACGGTCAAAGTTTTATCTGGTGATTTCACAAGCTTCAAACTCATGAACTTACAGATCGTCGCTATTTTTCTTTGCAGATCTCGAACACCGGCCTCACGTGTGTAGTGAGTTAATAACTTCACCATGGCATCATCGGTGATCTTCAGTGATTCCTCACTTAAGCCGTGCTCGCGAAGTTGTTTTGGCCAAAGGTATTTAAGCGCAATCTGTTTTTTCTCGTCCAAAGTGTAACCCGTAAGATCAACGACTTCCATGCGATCTAAAAGAGGCAAAGGAATGCCTTCTAAAGAGTTGGCTGTCGCAATAAAGAACACTTTAGATAAGTCAAACGGCGTATCTAAATAGTGATCTTGGAAGGTGTTGTTTTGCTCTGGATCTAAAACTTCCAGCATAGCTGCCGCCGGGTCGCCGCCAAAGCCGCGAGTCAATTTATCGATCTCATCTAGAATGAAGACAGGATCGTTTTCGCCGGCTTTTTTAATTCCAGCAATAATTCGACCGGGCAGGGCGCCAATGTAAGTGCGACGATGACCGCGAATCTCCGCATCATCGCGAACGCCACCTAAGCTGACGCGAACGTATTTTTTGCCTAGAGCGCGAGCAATACTTTTTCCTAACGAAGTTTTACCTACTCCTGGAGGTCCAATGAACAGCAAGATCGAACCTTGATGAGTTTTACGCAACTTCATCACGGCTAGATGTTGCAAGATGCGGTTTTTAATTTTCTCTAGACCATAATGGTCTTCATTCAGAATCTTTTCCGCCTCTTCCAGGTCAATTTCTTTTTCAGGAGAAGATTTGCTCCACGGCAGATCCAACATTAATTCCAAATGCGTGCGAATCATCTGGTGTTCAGGTGAAGCGGAATTGATCGTCTCAAGACGCTTCAACTGACTGCGTGCCAATTCCAGTGCCTCGGCGGTCATTCCGGCTTTTTCAATACGCTCTTTGAATTTAGCGTACATATCTTCGCCTTCACCTTCGCCAAGCTCTTCACGGATCACGCGCATTTGCTCGCGCAAAATGGTTTCCTTTTGCGTTTGCTGGAAGTTTTCATTGAGCTTGTCGCGAATTCCGCGTTGAATTTTTAGGCGCTCTTTAAGTTCTTGCAGGCGATCTAAAAGTTTTAACGTTCGGTCGCGAAGGACATTGATTTGCAAAATTTCCTGTTTTTCCGCGATGGCGATATCGGCATACGCAGCACACATATTGGTGAGCGTGGCCAGATCTTCAATTTCGGTCAGCATGTCTTTCACTTGACGTGTGTTGCCGGGAAGAAGATCTAATAATTCATCACTTAAAAGACGAAGGCTGGATAGCAAAGCTTCTTCTGTTTTTTTATCCATCGTGCCAACGTCTTCAACGCTTTCACTCTGCACTTCAAAAAAACCTTCCTGATCACGGCTTTGCACGACGCGAACTCGCTGATGCGCTTTCACGAAGATATTGTAGCTTCCATCTTCATCCATACGGAAGGATTCCACCTTAGCAAGTGTTCCCACTTGATAAAGATCTTCCATTTTCTCCACGTTATCGTGGGGACTTTTTTGTGTTAGAAGGACTACCCAGTGATTTTCACGAAGAGCTTTTTGCAGGGCAGATATGCTTTTTTCTCTACCTACTCGAAGCGGCATGCTGATGTCGGGAAACAACACAGAATTCTTCAATGGGATCACGGGGATAAAACCTGAGACGTAAGACATCGAGGACCTCTTTTCCAACCCCAAAAGGGTTAATTGTAACAAACATGAGCACGATATAAATTTCGTCAAGTCGGAGGTCCCAATTTCTTACAGAAAACTGAGAACTCCGCAGTTTAGCCCAGGAATGTTCTCG
The DNA here is from genome assembly GCF_001592745.1 of Bdellovibrio bacteriovorus. Lineage (NCBI taxonomy): Bacteria > Pseudomonadati > Bdellovibrionota > Bdellovibrionia > Bdellovibrionales > Pseudobdellovibrionaceae > Bdellovibrio > Bdellovibrio bacteriovorus. Next base: position 149,573 of record NZ_LUKD01000005.1, read on the forward strand.
ACACTCTTAGTTTAACATTGTGCGGTTGGAATGAAGGGGCCTTTTGCTCACCCTGCAATAAAACAAAAGGTGCTTAAGATTTAAATCCGTCCACCAAGGCGATATCGCGAGTCAGTCCGGCAAAGGGCCCGCAGTAAACAGTCTCTTCAAGCCAGGCTGTCTCAGAGGCGACCTCGTCCTTGAAAATTATTTTGGACCAGAAACGATTTGTACTATCCCAGCTATAACCTCGACCTTTGAGATGGTCTTTCGACTCAAAGGGAGCTGAACTCGCAATGACGTGGGTCATCGGTCGACGGGCGTTGCTCAGCAATTCAGCCAAATAAGGCTTATGGCTTTTTGAATCTGATAAGCTCAGCAGATAGAGTAAAGCATCAACATCATTGATCGCGCGATGGGAATCGGTAAAGAACCCGTGATAGATATTAAGCAGTTCCAGTTTTGAACTCGTAAAGCCTTTGTTGCTCCAATCAATTTGCTTTAACGAGCAGGCCCAAACTCTTTCGGCAGAAATTTTAGATTTGCGGTCAATGAACGGGCGATCAAAGCGTGCATTGTGTGCGACAATGACGGAAGCCTCTTCCAGAAGTGCATTCACTTGCGTCCAATCAATATTCTGCCCGGCCACCATCTCGTCAGTGATGCCGGTGAGCTCGGTGATTTCTGGAGTGATGGGTTTTCCTGGATCTTGAAAGCTGGAATAGGATTTACCCAAAGTTAAAATCTCGCCGGAATTTCGATTGAACAAAAATTGACGCAAGCCAATTTCAATAATGCTATCTTCAGCCTGATTTAAACCCGTGGTTTCTACATCGAGGACGATGCCGACGCGAACAACATCGCTATTATTTTTAGCCCATTCTGGAGTCGCATACAGGGGAGTTTGTGCTGGACAACCTTCAAGACGCTTAAGAGTGACAGTGTTTCCATCCTCTGACTTACCAATCCAACGAAATGCCACGAAATTCTCCTCGAAATAGGGTTCTCAAAGTCTGGCACATTTTCCCAGGCTTCTCAATATTCATTGCCCAGAGCGAAAACAAAGTTTTATTCTCTTTCCGTATGCCTAAAAAGAATCTGTCTAAACCTGTCCCTTTAGAAGAACTTGGAAATCAGCTTGCACGGCGCGGTGATATCCGTGTTGAGCGCCTGGAAGAACGTTTGGAGCCTCGCGTTCCGTTTCCGCATCGACACGATTACTTTCAGCTCCTCGTGGTGTCCGCAGGACGTGGATGGCATGAGATTGATTTTAAACGTCACGCCGTGAGAGCACCGCAAGTTTTTATGATGAAACCGGGGCAAGTGCATTCCTGGAAATTATCCGCCGATTCACAAGGCTTCATTGTCGAATTCACCGAAGAGTCTTTGCCGAAAAATTCCTTTTTGCTGGATCTAGTTCCGAAGGCCTTGGCTTTGCCTGACGTCTGGAAGTTTGCAAAATCAGAATTTCTGATTTGGAAAAACAAACTGGAAATCATGCTTGATGAGTATGAAAAGCGTCCGTCGTATTACGAAGCGAGTCTGCAAAACCATGTGGGTTTGTTGCTGATTCACGCCCTTCGTTCGCAAGGGGAAGGTGTTTCTTTTCATGGTGGAATCGCCGATAAATTCAAAGACTTGGTGGAACTTCACTTTAAGAAGGAGCATGGCCTTTCTTTTTACGCCAAAGAATTAAAAATTACGCCAAAGCAGTTGTCAGCCGTCCTTCAGCAAAAGCTTCATCGGTCCGCGAAAGAAATTATTGCGGAAAGGTGTTTGTTAGAGGCAAAGCGAATGCTGGCTTATTCCGCAACTCCCGTGGCGGACATCGGCTATGCGTTGGGCTTTGAGGATCCCAATTATTTCAGTCGATTCTTAAGGCAGAATTTGCAGATGAACGCTTCCTTGTTTCGTGAGGAAGCGCAAAAGAAAAAAGGAAACTAGAATTTGTCCATAGGGTGCGCTTTAGCTTGGGCCCCTTCGTTGTGGCTTTGTTCCGCATCTAACGCCACTTTACCAGTGATGCCAACCCATTCTGGAAAAAATACGGCCAAGACAGCGTAAGCAAGGACGCTGATAACCACGATAGCAATGCTTCCCATAATAACAAAACCAGTGCTCATAAAAACCTCAGCTCTTATCATATATCTACCGGTCATTTTTGGCTATGGATAAATCTCTGTTTCACTAGCACTTTTTTCCTGAAACCCCGGATTTTCCTCCTATCTTTTGCGTCTGATTCTTGTTTCAATAGGGTCGAGGATGCTTTATGGCTAAAGATTTATTGGATTTGCATGGTTTTAAATCAGATGAAGTCGAAGATGCGATTGACGCATTTTTAATGAAACTATCCAACTCTAATTTAAAACGCGCTCGGATTATGACTGGTAAAGGGTCTGGGGTCGTTCAATCCGTTGCTATCAAATATCTTAAGATGGCGGGATATCCTTGGCAGTACGAGCGTCTTCCCAATGGAAAACAAAATGAAGGTTGTCTGGTTATTTTTCTTGAGTAGTTGCAAATGAAAAAAACAAATAAAAAAGGCCGAAGGCCCACAAAAGAAGTTCAAGATTTTCTTCATGACGTGACACTTCTTTCCTCTATAGCTGTAAATAAAAAAGCGGCGAAGCAGGCAGTGGGTGAGTATCCCTTCGATGAACAGCTTTTATCAATCAGTCCCATATATCGGAACAGCCGAAAGCTTTTTTTGAAGCAAGGCGGGTTTTTTGTTCCCAGCGTGTGCTCGACCATGCGGTCTTTAAGTTCCCCCGATTTATTTAAGAACGAATTGCAGTTCAGTCCGCTTGCTTCAGAGATGGCGTGGTTTAAAGATCACTGGCAAGAGGTTTATGACCCGGAAGTTCTGGTGAGTGGGATGACCGCTTTCAACCAGATTTCTCTTTATCACGAGCAGAATCATCGCATTCTTTGGAACCTTTTGCCTCGCGCTCCCGAAGAACAGCGTGATTTCTGTCGTTATTTAAATTTTGCAGAAAGCCTGGTGATCACTTTAGATTTAATTTTGGGGGATCAGATCGGGCCGAAATATTCAGAGGCGTTTGAGCGTTTAAAAAGTATCTATCGCCCTGCCGGAGCTGATTCCTGGTCGAAAAAATCTTTAGATCAGTATCGCCGCTATCTTCTTGCTGTGATGTATGTCAGCTATTTAGCTTTGGAATTAGCTCATCACGAAGACATTCCGAAAGCTTTGGATTATGTACTGCCAGGTCAAAAGAAAATCAATAAAGATGCCGTAGAGCGCGGATTAGAGCTAAGCGAGCTCTTCACCTTAAATACGAATCTTCAATGGCAAAAAAGATACTGGAAGCAAGCTCAAGAGCAACTGTTCTTGTATCATAAAAATTCTAAAGAAGACGTGCACTATCTTCCCGAAGACCCCTTGGACTTTGAAGAGGAATTCGTAATCGCACAAAGGATTTTGGATTATTTTCTGGGAGAGGGATCATGAGAATCAGACAAGTGGGGTTTTCTTCCCGATTAAAAGCCCATAGAAAAATTCTGACCCTTGAGACCTTGAAGTTCATCGTCGAATATTTTAAAGATCGCGATGCACGGTTGGCGGCTTTGCGCTCGGGAGTGCCAGAAAACTATGCTTCTCGTCAAGGGGCTTGGTTAAAGAAGCATGCGATTGTCTTAGCCGCTATGGAAACTGAAATAGATGACAGAGATCAACTTCGTTTGGAAAAAGCCTTGGCAGAGATCGAAAAGCAAATGGACATCTGCAAAGAAATTTTGAATCTTCAAGATTTCTAATTGCTTTTTTACAGAAGCGTTTCCGCTTTAATTTTTTGAAGTGTAATACTGTCATATTAGATGACGGAGAATCAATGGCGCATTTTCGCAAAAACTCTAAAGTTGAATGGTCCTGGGCGGGAAGTACGGTTCACGGTGTGGTCGTCGATGTTTTTAAAGAGTCGGTCACGAAAACCATCAAAGGTAAGAAAATCACTCGGCATGGCAGCGACGAGAAACCTGCGTACCTGGTTGAGTCGGATAAAGGCAATCAAGCTTTAAAGCTCGAGACGGAACTTCGAAAATCTTCAGTAAAAGCAGAATCTAAAAACGGCCCGAAAATGTTTAGGTAAAAAAGAGGTGTTCCAGAGCGCTTTTCGCACTCTGGAACAAGTTAGATCTAGAAACCCTCTGTCGTGCCGACCTTAGCACGGATTTCCTGATCCTCATCGAAGGGGATTGTCGCCTCGGCGCGGGTGGCCTTAGCGGGCGTTTTAAATTTCAAAACATTGTTACTGCGAAGAACGGCCGCCTTTTTGGCGGGGACGACGGCGACCGCCTTCGGTTGAAAACTTTTTAAATTTGCCTCTGGCTCTTGCGAACCTCCAAAGATGACTCCTTGAAGATTTCCAAGAAGATCTTGCGTTGACTGAGCCAGGCCATTGATCTCGACCGTGGTTGCAGCAATTTCTTCTGCCGAAGCGGCGTTACCTTGCGAAGACTGATCCAGTTGATTCATCGCTTTGCTGATTTGTTGTATGCCCGTTGTTTGCTCAGTGCTTGCTACCGAGATTTCATTGTTGAGGTCTGCGACTTTTTTAACTGAATTTGTGATGTTACTTAGAACCGCACCGCTATTATCTGCGATACGACCTCCTTCCTCAACTTGTGTCACCGAATCTTTGATTAAAGAGGTGATGTCTTTAGCTGCCGCCGCACTTCTTTGGGCAAGGGAACGCACGGCTTCAGCGACAACCGCAAAGCCTTTACCTTGTTCGCCGGCACGAGCCGCTTCAACGGCGGCATTGAGGGCTAGTAAGTTCGTCTGAAAAGCAATGTCATCGATAACAGAAATAATCTCTTCAATTTTTTTAGACGACTGAGAGATTTTCTGCATGGAAAGGATCAGAGCTTGGATTTCTTGCTCGCCTTTTTCCGCAGTTTCGCGCGAAGAAGCTGAAAGTGACGCTGCTTGTTTTGCATTGTCTGAGTTCATCTTCACCATGGATGTGAGTTCTTCAAGTGAGGCGACAGTTTCTTCTAAGGAGGCCGCGGCAGACGTTGAGGATTGGGAAAGACTGTTGCCGGCTTGGCTCAATTGGTCCACAGAAGCGACAACATTCTTATTTGCTTCATTGATTTTGTTAGAGATAACTCCTACCGCATTGGCAATTCTTGAACCTATAAATAGAAGAACGGCAAAGATAGCCAGACCCGCGATAGCGGTGATACCAATAAGAGTACGGAAGGATTTCTTTTCGGTTAATTCCGCAGAAGCAGCAGACTCTTCTGCGACTTTTCTAAAGACCTTCGCTAGGTCACGGTTCCAAATACGAATCACGGCACCGTCTTTTCCGATGGGACCTTCAAGAAGACGTTTTGCCTCGGCGATTTTCGCTGGGTCGTTGGACTGAACTAGCGTGAGGACTTGTTTAATATTTGCGTAATAACCCGGAAGAATCTGCTGAATCGGCTCAAGCATTTTCTTTTCTTCATCGGACAATGTCGATCCGGTGTAAAGCTTTTCCGCCGCTTGGAACTCCTCGATAGAGTCCGACGCACCTTTGATGAATTTCGTACGAAGTTCAGGGTTCTCTGTCGCCATCGAAGCCCATACATTATATAGAAACTTATTTCGAGACTGGCGCATCTCACCTAAATTATCAAAAGCGGGAACTATAATGTCTGTATTTTGATCTAAAAGTTTAACAATGTCGCGCAAACTATTGTAGGCGACGCCACCTAAAAGACCAAAAGCGATCAGCGGAAAAAATGCAGCGATCAGCAAGCGACCTTTGATTCCTCGAAACCATGTAATTAAAAATCCATTTTGAGCGCCCATGACAACGTTCCTTTCAAGACTTCAAAACTTTTGTTGGACCTGAATTAGTTCGGAGTACTTTTGCGGGCACTTGAATTTTCTTAACCGAAACTTAACTGCGATAATGGAAAAGTGTTTCGTTCTGAAACGAACATGCAAGGAGTGTATGAAGTTTCAGACACAATGTTGAATCAACCTGAAACGGTTTCTCAGAATGAGACAGTGTCGTAATAAGAATGTGTTAAGGCAACTACAATGCTGTCTCATTGCGAAACACTTTGAAGAGATTTGTCATGTTTTCGTAACAATGACGGAAGAGTGCGTTTTAGATTTAATTTTGCGTCGGATCCCGTTGGGCCTTTTCAATATCGCGAGCGAACAATCTTAAAACCCAGGCATCATTCAGGCGCACCTGTGAATTTGAAACGTTCATATTTACTTTCGAGCGGTAAAGAGGATCATAGCCCAACTTCTTGGCGTCGATCCCGGCGGACTCAAAAAAGTTTTGCATTTCTTTTGCAGCTTCATCAGCGTTGTAGGAATCGCCTTGATTTATTGTTTTTTCCATTTGCTCACAAAATGTGCGTGTTGCAGAATCGCGAGCCAATTCAGGTTTCTGCGCGACGGCGCGTGCGAGGTAATGCAGGTTGTATGACTTCTGAAGAATGTCGTCCATGGCGCGCGTATTTTCTTTTAAGAAGCCTCCGGCGCGATAAATCTCGTAATAGAACTCGGCCTTTTTTAAAAGTGACGGATCATTTTGTTCTTCCGACTTCATGATCATATCAACGGCCGCAGACATGCCCGGCGCTCGAAAAACATAGCGAAGAATAGGCGCCGCAGATTCCACTAACGGATCTTTTTCACCTTGAGCTAAGCTGTGAAAAAAAGTTTTTGCATTCGCATTCGTGGGATCACGAAGAAGATGACTGTCGGAAGCTTTTTCCAAGTTGTGACAAGTTTCGATAAGTGGTTTTCGTGAGTCCGTAAAGTCTTCTAAAAGAACTTTCGCGGTGTCGTCTGCTAAAGCTTCCTGAGAAGAGCGGGCTTGATCCGGCACATTTTCTATCTTCGCCGGTGTGGAGGTTATCTTGTTTTGTGAGTCGTCGATGGCAGAGAGGGGACTGGTTGTGCTTGTTTTCGCGGCAGTTTTCTTTAAAGCAGGAGGAGTGAGTCCTTGTCGAATCTCAAAGATAGAAGGCAATTTCGAAAGTCCCCACACACCTAGACCGACAAATACCAGTGCTAGAATCGCAATACTTGCTCCTAATGTCTTGAGAACACTTTTGAGTTTCATAAGATTCTCCTCTGAAAGTGAGTTCAACCATGCTTTTACGGCACGAGCAATGAGGCCTAAATGATACAGGCTGTTATATTCATTCTTTTAATAATGAGGGGTTGACGCTGCGACGCTTTCAACCTATACCTTAACTTCCTTGTCGCGGGGTGGAGCAGTCTGGTAGCTCGTCGGGCTCATAACCCGAAGGCCGTAGGTTCAAATCCTGCCCCCGCAACCAATAAAGGCTCGAAGGTAAACCTTCGGGCCTTTTCCATTTTTAAGTCTCTGGTTTGCTAAACATCATCGTCCTCTTTGATCGTCGGGATTGCATTGTCTTTTGCAATACTCAAGCTGTGCTTTTTATTTCGCAGGCCTCATTTTTTTTAGGCATGTTAAAGCTTTGGTCTAAGCTAGAGGTAAAGCTTGTAAGGTGCATTGAATGAGTACACGCGAACTCGCCTCTGTTCTAAAAAAATCTAAAGAGCTGGTGCTAAAGACATGGGAAGAACGATGTCGAAGCTTGTTGCCAGCAGCGGGGCCCTTGGCGCCACGAGCTTTGCGCAATTCTCTTCCGCAGTTCTTGGATGAGCTGGCTAAAACTTTAGAATACCCCCAATCGCAACGGTATGTTCTTGATGAAGAAAGCCGTATGGCCAAAGAGCATGGAAAGAAGCGGAGTGAGCAGCTTGAGTACGATCTTTCACAGGTCATTGATGAATACCAAATTCTGCGACAGGTGTTGTTTGAAATATTAGAAGCTGAAACATCCGTCGATGTGAAAACACGGGACATAATTCTTGATGCGATCAGCGTTGGCATACGAAAAGGGGCGGTGGAGTTTGTCCAAAGTCGCAACCAAGCTTCCTTGCAGGCCAGCGAAAATTTGCGTATCAGCGAAGAACAATTTCGTCTGGTTGTTGAAGGCGTGAAAGACCATGCCATCATCTGCACTGACCCTGAAGGGGTTGTTGTTTACTGGAGCCCTGGTGCTGAAAACCTCTTCCTTTGGAAAAGCGATGAAGTTTTGGGAACCAGCGGCTCGCGAATTTTCATTCCCGAAGACCTTGAGCAAGGCATGGATCGTAAAGAGATGAAGACCGCCGCAGATGAAGGAATGGCTGAAGACAATCGCTGGCATATCAGAAAGGATCAAAGTCGTTTTTTTGCCACCGGCATCATGAATCCTCTGCGCGATTCGCAAGGGAAGTTGATTGGTTTCGTTAAAGTCTTACGTGATTTTACAGAAAAGATGATCACTCAGGAAAATCTACATCGGGTGAAATCGGAAGCCGAAGCGGCCAGAAACACGCTCAACGAACTTGTGATGCAGGCTCCAGTGGCGATGGTTTTAGTGATGGAGCCAGACTACAGGTTTGTCATGGCAAATCCAGCGTATGAAAAAATCGTCGCCCGCAAAGTCGCCGGAAAAACGGTTCTTGAGGCCTTCACGGATGAGGAGGTTGGGCACTTCATACCTCTTTTGGATAAGGTTGTAAGAACCGGTCAACCTTTTGTTGGAAAAGAAATACCTCTCACTCTTCCAGAGCCGGATGGTCATCTTAAAACGCAGTATGTGAACCTTTCCTATCATCCTTTTCAGGAATCTGGAGGAGAAGTTAAAGGTGTCTTCGCCGTCGTACAAGACGTAACGGAACAAGTTGAGTCGCGCAAAGAGCTGGAACTGGCAAATCAGAAGCTGCAAGCCATATTGGATCGCGCTCCCATGGGGATTTCCTTCATCGAAGCCCCTTCGGGTAAGATGATAATGATGAATGATCAAGCCCGAAAAATTCTGGGTCATGAATCTCGAGTCACAGACAACTACAAGCAATATGGGAAAATGGGTGCCATTCATAAAGATGGCACTCCTTATAGCGCGGAAGATTACCCTACGGTTCGTGCATTTAAATACGGAGAAACCATTATTGACGAAGACATGAGTTACATCCGTCATGACGGTAAAACCATTGATCTTTCCGTCAGTGCCGGTCCTATCTTCACTCATGACGGTAAAATCAGTGGGGCCGTCGGAACTTTTTTTGATGTGACCGAACGAAACAGATTGCGAGCGGAACTTGAAGAGCGCGAAGAAAACTTTCGAGCTATTTTTGCGCAAGCCGCATCCGGTATTGCGCGTATGTCTACCGCCAGTCGTTGGGAGCTGGTAAATGTTAGACTGACAGAAATTCTGCAGTATTCTGCAGAGGAACTATCACAGAAGACATGCACAGAAATGACCCATCCTGAGGATGTCGAAACCGAGCTTTCTCATCTAGAAGAAATGCGAGCCGGAAAATACGACAGCTTCTCGATGGAGATTCGTTATCTTAGAAAAGATGGCTCTTATGTCTGGGTGATTCTGACAAAGTCCATCGTTCGCGATGTCGATGGAAAGGCGAAATATTATATTTCCGTTATTGAAGACATCACGGAACGTAAAAAATTGGAAGAAGAACTGCATAGGGCAAAACAGGCCGCCGATCGCGCCAGCGCTTCCAAATCCGCATTTCTTGCGAACATGAGTCACGAGATCAGAACTCCAATGACCGCTGTTTTGGGATTTACGGAAATCCTGAAAGATTCAACGCTGACTCAAGCTGAAAGAATCGATGCTATCTCGCGAATAGATAACAGCGGCAGGGCTCTGCTTCGTCTTATCGACGATATTTTGGATATTTCTAAAATTGAAGCCGGAAGATTGGACATTCAAAAGTCGCGATTCTCGCCGGTAGCCGTCGTGTCTGATGTGGTGTCGTTCATGCGGGTTAATGCCGAAAGAAAAGGTGTCTCATTAAGACTTAAAGTCGATGCCAGCGTGCCCACAGAGGCGACTTCGGATCCTGGAAGGTTGCGACAAATTCTGGTGAACCTCATTGGGAATGCTATTAAATTCACATCCGTCGGTGAGGTCTTAGTATCACTGAAAGCTGAAGACTTCCGCTACCTGATTTTCGAAGTGCGTGATACGGGTATTGGTATTTCAGAAGAAGATCTCAAAAAACTTTTTAAACCCTTTGCGCAAGCTGATGGCTCTATCACTCGTAAATTTGGTGGTACAGGGCTGGGACTTGTACTTTCGCGTCGGCTTGCAGAAACATTGGGCGGAAGTCTTGACGTCGCAGAAAGTATTGTCGGTGTAGGGACGACCTTTGTAGTACGTATCGATGCAAAACCTTTTAGCTATACCGAAGGTCCTTCGGCACCCTCAATCCCTGAAATAAAACACGACGGAGGAGCTCGCGCAGAACTTGAAGACGTGAGGGTTTTGCTTGCCGAAGACGTGATCGACAATCAGATTTTGATCAGCAAATACTTGGAAAAAGCAGGCGCTTCGGTGGCTTTTGCTAATAATGGTGCAGAGGCCGTCGAGCTGGCTTTGCAAAGAGACTTCGATATTATCTTAATGGATATACAAATGCCGGTGTTAGACGGAATTAGAGCCACTAAGGAGCTGCGCTCCAAAGGTTACACAGGCCCCATCGTCGCGCTGACAGCGCATGCCATGGCTGAAGAGGTGAAGAAGTCTATTGAAGCAGGATGTAATGCACATCTGACAAAGCCCATCGATAAAAAAGCTTTGGTCGAAGCCGTCCAAAAATTTTCGAGATGACCGACAAAAAGGGTGCATCACCCCTGGATTTTAGCTAAATTAAGGCCTTTAGAGGTTAATATGCAGCCAGGATCTTCAAAGCCCGAAAATAAATTCTCTCCTCCTACAGATGTGAAGTCGGCTCTTGCCCAATTCAAAAAACCAAAGAAGGTTGTCGTCACGGCGGGGATGCCGTATGCCAACGGTCCTTTGCATCTTGGACACTTGGCGGGGGCGCACGTGCCCGCGGATATTTACGCTCGTTGGATGCGCATGTTGATTGGGGCCGAAAATGTTTTATTCGTTAACGGCAATGACGATCACGGCTCTACCAGTGAAGTTGCCGCGATTAAAGCAGGTAAAACGATTCGTGAATTTATCGATACAATTCATGAGCAGCAAAAAGACACTCTTAAAAAATATTCTGTGCAGACAGATATTTTCACTGGGACTTCTCGGCCAGAAACTTATCCTTTGCACGAAGAGTACTCGCAAGATTTCTTGCGCCGCCTTTTTAAGAACGGCTTGCTTGAAAAGCGCGTGACAAAGCAGTGGTATGATCCAAAAATGAATCGCTTTTTGCAAGATCGTTTCGTTCGCGGAACATGTCCAAACTGTGGCAACACCGAAGCCTATTCGGACGAATGCGATGTGTGTGCAAGTTCCTTTGATCCCAGTCAGCTTAAAGATCCCCGCAGTCAGTTGAGTGATGCAAAGCCCGAGTTGAAGGACACGGCTCACTGGTGGTTGGACATGTGGAAAGTGGCAGATCCATTGAAAGCTTGGATCGAGACTAAACAAAAATCCTGGCGTTCTGCTGTGGTGCAAGAAGTGATCAATACTGTTTTGATCGGCTGTCGTTTTGAAAATGTGCATGAACCAAAATACAAAGAGATCAAAGATACTTTGCCGAAGCATAAATCTCGTTATGTTCCTGGGAAAAAAGTGGAATGTCTTTTTGATACGAAAGCAGATCTAGCAAAAGCCCAAGAGATCCTCGAAGCTGCGGGCATCCCTTCTTTTGTGACAGATAAGTGGGGTTATCGCCCCATCACTCGCGACGTCTCCTGGGGGATTCCGGTTCCTGCGGAGCTTGATCCTGACATGAAGGGAAAAACTCTTTATGTATGGCCGGATTCTTTGATTGCACCGATCGTGTTTACACAAGTTGCGTTGGAAAAATCCGGCAGAGGCAAGGATCTTTATAAAGAATTCTGGTGTGATCCTGAGGCGACAGTTGTTCAGTTCCTAGGACAAGACAACGTTTTCTTCTACGTGATTATGCAAGGATCTATGTGGCTGGGCCACAAAGATCAACCTCAAGAGTTGCCGAAGAAGGGCGACTTACAGATGACAGAAATCTTGAGCGTTTTCCATTTGATGGTGAACGGCGAAAAGATGAGTAAGTCGAAGGGCAATTTCTACACTGGGGATCAGTTGTTAGAGATGGGCTATTCTCCAGATCAAATTCGTTATTTCTTAGCGATGTTAAGCTTGCCAGTGAAGGCCTCGAATTTTGATTTCGAGCACTTTGCCGAAAGAAATAAATTCTTAGCAGGGCCGATGAACGCCGCCTTCGAAAAGCCGATTTCTGCGTGCAATTCCAAATTCGACGGAAAAGTTCCGGAAGGTAAGTTGATCGGAAAAGCGGAAGCGGAAACATTGAAGCTGGTACAGCTTTATCTTCGCTCGATGCAAAAGGGAGACTACTCCACTTTGTTAGGCCAGATTGAGAACTACGCGCGTTTGATCAACTCGTTGTTCTCTCAGCACAAGCCTCATGATGATCGTGCGGAAGAGACGGGAAGAAAAGACGCTCTTTTCACGTGCTTCTATGTTTTGAAGAACTTGATGATCATGCTGGCCCCTTTTGTTCCAGAAACGGTGAACGAGCTTCGTAAATCGCTCAACTTGCCAGAATCTGTTCTGCGCGCCGAAGAATTAGGGACAGGCATCCCGGCAGGTCACGCGATCAATGCCAAAGGGGTGTACTTCCCCGCCGTTGCCGAAGAATCTTCCGAGGCCACTTAATCTTTTCTGACCATATATTGGCAAAAAGACCTCCTACTTTTAGGAGGTCTTTTTTATCTATCGACGATAATGATGAGTGGAATCAGTGTTTGCCATCGGCTTCGCGCATTTTTCTTACGACTATTGCGATAGTCTGCGCATCGACCCGCGCTTTTTTCATAAGGCGTACGGCTTCTTGGGTGTCATCGGAGTCAATAGCCTCAAAGAATTCATCTAGTTTATTAATAGAAGCCATTTGCTCTAAAACCAACGTTCCTTCAAAGTCACGTTCATCCATATCAACCTCTTGTCTCTATTAAACTTGAGCTTCCTAGGAAATTCAACTGAACCAGGGGATCAGGACCGCTTTCAGCCAGTGTCATTGTCCAAAGCAGTCTATCTTTTGTTTAAAAAGGAGATGGAATGAAATCACTCAACGGTAAAATCGCATTGGTCACCGGTGGCAGCCGCGGTATTGGAAAAGCTATTTCTTTGCGGCTTGCTTCGGAAGGAGCTTTTGTCATTGTTCATTATGGAAGTAATAAAGTCGAGGCTGAACAAACTTTAAAAGAAATCCAGCAAAAGGGCGGTGATGGCGTTTTGGTTTCTGCTGACTTTAAAAAATCAGAGGCGGTCGAAAACCTGTTTTCCCAGATAGACAAGGTTGTTGTTCGCGAGAGCGAAGTCTATCTCGATATTTTAGTGAACAATGCGGGGATCGGAATGATCCAAGATTTTGAAACGACTTCTGAGATGCAACTCGATGCTTTGCACGCCATCAATATCAAATCTCCGTTTCTTGTAGCGCAAAAAGCCTGTCAAAGGATGAAGCGTGGAGGACGCATCATCAACATCACCTCCATTGTCACTCGTATGGCCAGTTCTTCAGTAGGCGCTTACTCGATGACGAAGGGGGCGGTGGATGTACTGACATTATTTCTGGCGAAAAAATTAGGACCTCAGCAAATCACGGTGAACTCCGTAGCTCCGGGGGTGATTAATACAGAAATGAACGCCGAGGCCTTAGGTCACCCTGAAAGTCGTAAGTTCATGGAGTCTTTATCAGCGTTAGGCAGAGTCGGGGAGCCTCAAGATATCGCGGATGTCGTAGCTTTCGTAGCTTCGGAGGAAGCTCGATGGATATCTGGACAGCGAATTGAAGCTTCGGGAGGATCTTTTTTAGGAATTTCGTAATAACAAAAGTTCAATCAAATCCATGACTTAAGAATTTAATGAAAACCTCCTTGCTATTTCGATATATCGGATTTATATTTTAATTCGATATATCGAAAGATATTACGTAATCCAGACGCAATTCAAGGAGGTCCTTATGCGCGGACATGGTAAAGGCGGTTTTCGCTTCGGTCGACACTCTCATTCCCACCATCAACATCATCCACATCACCATCACGGTATGGAAGAAAAGATGGGAAGGCTCTTAGGGCACGGAGATCTTCGCTATGTGATCCTGTCTCTCTTAGAAGAAAAGCCAAGGCATGGTTATGAAATTATCAAAGCTTTAGAAGAGCTTTCGTCGGGTGCTTATTCTCCCAGTCCAGGTTCCATCTATCCGACACTGACTTTTCTGGAAGAAGGCGGATTTGCAACCGCAACGACAGAGCAAAATAAAAAACTTTATACGATCACCGCAGAAGGAAAAATTCTTCTAGAGGAAAATCGTGATTTCTTAAATATGATTCTTCAGCGATTTGAAATGGTCGGGGAAAGAATGTCTCGTCTCAAGCACTGGATAGGGCGCGATGAAGTTGAAGAGATTGCCAAAGCAAAATCAGAACGCTCTTCGATTCGCGGTTCTATGCACCGTTTGAAGGCCGAACTATTCTCATTTACTGAAGCAACAAAAGAGCAAAAGCAAAAAGTGGCTGACGTTATTGATCGCGCTGTGGAAGAGATTAGAAAAATCAAAGGATAGCGTATGTCATCAAATGAAAGAGAATTGAAAACAGTCATGCATCCCGTGAAGATGCGCACTCTGAAGGTTAAAAATATTCAGCAGATTGCACCTCATTTGAAACGAATTACTTTTTCCGGTGAAGAGCTTGCTGACTTCACATCTTTATCTCCCGACGATCATGTGAAAGTATTTTTCCCTTATCCGGGCGAAGAAACTCCGGTATTGCCAGTTATGACGCCGGAGGGACTCAAAGTTCCTGAAGGCAGTCGACCCGCCATCATGCGCGACTACACTCCTCGCCGCTATGATAGCGAGGCAAAAGAATTAGATATTGAATTCTTTCTGCACGGAAGTGGCCCGGGATCCCAATGGGCGGAACAGGCTCGTATCGGGCAAACTCTGACGGTGGGCGGCCCTAGGGGTTCTAAGATTGTTCCGTATAATTTTGATTGGTACCTGATGATTGGTGATGAGTCGGCAATTCCATCGTTTGCCCGTCGATTGCAAGAGTTGCCGAAGAATTCTAGATCTTTACTTATCGTTGAGGTGGAAAACGAGTCAGACAAAATAGATTTCGTTCATGAAGGTCTGGTAGAAGTCTTCTGGATTTTCAGAAAAGGAGACGCTCCTGGAAAAAGCGAACGCTTAAAGACACAGTTGGAAAGAATGAGGTTTCCAGTCGGGGACTACTTTGCTTGGGTGGCTTTAGAAAAATCTTGCGCCTTTGAATTGAAAGAGTTTCTTCTTCATATAAAAGGCGCTCAAGAGGAATGGATCAAAGCGACGGGCTATTGGAAAATCTTATTATAACTATAGTTCTGCAATCAGTTCGAATTATCGGTTTGATTCCAGTAAGCTATAATTCCTTGCACCGTATACTGCGGTTGTGGTGTGGAACCGCTTGAAAGGTCCGCGTACAAATATACTTTAGAAGTGTCTTGCACTAGCGTGAATCGTCCACGGATATATTCGCCGCCATTTTGTGTAATACTGATTTCCAAGGGGCGCTGATCTTGAATAAATGCATGTGTAACGACTTCACGTGTTCTTGAATTAAGAATTTGAATTTCTACAGCAAGGTCTGGACCGTTAAACTGCCTAGAGGTGATTTGATAGTTTCCTAGGACATAAGCTTGAACAGAAGAAGTTCGTGGAGTCTCATGTAAAAGCTCTGAGGCTTCAGCTTGTACAGATGAAATAGTTAAAAAAGAAAGCACAGTTAATAGAATTGATTTCATAGGAAACCACCTTTCAATGCAGCTATAATACAAGAAAAAGAATAAAAAAAATAGAGGGTGCCGGAAACCCGGCAGACCCCTAGTTCTTATCGCTGACGGTGACAGATTCACCCTTGGCGTTTACCGTCACAACCTTCGTTTTAGAGACACGGATAGTTGGAATCTCGTCGGCCCCTTCGGCTTTTAATTTTTCAATTTCAAAAGGTACGATTTGTTTTGGACCTTTTTTGCCAGGGTGAAGTTTGTATTGGTGAGCGCAGTTTTTAGAGCAGGTGTCTTTTTTAAATTCGACTTCTGCGCAATCCACGCAAATAAGCTCTTCGGAATCACAGCGTTTGCATTCAATCTTGATTTCAGAAGGTTGACCGCAGTGAGGGCAAAGACCGTACTTTGTCGATGGCTGAAGGTTTTGATCTAAAGCCACGCGGTGATCGAAAACAAAACATTCGCCTTCGAATTGATCGTTCGGATATTCCTTCATGTAGTTGATGATGCCGCCTTCCAATTGGAAAACATTGTCATAACCTTGCTTTTGAAGTTCTAAAATTCCTTTTTCACAGCGGATACCACCGGTGCAAAAGATCAGCATCTTTTTATCTTTAGGAATACCTTGTTCTTCAATGTACTGAGGGAAATCCGTGAACTTTTCAATATCTGGATTCAAAGCCCCTTTGAAAGTTCCAATCTTATACTCGTACCAATTGCGAGTATCGATCATCACAAAATCTTTTTCTTCCTTCATAACTTGATTCCACTCTGCGGGAGTCAAATGATGATTCTTTCCCTCTGGAGGCATCACTTCTGGAATGCCGGTTGTCACGATCTCTTCACGGATTTTTACTTTGAATCGGCGGAAAGGAGCTTTGTGTGACTCGGAATCTTTAAAGAACAATTGCGGCGCATTGAAGTATTCACGAATGAACTGCTTCCAAGCTTCAAAAGATTCGACAGAGCTTGCAGAAATTGTAGAGTTAAAGCCCTCAGTGCCTAAAATCACTAAGCCCTTAACGTTCAGCTCATCAGCTTTGTTTTCGAGATCTTTTTGTACAGCGGGAACATCAGAAAGTTTTAAAAACTTATAGAAAGTCGTAACATAATGCTTCGACATAGCAGTCATAATTTCACCTCAATTGTCCTAAAAGGGCTCCAAACCCATCGGAGTTGTAGTTCAACGAGGTTATAAGGGAAAAGTGTTGGAATGCGCAAGGGGTGGAGGCTCAAAACCTTTAAAATCCACCCAGATTTGAATGAAATTCCTAAAATTGGCTGTTTTCCCAAAAAATCCTCGAAATGCTTCATGGTGGCGCTGCGCTAAATGCTTGTAACCTAAAGCTTTTACTCGTAAAAATGAGTCTTTTAGACAGGATGCTTTCTATGTTAGCCACACCTCAGGTTCAAAAAGAAATTCAACGCCGCCGCACGTTTGCGATCATCTCGCATCCCGATGCTGGTAAGACAACGTTGACCGAAAAACTTCTCTATCACGGTGGAGTCATCCATGAAACAGGTGAGGTGAAGGGAAAACAAGGAACCAAAGCGGTGACATCCGACTGGATGGCCATGGAAAGAGAAAAAGGGATCTCAATCACGTCTTCAGTGATGACCTTTGATTACAATTCGTTGCGAGTGAACTTGCTGGATACTCCGGGCCATAAAGACTTCTCTGAAGATACGTATCGCGTTTTGATGGCGGTGGATTCAGCCTGCATGCTGATCGACGTGGCAAAGGGTGTGGAAGAACGTACTAAAAAGCTTTACGAGGTTTGTCGTCTTCGTAAAATTCCTATTTTTACTTTCGTTAACAAGTTGGACCGTGAAGGTAAAGATCCTCTGACTCTCATCGACGAAGTTGAAAAAACATTGAACATGCAATGTTACCCGGTGACCTGGCCCTTGGGGATCGGTCAACGTTTCCGCGGGATCTATAATCGCCTGACAAAGGAAATCTGGGTTTACGATCAACGTCGTGAAGAAGTGGAAGACTACAAAATCATTCCATTTGAAAAAGGCAAAGACGATCAAATTCTTTATGACTATCTTGATAAAGAGTCTGCAGACCAAGTGATTGACGAGTTGGAACTGATCGAAGGGGCACTTCCACCCTTTGACGTGAATGAGTTTTTAAATGGAACGATTTCTCCGGTGACTTTCGGTTCTGCAAAACAGAACTTCGGGGTGGATACATTCCTGCAGTTCTTCACAAAGTACGCTCCGGGCCCTCAACCTCGTCACACAAAAGACGATAAAGAGATGGACCCTTGTGATGCGAACTTCACGGGGTTCGTATTTAAAATTCAAGCCAATATGGATAAGCGTCACCGTGACCGCATCGCCTTCATTCGTATTTGCTCCGGTAAGTTTGAGCGTGGCATGAAAGTAAAGCACTCTCGTCATGACAAGGAGCTGCGCCTTTCTTATGCCAGCCAATTTATCGCGGCAGACAAAGAGACTGTGGACGACGCTTATGCTGGTGATATCGTCGGTGTTGGTGACACTGGAAACTTCGCCATTGGTGACTGCGTGTATGCCTCCGGAAAAGTTCACTTCGAGGACATTCCAAAGTTTGCTCCCGAGCTGTTCGGTCGTCTTTCCGTGCGCGATGCCTTGAAACGTCAAAAGATGCAAGAGGCTTTGAATCATTTGTCTGAAGAAGGCGCCATCCAATTGTTCATTGATCCGTTGGTAGGTCCTCAAGATCCTATCATCGGTGCCGTCGGTGAACTTCAATTCGAAGTTCTGCTTCGTCGTTTACAGGATGAATACAATTTGGAAGTGAAGCTGAATCGTCTTCCTTACGGAGTCGCTCGCTGGCCAAGAACAGAGGACGGAAAGCCCGTCGCTGAATTGAAAGGTGGCGCCAATATGTTCCGCGATCTTCAAGAAAATCCAGTGGTCCTTGTAAATCAGGAGTGGGATCTAAACTGGTTAAAGCGTGAAAACCCAAGCGTGGAATTCCACACCAGCATCACACGAGCACGTTAGGGGCAAGTCGCATGAACCTACCTTTGGAAATTCAAGACCTGCGTAAACAATACGAAGGCGCAAAAACGGAAGCTGTCAAAGGAATCTCTTTCTCTGTCAAAGGGGGAGAGATCTTTGGCCTGTTGGGGCCTAACGGCGCAGGTAAAACCACAATCATTTCTACCATCACGACACTGGAGCAACCGTCCTCAGGATCTGTAAAAGTATTCGGTGTTGAAGTGGCCAAAGATCCGATGTTCACCAAAAAACAAATCGGCGTTGTTCATCAGGAAGTGATCAACTCGGGCTTTTTTGATGTTCAAGAAATTCTGGAGTTTCATTCCGGATACTACGGTCTTCGTAAAAACAAAGACCGTATCGATTTCGTCTTAAGCAAGCTGGCTCTTTATGAACACCGTCATAAAAAAGTGAAGCAGCTTTCAGGTGGTATGAAACGCCGTTTGATGATTGCCAAAGCGTTGGTTCACAATCCCAAACTTCTGCTTTTAGATGAACCGACTGCGGGAGTTGATATTCGTCTGCGCGAAGATCTTTGGAGATTCGTACAAGAACTGCGCAACGAAGGCATGTCCATTCTTCTGACAACGCATTACCTCGAAGAGGCCGAAGAACTTTGTGATCGTGTGGGAATTATCAACTTGGGCAGTCTGGTCGAGTTGGGAAATACCAAAGATATCATCCGCCAATACACGCACAAAAAGATTCGCCTGATATTAACTGAACACTATGAGGTGCGCTCGTCGTATTTGATGGAAGTGATCGGCAAAGAATTTCTTTTCGTAGTTCCCCAAAATAAAACATTGGGTGATTTCTTAAATGAAGTCCGTATTCCCGTGAACATCATTCAAGATGTTAAAATTGAAGAAGGTGATCTTGAGGAAGCCTTCCTTAAACTTGTAAGTAAAAAAGAAGCGCAGGCCCTGCAATGACCGGTTTTTTAACTATTTTCCAACGCGAGATCGCACGTTTTCTGAAAGTGCTTGTGCAGACAGTGGTGACGCCATTCATCTCGTCATTTTTATACCTTTTGATTTTCGGTGTTTCCTTGGGTGAACAGATGGCCGCTCACCAAGGTGTTAGCTATATCGCTTTCTTGATTCCCGGATTAATGATGATGGGTTTGATCAATAACTCTTTTCAAAACTCTTCGTCATCAATTGTGTCTTCAAAGTTCTCTGGGGACCTTGAGGATTTGCGTGTAGCACCCGTGACCGACCGAGAAATTATTTGGGCTATGAGTTTAGGGGCCTTAGTGCGCGGAAGTATTGTCGCCTTGATCACTTACACTGTGGGATCTATCTTCATGTATTATCAACGTGGAGAGTGGCTGGCCATTGCTCATCCATTTGTCACTTTATTCTTTATCATTATTGCCGGTTTGATTTTTGGAATGATCGGTATCAGTGTGGCTTTCTGGGCAAAAACCTTTGATCAGTTGTCTGCGTTTTCGGCTTTTATCCTTTTGCCATTAACTTATCTGGGTGGAGTATTTTTATCCATCGAACACCTGCACCCATTCTGGCAGGCCGTCTCAAAAGCGAATCCTCTTTTGTATTTGATCAATGGTCTTCGCTACGGCATTCTGGGAGTCAGTGACGTTAACGTATGGACAGCGGCGGTGATATCCGTTTTGGGATTTATCTTCTTCTATGCGGGTGCTCACTTCAGTCTAAAAAAAGGCTCTTTTCAACGTTGGTAAACTTCATGAAGATTCGGTCACTGCTAAAAACAATTCCCCTTATATTTCTTTTAATGTCTTTACCAGTGTGGTCGCAAAACGAAAGTGTTAAATTCACGGTTTTAAAGACGGGATCTATAGATCCTTTAGAGGCGACGACGCTTCAAGGAGGCTCTTGGTTTAAGCGCTTCCCTATGACTCATCCAGCATTTCTAATCGAACATCCCAAAGGAAACTTTCTGTTTGATACGGGTCTGGGAACGAAGGCGAAAGAACAAGTTCAAGACATGGTCTGGTGGGCCCGTCTTGCGACGGAATTTAATCAGGATGTTTCAGCTCTAGAACAAATCAAAGAAAAAGGCATTAAACTCGACAGAATCATTCTTTCGCATGCGCACTTCGATCACTCCAGTGGTGTTGTGGACTTCCCAGATTTGCCCATTGAGGTGACGGTTGAAGAAATGGCTTTCGCAAAAACGAAAGATGCAAGCGCGGCGATTTTTCCTTCTCTTTTTCCAGAAACGGTCCAATTTAAAACCTATGAACTTGAGGCCAAAGAATATGAAGGCTTTCCCAAAAGCCGTGACATCTATGGTGATGGTAAGCTTGTTCTGGTCGGTCTTCCGGGACATACTCCAGGTTCAGTGGGACTTTTTGTAAATCTGTCGATCGAAAAAAGAATCTTCTTGGTGGGTGATACAGTCTGGAATGCCGATGCGATAGAGCAAGGCGTGCCGAAATTCTGGTTCTCTAAAAAGTTCGTCGATAATAAGCCTGATGAAGTCATGCTGCGAATTCAGGAATTGCAAGCCCTTCAGAAAAGAAGCCCGGAAGTTTTAATTGTTCCGAGCCATGATGCCAGATCTGTCGCCAAAGCCATGGAGCTAGCGAAGTAGGGGCCTTAAGTTGGCCCCTTATGGCGAACTAATAGTTCACTGTTTGTACAGCTTGCGTGTTGTTCTGTTGAACTTCCGATGGAACATATCCTGGAGCTGCCACTGCCGGAGCTTGAGCAGGCGCATGGTTGTAAGAAGAAGTTCCGTCATTGACGACGCTGAAATTCAAAGACTCAAATTGTTGGCGACGGTTTCTTTCGTCTTCCAAGCGAGCGGCTTCCAATTTTTCAAGAATTGAGTTTTCAGTTTTTACTTCAAGTTGTTTGCGCGCGTCTTTAAGTCCCTCAAGTGCTGCCGCATTGGAAGTCACAAGTTGGGCTTGAGCTGCAGTACTTACTAATAATGATACAAGAATGATTTTTTTCATTGTAGGGCCCCTTTTTGCGTCTCTCATAACCATAAAGCCGTCCGAATGAATCATCTAATGCTCTGCGCCTTACAATTCTACAAGGTGTTTGTGTATGCAGTGCGTCACAAGGTTCTTTGTCATTCGGTTCTTGATAGGTTAAACCTCTTTCTTTCGGGAGTTTCACATGTTCGAGAATTTATCTGACAAGATTATGGCGAGCCTTAAAAAGGTCCGTGGTCAAAGCAAGATCACGGAAGCTAACATTGAGGACGTCATTAAAGAGATCCGCCTCAGTCTTTTAGAAGCGGACGTGAACTTCAAAGTCGTTAAGATATTTATTGATAAGGTAAAAGCCAAAGCCCTGGGGGCGGAGGTTCTTCAAAACGTCAATCCAGGACAAATGTTCGTTAAGATCGTTCATGATGAGCTCGTGAACGTTTTGGGTGGCGGCGCTGTTGATATCAACGTACGTGAAAATCCGAGCGTGATCTTTATGGTGGGTTTGCAAGGGGCGGGTAAAACCACGTCTTCAGCAAAGCTTGCTCTTTATATTCGTCAAAAATTGGGTAAAAAACCCGGCATGGTGCCAGCGGACATCTATCGTCCCGCGGCCATCGATCAGTTGCAGACTTTAGGTCGTCAAAACAACATTCCAACCTTCCCAACTCAAGTCGGAATGAAGCCTGAGGAAATCTTAGAAAAATCCAAGCAGTGGGCGAAGGACAACATGGTTGATGTTGTGATCGTCGATACGGCGGGGCGCTTGCAGGTTGATGATGAACTGATGAACGAGTTGGGCCGCCTTCGCGAAATTTGGACTCCGCAAGAAATCCTTCTTGTGGCCGATGCCATGCTCGGTCAGCAGTCTGTGAATGTCGCAGAAGGTTTCCATAAAAAATTAAATCTGACAGGACTTGTGCTCACGAAAGTAGACGGGGACGCGCGCGGTGGTGCGGCCTTATCTATTCGTGAAGTGACAGGCATTCCAATTAAGTTCCTGGGCGTGGGTGAAAAAGTCTCTGCTCTGGAAGTCTTCCATCCGGATCGTCTTGCTGGGCGTATCTTGGATATGGGGGACGTTCTTTCTTTGGTCGAAAAAGCGCAGGAAGTGATCGATGAAAAGTCGGCGCGTGATTCCGCGAAAAAGATCATGAAGAATGAATTTACTTTGGAGGACTTCCTAGCTCAGATCCAGCAGCTTAAAAAAATGGGCGGCTTTGAAAGCATCTTGAAATTTTTACCTGGCATGGGTGAACTCAGCAAACAGCTGAAAAATATGACCCCACCTGATGCTGAGATGAAAAAGATCGAGGCCATCATTCGCTCCATGACCTATCAGGAAAGACACAACCATAAGCTTCTAAACGCTTCGCGTCGTCAGCGTATTGCGAAGGGGAGCGGAACTCAAGTTCAAGATGTGAACAAGCTGGTAAAGCAATTTGAGGACGCTAAGAAGATGATGGGTGGAATGATGAAAATGGGCATGGGTCGAGGTGGAATGAAGTTCCCATTTTAACGCTTGATATTTAATCGTTAACACAGTACACACTTGGTCTTACTGTTTTTGAAACAAGAGGTTTAAGAAATGGCAGTTGTAATTCGTTTGGCTCGTATGGGCGCAAAGCACGACCCTAAATACCGCATCACTGTAGCTGATTCTCGTCGCTATGTTACTGGTAAATTCCTTGATATTCTTGGAACTTACATCCCAACTCCTAAAGGTAACGACAAAAAAGTTGAGCTTGATCTAGCTAAAGTTGAAGAGTGGATCAAAAAAGGTGCTCAGCCTACAGACCGTGTAAAACACGTTATTAAGTTGGCTCAAGCTAAATAGTATTTGGCATTTGTTCCGATTTCGTTAGAATATCGGACAGGTACTATCTGTTGTGGGGGTAATTATGGATAGCTTGAAAGACCTCGTGGAGTTCATGGCGAAATCTCTAGTAGATAAGCCTGAAAAAGTCGAAGTTGATGAAATCCCTGGTCAGCAAACCACTCTTCTTGCTTTGAAGGTTGATAAAGAAGACCTGGGCAAAGTGATTGGTAAGCAAGGTAAAACAGCAGCCGCAATGAGAACTATCATCCGCGCAGCTGGTACAAAACTTAACAAGCGTTATCACTTAGATATCGTAGAATAGTTAAGCCGCAAGTCCTCAACAGGGGCAAAAATAAAATTCTCTAAGGAAGGGGTTGTCACAAGCAACCCCTTCATTTTTTTTCTGAGGTTTGAAATGAAATTGGTAGGCAAGGTACGCGAGGCTCATGGACTTAAAGGTGATCTTTATGTTCTTATCTTTTCTGGCGATATCTCTTGGGCAAAAAGAATGAAGAGCTTTGGTCTAAAACCGAAAGACTCTGATGAAATTCGCACATTCTCTGTGGAAAGAACAAAGCCTTTTAAAAAAGGTCTGATCGTTAAGGCGGCTGAAATCGCGGATCGCACGGCGGCTGAAGGTGTTGAGCATTTAGAGTTCTTCGTCGACGACGACTTGTTCGTATCTAAGCCTGGGGAAACTATCTTCCTTTCTGAAATCAAAAACTTCAAATTGAAAGATCCAGAACAAAAACTTCTAGGTGAAATCGTGGATTTCTCTTCGAACGGCGTTCAAGATTTATTGGTCGTTGAAGCTGCAGGTAAAAAGGTGGAAGTGCCGTTCGTAGATGCTTTCATCAAAAAAATCGATTTCAAACACCAGACTGTGGTGATGGATTTGCCTGAAGGACTTTTTGATATCGAGAACGCTTAGATGCTAACGATTGATGTGATCACTCTTTTTCCTGAGATGATTGACGCCGCGGTTTCTCACGGTGTTCTTGGTCAGGCTTTAAAGAGTGAGCGTCTTTCGGTTAAAACGCACACGCCCCGCGAATTTGCTCAAGACCGTCATCGCACTGTGGACGACCGTCCTTTTGGGGGCGGTGACGGTATGATCATGTTGCCTGAGACTCTGGAAAAAACGCTCCAGAAAGTGCAACATAAGAATTCCAAAGTGATCTATCTTTCCCCCCAAGGAAAAACTCTGACAGATGAAATGGCTCGTTCTTTTTCTAAAGAAGAGCATCTGGTTTTTATCTGCGGCCGCTATGGCGGTATTGATCAGCGTATTATTAATTCCTACGTCGATCAGGAAGTGTCGATCGGGGACTATGTGTTATCTGGCGGAGAGCTAGGCGCTCTTGTTGTGATCGACGCCTTAGCGCGTTTTATCCCCGGGGTATTAGGTCACGATGATTCCGCAGATAAAGACAGTTTTTCTGAAGGGCTGTTAGAGTATCCGAATTTCACCAGACCACGCGCGTATTTAGAGCAAGAAGTTCCAGAGGTTCTTCTTGGTGGAAATCACAAAGTGATTGAAGAGTGGAAGAAGAAAGTATCCGCGCTTGTGACACTTAAAAAACGTCCCGATTTATTTAAAGAATTTCTTAAAGTAGAAAACGAAAAGTATCAGGCGCAGAAGAAAAAAAAGACAGCCGCTCCTTTAAAAGAACTGATCGAGTTTTATAAAACTCTCAGTGAAAATGATTTAAAGGTGCTGGGGCTGGAAGATCTGCGCGAGGAAGATTTCAATGTCTGAGACTCCCGAAACTCCCTACGTACCAAGACTGGCAATCGGTCTAGTTCACTATCCCGTGCGTGATCGATTGCAGAAAACAGTGTCGACGAATATCACAAATTTCGACATTCATGATATCGCCCGGGCGGCGACGGTCTTTGGAGTAGAAAAATATTACATCATCCATCCCATGCAAGAGCAGCTCATGTTCGTTGAGCGCGTCTTGGATCATTGGAGAACCGGGCAAGGCTCGAAGTTCAATCCGATGAGGAAAACCGCTTTAAACCCCGTTAAAACCGCCGTGAGTGTTGAGGCAGCGTTGGCTGATTGGAATGTTCCAGACTGCCTAACCATCGCCACCACGGCCCGTGTGGAGTGGGCGAAAAGAAAGTACTCTTTTGCTGAGCTGCGCCATGAAATGCATGTAGAAAAAAAGCCCGTATTCATGTTATTTGGTACCGGTTTCGGTATGACAGAACAACTCATTGGGTCTTGCTCTGGAGTCTTGGAGAGTATCCGAGGGGCTCCTCCCAAGGACTACCGCCATCTTTCAGTAAGATCGGCAGTAAGTATCTGTCTTGACCGCGTAATGGGTCCATGGTAGACCCTTGTTTTACTTTTTGTGAAAATTGACTGCTACAAGGATTAAGCAATGGCTAAAGAAACAAACCTCGTTCGTCGCGTAAGTGTAAAAGCTGCTAACAAAAATATTCAAGCGTTCAGCTCTGGTGATACTGTTAACGTATTCGTTAAAGTAAAAGAGGGTGAAAAAGAACGTGTTCAGCTTTACAAAGGTATCGTAACTAAGATCCAAGGATCTGGCGCTGCGAAAACTTTCACAGTTCGCAAAATTTCTGCGGGTGTTGGCGTTGAAAGAACTTTCCCGTTTTCAAGCCCTGCACTTGATAAAGTTGAGCTTGTAAACGTAGGTAAAGTACGTCGTTCTAAACTTTACTACCTACGCTCTCTTGAAGGTAAAGCTGCGAAGATTGAATCTGAGCTAGTATCTGCTGCTAAAGCAGAAGCTTAATTCTTCTCGACAGAACATTTCTGTTAAATTTAAAAAAGACCTAGGACTCACGTTCTAGGTCTTTTCTTTTTTCTCGCATCACTAAATATTCCTACCAAAAGGTGCAACGGAACTTTGGCTATTTCGCCAAATATCCCAAAGAACTTTTGGTTTTCGACGCGATTGTTTTCCGGTGACCGCGACTGGCTCTATGTCTAATATGCGCAGGATTTGTGGGGATGGCGCTAAGACATGGTAGTATCGAAAAAAACGCTCGCTAAAAAATCTGCAGCTAAGAAAATCACACTCAAAAAAGCGAAGCCTAAGAAAACGCTCAAAAAGGAAGAGTATCCTAAGGTGAACTGGCGCGAGTTCTTTCCCGAGCCTGTGATTGGTGTGGATGAAGTGGGACGTGGATGTCTTGCGGGGCCGGTCTATGCAGCAGCTGTGATCTTCAAATCGGACGCTCTGGCTGAAGATGTCACAGATTCAAAATTATTATCCGAAGAACGTCGCGAAGAATTAGCGGCGCTCATTCAAAAAGAACATCATGTAGGAATTGGTTTTGCGACAGTAGAAGAAATCGACGAGATGAATATCTTGCGGGCTTCCTTGCTGGCGATGAAACGCGCGGTTGAAGCTTTAGGGGTGAAGGGTGGTCATGTGCTGATTGACGGCAACATGAAGATCCCCGGACTTGAAGGCTTTGAGCAAACGACTATGGTTAAAGGGGATTTGCGAGTGGCTCCGATTTCAGCGGCGTCGATTGTTGCGAAAGTGACAAGAGATCGTCTGATGAAACAGTTAGGAGAAAAATATCCTCTTTATGGATTCGAAGTTCACAAAGGCTACTCAACGCCGGTTCACAAAGACAGCATCGTCGCGCACGGACCGTGCAGCGTGCACCGTAAATCCTTCGCGGGCGTTAAAGAATACCTCGCAGAACTCGTCGTCGACGAAGAATAAATCCCTTTATTGGGCCCATCAGCGTGGGCTTGATTCAGAAAAACTAGTTCAAAAATTTTATGAAAGAAAAGGCTATACACTTCTGGCGCAACGGGTGGTCACGCCTTTTGCAGAAGTGGATTTGATTTTTCAAACGCCGGAAGGTCATGCCCTGATGGTGGAAGTAAAGACCACCAATATTGCGGATTTTCAACCGCATCGAATTTCCCGAAAGCAAAAAGCTCGATTGGTGCGGGCGCTCCAGTATTTAACAAGCAAACTTGAAAACCTCGTCGAAGTTCACTGGGCCTTTGTCACAAAAGACGGAACGGTCACCATTATTGAAGACATCAGTGGTTGACTAAAACCCCTTATCGCAAGCGACAATGAAGTATGCGCAAAATTATTTTTATCATCGCTCTTCTTTGTCAGTTTCAAACCGCCCAAGCCGAAGGTCTTCGTGACTTTCTAAAAAGCTGTGCATGGGGAACTTTAGGTGGAGCCGCAGTAGGAGTGATGAGTTTGGCGGTTGAAGATAAGCCCAGTGAAAGCTGGAATAACGTCGCTAAAGGTGCTTCACTTGGCTTGTATGCGGGCATCGCTTACGGTCTGGTGAAAATGAATCAAGAGCCTAAGATGCAACAGGCTCCGGATTTTGCCATCGTCCCGCAGTTCCAAGAAGGAAAAGTCGATGGCGTCATGCTTTCTAAAACCATTCTAGATTTCTAAATTCAAATTGAATGTATGAATTCTAAATAAAAAGGCTGAGAAACCTCAGCCTTTTTTATTTTTTAAACTAAGAACTAGAATCCGTAAGTGTCTAGTGTTTCCGGTGGAAGCGGTGGTTTTGGTACGCCGTCGAACGTGAATTCGAAATTCAACTTGAAGTTCGTATCACCACCAGTGACTTGGTCATGAATGAATGTGACTAAAAGACAGTCTCCCGGTGGTTTTAATTGCGCGATGTAAGCCCATGACTTGATTTGATCGCCTGAGCTGCGGTCGGCCCAGTTGGCATCGTAGACAAACTTACCCATCAAGTTTACATACTTTGAAACAAAGCCGGCAGAGAATGTGTAGTCCTCTTGACGAGCGCTGGTATCAACGGCTTGACCCGGAGTGATTTTATACTGACGAGTCAATTGCACTTGGAAGAATTGACCTAGGTCATTCATCAAACGCACACGTGACGAAGCGTTCGTGACGTTCTGATAAGGGAAGTAGTTAAAGATAGAATAAGTTTGGAAGCGATCTAAGCGCACATCCAGTGTTGCTGTTAAGTCCGACCACGGCTCATAGATGCTTCCCCCGCGGTTCTGTTGAGAAGCATCGTAAGACTGCGCCAGTTTCAAATAGCCAATCTGACGGTATTCAGGACGATCCCCCACCCAGCGTTTTTCAGTGACTTTGTTTGTAAGAGCCATCGTCACGAGATTGCGATCGTAAACGCGGTCATTATAGTCAAACTGCACGCTGTAATCACTGGCGATATCTAAGTCGGTGATACTGTCACGAGCGGAGTAGGGCGCATCCGTGACAGAGCCTTTACCAAAAAAGGGGCTTTCATCTTGTGAGAACCAGGGAAGGTTGCTGTAAGAAACTTCGGGAATGATTTCGTGTTTGTAGCGCGTGGCTTTAGAGCTGACAGTGTCGCCATAGACGCGACTTAAGCTTAATCGGGCGCCGATCTCGGCCCGAAGATAGCGTCGCACGACGTGAGAGTTGTCTTCGATATTAAAGTTATAATGAGTCTCGCGATAGGCCGCCGCCGGAACCAGGTCCAAGCCGTCAGCAAGCTTGATCGGATAATAGACTGTCGGTTCAAAATCGATGCGCTGTCCGGTGCGGATCAAGTCGACACTTGGATCAAATGACCCATCGTACACGCGTTTACACGCGGGGTTGTCTTCCCACTTAGGATCGTTACAGCTGTTCTTCGGAAAGCGCACTGTAGTGTCGCCCGAATTCTGCGTTGTCATATCGTCATAGGCGTTGCCTGAGCGAGTGAAGTTCACGACATCTAAATCAAACGCATAGATAAAGTTGCTCTCGCCGATGTTTTGCTGTGTGTGTGACCAGCGTACCTCGGGAATACGATGTACGGCATCGCTGTTGCCCGCTAAAGGATCTCCATGCAAGAGGTTCACATAGTAAGAGCTATCAACACTCATGTGCTGATCCTCGGTGTTCTTTGTGTAGGACACACGGTTTTCCATCGCTGAGTCACCGTGATTCAAAGTTTCTGTCGGGAAGTCTTTGGGATATTGAAGATCGCTGGCGTAATTGATCTGGGCGCGATGAACTCCGCCGTCAGGCATTTCTAGATAGTGACTGTATCTAACGAAGTAACGTTCAATCGGATCATTCTTTTCACTTAAAGGACGGTAAAGATTCAAGCGATCATCATCTGCGAAGGCTTTATCGAAAAGACTTCCGAAATTCAAAGTTCCTTCGGAGTTTTCGTTCAGCATGTAACGGTATTCTAATAAACCCTTCATACCACGCTTCGAATAATCTTTAAGCTCGATGGTCGCATCACTGCTTCGGGAGATGGCCCAGAAATAGGGAAGTGAGATCGCAAAACCACCCGTATCTGAGGCTTCAAACGTCGGTGTTAATAATCCAGATTGGCGATCACTTTTCAGTGGAACAATCAGATAGGGAAACCAGAAAACAGGAAGGTGGCCGAAGCGCAAAACGGCATTCTTGATATAGGCATAGCCACCCAGTTCCGCACGCACTGTGGTTCCTGAAAAACTCCACGTTGAAGGGCAGTTGGTACAAGCCGTGTAGTCAGCAGAAGAAACCACGTAATCGGATTCACCCGTTTTTTGTAAGACAGTTCCCGAAAAAGTGATGGAGCCGGATTGAACATAGCCGTTGTAAATCACACCGGTGTTGTTTTCGTAATCCAGATAAACTTGATCACCAACGATGGTGTTCTTCGCATCCATGATTTCGACATTGCC
This sequence comes from Bdellovibrio bacteriovorus, assembly GCF_001592745.1. Lineage (NCBI taxonomy): Bacteria > Pseudomonadati > Bdellovibrionota > Bdellovibrionia > Bdellovibrionales > Pseudobdellovibrionaceae > Bdellovibrio > Bdellovibrio bacteriovorus. The sequence continues at coordinate 179,759 of NZ_LUKD01000005.1, forward strand.
AAAAAGCTCCACCTGACGAGAGCGCAGAAGAACGCGGGCGCGGTCCGCACGTATGTGTTGTCCTTGATAAACGATTTGAACATTGCCTTCTAGTTCGGCCGTTTCTTTTTCGGTATCGCGAAACATGCTGTCGGCATTGATCAAGATGCCATGGATCTTCGCCGTGGGTTCGGCGGCCCATAGAGGTGTGCCCGTGAAAACGGTCACAAATAAGAATAAAAACAAGAAGATCCAGCTCTGAAGCACCAAAGTAGTGTAGGGACCAGTTAGGCGTTTGTCGAGTTAGAAAATCCTATTTCCCAGCCTCTTTTTGGACTCAAAATGTCAGAAAATCCCACCGACAAGAAGACACAGTGATTTAACGTGAGGTCTTTCATGCAAGTAAAACTCGTGCTCGATGGGGATATTGCGATCGTGTCTTTAAGCGGTCGTATTGAGATCGAGAAAACTCAGTCTTTCAAAAAAGCGTGCTTACAAAACTTTTCTGATAAAAAAGTGGTGTTCTGCATGAAAAATCTAAGCTTTGTGGGTTCATCCGGCATTCAGAACTTGTTCAATGTGTTGAATGATTTGAACTGCAACAAAAAGCTGAACGCGAAAATCGCGGGGTTAAACCCGGATTTCCAGCGTCTTTTCAGTTTTTCAGAGTGTGCAAACCTTGAGGTTCATGAAAGTATCGAAGGGGCTCTCCAAAGTTTCTAGAGCCCGTCCTGTTTACGCAGCTCGTTGAGCTTCTGACTCAGCTCAAGGTTGATCCGCTCTAGTGCAGCGGCCGCAGCCTTGAGTTTTTCTGCTTCTTCATTCTTGGCATTCCACATATAGCGAAGACTTTCCAGCTGCTCCATGTATTGGAAATTTTCTTTTTCTAATTTTTGGATGCGCTCTTGATCTTCGACCACGCGAATCTGTAGATCTGCATGCTCAACACCCAGTTTTTGATTCTGCTTCGTCAGTTCGCTCATGCGCTCATGCTGGCGCTCGATTTCGCTTTCCAAACGCTCTTTCATGTCTTCTTTAGTGCGGCGAAGTGTCACAACTTCGTTTTCTAAAGTGTCTTGACGTTCTAGAGCCGTGTGCAGTTTCAAAGTCTTTACTTCAAGTTCTTCTTGAATTTGATGAAGCTGCTGAACTTCGCGGCTTAAGCTTTGAATTTGCGCCTCATAGAATTGAACCATCTCTTGAGCTTTTTTCTCGGAAGCTTCCACTTGATAGCGAGAGTTTTTCGTCACCTCGATGATTTGATGACGAAGGTCACGAAGCTGCGCTTCTTTTTGCGCTAAAGAGCTCTCGGTCTCTGCCAGTTTCAAATCCTGTGTGCGAGAATATTCTTTCAATTGAGAGATGTAAGGCTTCACCTGATTTTTGATGCGGTCATGGTATTTTACATGACGAGAAAGTTCTGCGCCCATATTTTGCAATTTTTCCTGCAACGCGCGCATTTTCTCAGTGTGAATTTCCTTTTCTCTTTCAAGCTGGTCGACTTTTTGTCTCCACAGATTGTCTTTTTCTTTCCAAACCAAAATCTGATCTGTGATCGAAGATTGCGCCAGGCGAGCTTTGCCGGTCTCTTCCGTCATTCTTTGGTTTTCGGTTTCAAGCAAAGAAAGACGGCGAAGAGCCACCTTAAGGCGCGCCATCAAGTCTTCGTTTTGGGAAATAAGATTTTCCACCGTCGATGATTTTAGAATCTCTTTAGGAAGATGACTGTAGTCATTGCGCTTTGGAAGCTCGTCAGGCAAAGGAATTTGCCCCACAGTCTTCTGAGGGTTTTCGAAGTCTAAATGTCCTAAAATAGCTGTCTGAAAGTCGGTTTCCATAGCCCTCCTCCATGAAGTCTAGGTAGCCTTTGCTACATAATCTCAAGATGAAACAGGACTCGTCAAACTTAGGTCGATAAGACTAGACCTTGGTAATATAAAGAAAGCTTCAATGAATTGGGGTTTTTTCCGAAAAGGACTTCATGGCATTACCTGTACCCAAAGATGACAACGCCGTTGTTGAAACGAAAAAACAAGATGAATCTGCGTTTTTTGACGTGGGTGTGGATAAAGCCGACTTCGGAAGACCGGATTCGATTCGCTACAATATTCTAACTTGGGTGTTGGATGAGCGCTATGACCGGGCGATTGAGGAACTTAAAGACTTCCTTGAAAAGCCGTCTGAGTATCCTAACTTTAAATCTAAAGTAACACGTTACATTCATCATTCCGTAGACTTGATTTACGCCATCAAGGCTAAAAGAAGCTTCCCGGGGATCAATTCTTTAACGCGCGCCAAACAACAAGAGTTGCGCGAAAAATTCAAAGAGCACTTTAGAGAGCTTCAATATGTTCTTAAAATAGTTGAGAAAATCCAAGGAGACTTGCGCGTTCAAGACGTGCGTTCCACTATCTATGTGGTGAAAGCCATGTGGTTTGCTGTGTTGGGAATCATTATTTTGGCCTTCTGGATGGACATCGTCCACGGCCTGGCAAAGACAAGTTTCTTGGTCTTTGATGATGGATTCGGCAAACTTGCAGACTGGCTCGCCGAATCCATAGGTTTTTAAACTATTACTTTAAGCTTCTATAAGCGGCTTCCAAAATAGGAATCAATTGCCCGCCACTCAAAAGTTTACCGTTAGCGAAAACAGTCGGAGTTCCTTGAATCTGAGCTGTTTCACCTTCTTTAGCCATTTTGCGGATCAGTTCTGCTGTGGCTGGATCCTTCACGCAGGTTTTTAACTCCTCAAGTGCAAGACCGGTGGCTTTAGAAACATCTTCAAGGTTTTTATCTAAGTTGCCTGCGCGGATGATTTCTTCTTGTTTGTCGAAGAAGTAATCGTGCGCCGCCCAACCTTTTTGACCCATTTTTTCTGCACACATAACTGCGGATGCCAGTCCGCATGAGATGCCATCGCCGCCGCCACGGATAGCCTCGTTGCAGGTTCCATCAAGTGGGAAAGGTTTAAAGACCAATTTTACATCCGGATGGCTGTTTGTGAAAGCATGAAGGGTTGGTGCAGCGTGCTTACAGTGTGGGCAACGGAAATCTGCGAACTCCACAATTGTCATCACCGGTTCAGACGACCCTTTTTGCAAAGTTAAACCAGCAGATAGATCAAAGGTTTGTTGGGGAGCCGCGGCCCAATAAGCCACTTTTTCTTTGGCCATCTTTTCAATGTCCGAAAGACCATGGCTTTCAAGATACATAATGTTTCCAAGAAAAGCGAAAGCGGGGATAGCAAGTAAGAATCCACCCACCCATTTTTCTGTCGTGAAGATGTCTTTAACGTCTTCGACAAGATTCGCGACAGAAAGGTCTTCAGCGCCCAACCAGATGCCGATAAATCCGATGATAGAAAGAACATAAGCGCTAATGCAGAAGATGCACAAGTTGCTCATAAAGGATAACGAAATGGCTGCCATAACCAAGGTGCCGAGGATCGTAATTCCGGAGAACAAGAAAGCGTAGCGAGACGTCTTGGCTTGATCTTGAACCATGTTGAAGCGGGTCACCGCCAAAAAGTAAAGAAGTACCAGGTTGGTGACGACTCCCCAAAGGGCCACCGGAACTCCGAAAAGAGCCGAGTATTTACTCGCCGTTACAGCATCACAATTAAGGACTTCGTTGATATTACATGCGGAACCGCCCTCAGCTGTTCCATATTTCAACCCATAGTAGTGAAGAGTCAGGTAAAGATGCACGCCGATGGCGATCAAAGTGGCAATCAGGGCAAGATTCAAAAACTTCTTTTTGCTAGATGCTGTATTTTTCATGCTCCCATTGAATCGTAGATTCGTGTTTGAAATCAATCAAAATTATGTAAAAATCGGAAGCACGCTATCAAGGAAGACAGCATTGAACGACTTACAGAAGTGGATTCGCATCCGCAAAGAGCTTTATCTCCAGATGCAACGTCAGGTTCGCCACAGACTGGGCGAGGACACGCCTGAGTTAATGCGCTACCATAAGACTTATAATAAAGAGTTTCTCAAAAAATGGACAGCGTCTAATAAAGAAGCGCTCTGGGAGCAGGTGTCGCAATCTCAAGTCGTGATGATAGGTGATTTTCACGCACTTCATCAATCGCAGAAAGCTCAATTGCGAATACTGCGCAGCCTGCCTAAGGGGCGCAAAGTTGTTTTAGCGGTGGAGTTCTTCGAAGCTGCGGATCAAGAAAAAATCGACAAATACCTTTCGGGTAAACTTTCGGAGAAAGAATTTTTAAAAGCCGTGCAGTGGCAGTCGAAATGGGGATTTCCTTGGGAGCACTATCGTCCTTTAATGCGCTGGGCTCAGAAACATAAGATTTCTGTTCGCGGGTTGAATAAGAGTTATAAAAAAAGAACCGCCATCACTCTGAAATCCCGGGATGTCTTTGCTGGTAAAAAGATTGCAGAGCTCGTCAGTGAGTTTCCCGATCATTTGGTTTTCGTTATCTACGGCGATTTGCATTTGGCTGCACCCCATATTCCGGAAGAAACCACAAAAATTCTGGGGAAACCTTTCGCGAAAAAGATTCTGCGTATCTTTCAGAATTCCGAATCCATCTATTTTCAGTTACTGAATAAAGAACTTGAGGCTTCGACAGACTTAGTGCGACTTTCGCAAAATATTTTTTGTCTGATGAGTGTGCCTCCTTGGGTGAAGTGGCAAAATTATCTCATGTACCTTGAGCAAACTTACGATCTGGGTTTGCAGTATGAAGACGAAGATGATGACGATGATGAGCAATTAGACTATACCGATCATGTCGGTCGCTATGTAAAAATCATTGCCGAAGAACTGGGGCTGAATGTTTCAGTGGATGCGCTGTCTGTGTACACGGCGCGAGACAGTTCGTTTTGGGTCCAGGCCCGGGAATCCTACGATGTAAAAACGTTGCGTTGGATTGAAGAGATGATCGCAGAAGGAATGTCTTTTTATCTTCCAGAGATCAAGGCCGCTTATCTGGCACGTGCGACTGTGAATCATGCGGCTTCGTTAGCCATGCGCTACGTTCACGCGCAAAGCAGTTCAATGACGAAGTTGCCGACGGATGTGCCGTCTGATTTTCTGAGTCTGATTTGGCTTGAAGGCACGGCTTATTTTGGGTCTAAAATTATCAACCATAAAAGAAAAACAGATACGATTGCGGACATTAAAGCAAGCTTAGCATCGCGGGGACCTTCTGAGTTGGGTAAAGAGGCTTTGCAGTTGGCGCTAGCGCAAAAAATGCATGAGTTGATGGTTATCACTGGAGTTCCCGGGCATCGCTTGCAAGCCAAGCCACGAAAGAAGTGGAGCTACATGATTGCGGCGCAACTACTGGGTGGTATGTTGGGTGAAAGACTTTATAATGGCTATCGTAAGAAGATGGTTTCAACAACAACACTGCGACATTTTTTAGCGAAACCTGTTGATAGCAAACATTTTCAAGTGGCCTACTATGATATGCTAGAAGTGATTGAAAGTTTGCCGACTTTGTTTCACAGCAAGAAGGAAAAGTTATGAAAAGCAACTCGTGGTTTTACAACAAAGATTTAAAGCCTCAAGGTCCTTTGTCGCTCCAAGAAATGCGTTCTTTGATTCATCGTGGGGACGTGGGTCCTTATGATCTGATTTGTAACGACAGTTTAGGTGAATGGAAAGCGGCCTGCGAGTTTGCGGAATTTGAGCGATCCCTTTTTCCTGCTGGGCAAACTTTTATGCCAGGGCAAGACATTGTTGAAGATGAAAAAGAGTGGGTGCTTTTAAGTCCTTCTGAATCAGGAAAGTCTTTGGTGCAGCAAGGACCTTATTCTGTGCGCGAATTGCGCGAAATGCTTACAACCCAGAAAGTAGTTGGGGAGCAATATATTTGGAAGTCGGGCTTGAGTGGCTGGTGCAGGCTTCAAGACCGACCTGAATTCGCCGGATTAATTTAAAGCGTCTTTAAGATCTTTTCCGGGTTTAAATCGGGGAACATAGGCGCTGGGGATTTTAACTGTTTCACCCGTTTTAGGATTTCTTCCTTGGCGAGGTTTGCGAGCACTGCGAGAGAAAGTGCCAAATCCCACGAGTTTTACTTCATCGCCTTTTTTGAGCGCTTCTTGAATCACTTTCAGAGTGGCGTCGAGAATCTGTTCGGATTGACTTTTTGTCGACTTGGTTTTTTCAGCAACAAGTTCGACCAATTGTGCTTTATTCATGTAACGCGGTTCCTTAATCGAAGGATTCAAACTAGTTTTGGCTCGAAAAATCGTCAAGGGAAATGCGTTGAATAAGAGTCGGGTCTAGATGTGACGCGGAAAATTTCTGAATGTTAAGGATCAGCTTTCCAATTTCTAGTGACATCTAATATTGTTAGACAAATATCCAGGAGAAGACTCATGAGCCTCTTTGTCGCGTTACTGGTGCCTTTTGTGGGATTCACTCAAATTGTTTCCACGGCAAATCTGTATGATTTGAAATCCGAACAAACGAAAAAACTCTACACTTTGGAAGTTCAGTTTTCAGAAGCTGGAGGACGGGTTCATAGTGAAGCTGTTTATAAAGATCTGAATGGTAAAACGGTGGTCAAAGAAAAAGGCGTGACTCAAGAAGCTCAAGTGAAAAGCTATGAAATTGAGCGTCCGCAAACTTCGGAAAAGGGAAAGTTCACCGTGGAGGGTGAGAAGATTCATTTCGAATACACCGGGGCTAACGGTAAAAAGAAAACATCGGATGAAAAGTTAAAAGGTCTTTTGCTTTCCACCGCGAACTTCAACGCGGTGGTTATGGAAAACTGGGAAAAGCTTTCGTCTGGGAAAGAGCTTGAGGTGCGCTTTGCGGTCTGGGACCGACTGGAAACGGTGGGATTCACCTTAAAGAAAATGAGCGATCTCGATAAGGGAACTGACAAATGGATGGAGCTTCGAATGAAGCCGACAAGTTTTGTGATCGCCGCCCTGGTGGATCCGGTTTATCTTTGGTATTCCCATGACTCTAAAAAGCTTATGGTTATGAAAGGGCGAGTGGCTCCGAAGATCGAGGTGGGTGGAAGCTTTAAAGACCTCGACGCTGAAGTGGTCTACACCTACGACCAGAAGGCAGTCTCAAAATAATACGAGGCCTTTCAGTCTCAATTTTTATCGGTTTTTGCCGATAAGTGAGACATGAAGAATCAAAACGCTTTTTTCATAGTTTTTTGTTTGTCACTAACGGTCGGCATTCTGGGTGCCTATGCCTCTTTTGTGGGGTATTTCAATGGTCATGAACAGTATGAATTAAAGCTCGCACATCTGCAAAAACAGGTGGAAAAAGAGAAGTTTAACAACTCTCTTTTAAGCTATCAGCTGAAGGACTTTCAGCAAACTGTCGCGCAGGTTCTTCCCGAGGATAAAAAACTTCAAGCAAAGTATGAACTGCAGAATCTTTCCTCTGTCGTGAGATCGCCAGCTAGTGAAGACTCATTGGATCTATCAGGCGTTTTCTTTGAAAAGGGAAAGAAGTACTTTAACAATCAAGACTATGACAAGGCGATTGGGGAGTTTAATAAGCTTCTTGATAAATATCCGCTTTCTCAGCACGTGGTCGAGTCACACTTTTTTATCGCTGAAAGCTATTTCCTTAAAAAGGACTTCCGCAACAGTCTTACGCAAATTGACTCGATGGTGACTTTGTTTCCACAGCATGAGCTGACGGGCTTTATTCTTTTAAGAATGGGTCAAATCAGTGAGTTCAACAATCAAACTGAAGAAGCTTCTGAAATCTACAAGACCGTTTTTAAGAACTTCAAAAATGACGATCTCAAAAAACAGGCTCGTAAGCTAGCTCAGAGTGTAGAATACAAATGAAGAAGTTCTTCCGTGTCCTCATTTTCATCATGGCTTTTCAAATGGAAGTGCGAGTTCGTGCTTCCGGGGATGTTCTTCAACAACCTTCAGAATGTTTAAAGTCCAAAGAAACTTGCGCCTTGCAGGTGACGGGGAAGGCTTTGCACTATTCAAGTGAAAGCTTAAAGATTCACGCTAAAGATGGTTCAACATTGGTTCGTCTGGCTCCGGATCAGTGGCGTTTTGTCAACGGTGCAGTATGGATGGAAAAATCTAAAAACGTAGAGCTAGAAACTCTTTATGGGACTTTGAAAGCTACACAGGGTCAGTACTTCGTCGTGGATCAGGGAAACAAGGTGCTTGTTCGTAATATGGATGCAACTCTGACCGTGACTCTTCGTGATGGTAAGACCTTGAGTTTGCCAGAGGGATTTGAGTTCTGGATTTCCGGCGTGAATTCCAAAGGTCAAACTGATTACGGAATGATTCAGCCTGTAGACATGAAATCGCATCTTCCACTTTGGAATTTGATGTATGAAGGATCTAAGAAAGACTTCATCGCCATGGTTTCGCATTTGCGCGAGAACTGGGGTGATTTGACTGAAAAAAGCGCTCTGATTTACAAAAACGTTGTTGAGCGTGAGATCGCCTCTGAGAAGCAAAAAGAGCGCGCCGAGCAGGTTCGTAAGGCCCGCATCGAGGCGGAGCGCCAGGAAATGAAGCGTCTGTACCATCAAAGGGTCTTTGAACGCTAGACTCCGGTCCTGTTTTTAAAATACGACACTGTTGAATAGAAGTTTCTTCCAAAGACTAATGTTAATCTGTGGTCTGGGAGGATAAGGATGTCTTCTATTTCATCTTCGGATCGCGCACGTCAGGATGACAAGATTCGCCAAACTCGTGAAGAGTATGAAAACCGTGAATCAGAAAATGCTAAACGCCGTAACGCTGAAATCAAGCGTTTAGAGCAACGTCATCACGAAGAAATTCGTAATATCACTGATAATTATGAAGGTCGGATTGCGGAGCTCAAAGAGCGCAATCGTGAAACTTTAAGTGACAGAGATTTTGAAAACAATCGCAAGATTGACGAGGTACGCCAGACGTATCGCGAATCCTTGCGCAATAAGATGGAAGATGCTTACAACTCGCGTGAAGAGCAGAAGGCGGCTTACGAGGGCACTCTGCGTAAGCAAAAAGAAATCACGGAATCCCAAAAAGAAAACCTTGTTGGACAGTTGAATAATGAAGTGGCGCAAAGAGATGAACGCTTTGCTCAGATGTCTGAAGAAAATCGTCTGAAGGCCCAGCAAACCGTGCACGATAATGCCCGTAAATTAAATGCCGCTCATGAAAAAGAAAAAGACGCTATGCAAGCGGGTTACAACGAGTCTTTGCGCTCACAGCATAGAAATGCCAATGAGATGCGTAAGTCTTACGAATCCCGTCTTCGTCAAAGCGAACGCCAAAGAGAAGCTGACAACTCTCGTTGGTCGCAGAAATATTCAGACACTGTAGCTAACAAAAATGCGGAGTATGCTGATAATCTCGAGATGAAACAAATGATCCTGGATGGAGAGCGTGAGGCCATCCGTGGTAAATACGAAAACGCCTTGGCTAAAAAAACGGATGTGATGGATGATCAAAATCAATCCTTCCGCGATTCTGTGAATGAGCGGGTGAACTCGCAAGTTCGTTCTCGTGACAGCCAAATTCAGCGTCTGAATAGTAAATTGAATAACGAGATGTCCAAAAACGAAAGGCTGCGTGGTTTAGAGCGTCGCAACCTTACGGAAGCCTATGAAAAGCGTTTTGATCGTGTGGATCAGCAAAGACAAGATGCTGTTGATCAAATGAAAGATCTGAATGATGAAAGAATAGGCAAGGTTTTGAACGAAAACCGTAAGCTATTAAGAAACGCAGATCGCGAAAATAAATCTCAGTCGACCATGGCAAATGCTCGTCACCGCGAAGAGCGTGAAAACATGATCCAACAGCATAAGGATCAGGTGACGCAAATTTCTAATAATGCGGAAGGCCGCGTTAAAAAGGTTCTGGATCTGACGAATAAGCGTTCGGAAGACATGGAACGCTACTATACGGATTCCTTGGATGTCGTAAAATCGAATTATCTGGATCGTATGGATTCGTACCGCGAAAAGACGGTGAGTGACCAGACCGCGACCAATAAGGTTATGACTGAGCGCTTTAGAAATATGGAAGCCGGTTTTAACGCGAAGCTTGAGCAGACTATCAAAAATTATGAGGACAAATTATCTCAATTGAAGGATAGCAACGACCGGGAAATCAAACGCCTAGAAAATCTTTATTCTACTCGTTCTGGCGAGCGTGAAAAAGCCGTAAAGATGGAAAAAGAATCCTTGTCGATGAAGTATGAGGCGAAGCTAGCTCAACTCAACGAGTCTCATCAGGATCAATTAGATAGAATGAATAGACGCCATCAGGAGGATATGCAAAACTTATCTGTGAAGATGAGTTCATATAGCAGGAAGGCGTAGAAAAATGTTAGCAGATCGTCGCGCAAAAATTGTGGCCACTATTGGGCCCGCTACTCGTGATGAAAAGAACTTAGAAAAAGCAATTAAGGCGGGCATGAACGTGGCTCGCCTTAATTTTTCCCACGGCAGTCATGAAGATCACTTGAAGGTGATTCATTCACTGCGAAAACTATCCCAAGAATTAAGAGCCCCCGTAGCTATCTTGCAGGATCTTCAAGGTCCTAAGATCCGTGTGGGTAAATTTGAAAAAGGCTCTATCGAGATCAAACCGGGTGAACAGCTTATCATCACTACGGATGCTGTGTTGGGAACGACAGGCCTTATTCCTTCTGACTTTAAAGAGCTTCCGCTGGCGTGCTCTCCAGGGACGCGCATTCTTCTTGATGACGGTTTGATGGAACTAAAAGTTCTGAAGGTGCGTGGTAACGAAGTTGATGCGGAAGTGGTTTACGGTGGCATTTTGAAAGACCGTAAAGGAATGAATCTTCCAGGTGTTAATTTGCCGGTGGAGTGCATGACGCCGAAGGATCTTGAAGATCTTGAGTTCGGTATTGCCAATAAAGTTGATTACATCGCATTGAGTTTTGTTCGTCATGCACGTGATATTCGTAAACTCCGTGAAATCATTGAATCTAAAAAATCCAATGCCAAGATCGTAGCAAAAATTGAAATGGTAGAAGCTTTGGAAAACCTCGAAGAGATCTGCCGTTTAAGTGATGTCGTGATGGTCGCGCGTGGGGACTTGGCTGTGGAAGTGGGGCAAAGCCGTCTTCCGGGTTTCCAAAAACGCATCATTCAAGTCTGCAACCAATTGGGTAAGCCCGTTATCACGGCGACTCAGATGCTAGATAGCATGGTTGAAAATCCTCGTCCAACAAGAGCAGAGATCACGGATGTTGCGAATGCCGTTTTAGATGGTTCAGACGCTTTGATGCTTTCAGCAGAATCTGCGAGTGGTAAGCATCCATTTAAGTGTATCCGCACTATGCATGAGATCATTACGGAAGTGGAGCGCAATGAAGAAGAGTACTACAAGCTTTCTCTTGAAAGCGAATTTTTAAGTACACCCGCTTCAATCGCGGCCAGTGCCTCTTTGAGCGCATTAAAGCTCAATGCTACGGCGATCATCTGTTTAACGACGTCAGGCAAGACGGCCAACATCATCTCAGGATTCCGTCCTAAAGCGCGTGTGATTTCAGTCACTCAGCACATGGAAGTCTTAAATTCTATGGAGCTGATGTGGGGGATTCAAACTCACGTGATTAAGCCTTATAAAACGATGGAAGACATCTTAAGTCAGATCGATCAATTGATGGTCACTCATGGCTTAGCTAAGACCGGCGACCGCGTGATCCTGACATTGGGACAACCCATCGCTCAAGGCGCAAAAACCAATTCGATCTACGTTCACACGGTGAACGGGGAGCAGTACTCAAAACTCCCTGATGATCAATTGCCACTGCGCTGCCAAGCCGATCCCAACATCGAATAAAAGTACCAGGTTCTTTTTCCTCAAAAGCAGAAATAAAAAAGCCCAAGATAACCTTGGGCTTTTTTAATTTTATACATGGTTCCTTTTTGATGCGAAGGGAAGCAGGTGCCTTAGCGGAGCTTTTTCTTTAGGTTGTTTACGATGGACCAGTTGCGAGCCATGGGTTCCACGTAAGGAAGTTCGACCATGATGTAGACTCCTTTTTCGTCCATGATTTTTTCGGTGAGATATTTTTTCTCAATCAAAGAATTCACGTCGTCGGGGCGGATGAGGTTTCCGAGTTCTTTCATGGATTCATTTTGGACTTCGTTTAAGTCGACTTTGTAGAGACCTTTATGATTGGGCTCTACTTTGCGTGCGAAGTGCAAGATGCCATTAAGAACGTTCACTTCTTGATCTGTCATTGCGGGTAAGCGGTCTTTTTCTTGTTTGAAAAGCCATTCGTTATACCAATCAACGAACGAGAATAATTCCTGAGGTTTTAGATTTGTGATTTTTTGTGAACCATCACCACGGTCTTCCTGTTTCAAATAGCCAAGATCCGTCAGCGCGTTCACAACACTTTGCATTTTGTTTGTGGCTTCTTGAAAGATTTGAATCGTGTAGTTGCGAATAAGAACAGACGAAAAAGCCAATGTTCCTGGCGATTCTTCTTTTCCGTATTTATTTCCCACAAGATTTAAAATTGAAATGTACTTATTCACGATGTGCGGAGGAAAACGCTCTTCATCGGGATTTGAGTTTTCAAGAATTTTGATTTTCTTGTTTGCTTCGCGCATGTTCTCATTCAGAGTTTTCATGATCGCGCGCACCCACACGGGCAATTGCTCCATTTGTTTCGTTAAAGAGTCATAGGGAAGTGCAATGACTTCAGATTCTTTTGTGGCTTTGACATTGGCACTGCGAGGTTTGTTGTCGAAAAGAGCCATCTCGCCCACCATAGCTCCAGGAGCGATTTCGGCTAAAACAATCTCGGTATTCCCTTTTGTTTTTGTCACGGCGAATCCGCCGGATTTCACAATGTACATCGCATCAGGGGCATCACCTTCACGGAATAGATAAGTATCTTTAGCCACCTTTTTCTGCTCTGCCACGAAAGACCTCTTTTTTTACTGGATTGTGGAGTCTTATTATCACTGGAAAAAACAGGGCGGGCAAACGGTGGCTAGACCTTCGATGGAGAGTGTTTTTCTTTGATACAAAAAGACCCCAAGAGATCTTGGGGTCTAACTAGATCGGTAATAAAGTACGAAGTACTTTTAGAATGTCATAGGTTTGCAATCAGGAGCGATAGTCATTTTACCTTCCGTCGCCGCCAGAACTTTTTCTGGAGATAAATCCGGAGCATATTCCTTTAACACAAAACCTTGAGGTGTGACTTCGATCACTCCGAAATCACTCACGATTTTTTTAATACACTTAACACCGGTTAACGGCAGAGTGCACTTTGTGCGAAGTTTTGAATTTCCTTCTTTGTCCGTGTGTTGCATAGCCACGATCACGTTGCGAGCGCCCGCGACTAAATCCATCGCGCCGCCCATGCCTTTGACCATTTTTCCTGGAACCATCCAGTTGGCAATGCTGCCTTCTTCGTCGACTTCCATAGCGCCAAGGACTGTTAAGTCCACGTGGCCCCCACGAATCATCGCAAAGCTGTCAGCGCTTGAAAAGAAACTAGCGCCCGGAAGTGCAGTCACAGTTTGCTTACCAGCGTTGATCAAATCAGGATCGATATCTTTTTCGAAAGGGAAAGGTCCCATTCCTAAAAGACCATTTTCACTTTGTAACATAACGAATTTGTTTGAAGGGATGTAGTTTGCAACCAAAGTAGGAATACCAATTCCTAAATTCACGCAATAGCCATCTTCCACTTCTTGAGCAATACGTTGAGCGATTTGTTCACGAGTTAATGGCATGGCTTATCCCTTTCTCACAGTTTTTTGTTCGATGCGTTTTTCGTAGTTAGCACCTTTGAAGATGCGCTGTACGTAAACACCCGGCGTGTGAATTTGATCGGGATCTAATTCGCCCACTTCAACCAACTCTTCAACTTCAGCAACTGTGATCTTACCGGCTGTTGCTGCCATAGGATTAAAGTTGCGAGCCGTTTTTCGGAACACCAAGTTTCCGAATTTATCTCCCTTCCAGGCTTTCACGAAAGCAAAGTCACCTTTGATTCCGCGCTCTAGAACGTAAGCACGACCGTCGAAATTTTTAATTTCTTTTCCTTCAGCCACTAAAGTTCCCACTCCTGTCGGAGTGTAGAATCCAGCGATACCCGCGCCACCCGCACGAATTCTTTCAGCCAGAGTTCCCTGAGGGCAGAATTCAAGTTCCAGTTCGCCACTCATATAGAGTTTTTCAAACAACGCGTTTTCACCCACATAAGATGAAATCATTTTTTTGATTTGGCGATTTTGCAAAAGCTGACCTAAGCCGAAGTCGTCAACGCCGGCGTTATTAGAAACGCAAGTAAGACCTTTGACTCCCATATCACGAAGGGCCGCGATGCAGTTTTCAGGGATTCCGCAAAGGCCGAATCCCCCAAGAACTAAAGTCATATTGTCTTTAACGTCAAAGAGCGCGCTCTTTGCATCAGTAAAAACTTTTTTGCTCATAGCGGACTACGCTCTTTCTACGATCAAAGCAACGGCTTCACCGCCACCGATACAAAGAGTTGCTAGACCATAACGTTTGTTATGAGTGTGAAGACCGTGAACCAGTGTCGCAAGAATGCGCGCACCGGAAGCGCCAATCGGGTGACCGATAGCCACCGCGCCACCATGCACATTTACTTTTTCAGCAGGGATTTCTAATTCTTTCATCGCCACTTGAGTTACGACCGCGAAAGCTTCGTTGATTTCCCACATGTCGATATCGCCCACATTCAAGTTCGCTTTAGCTAAAGCTTTTTTGATCGCGCCAACAGGAGCTGTTGTGAAGTATTTTGGTTCATGAGCGAATGTGCCGTGAGCTACGATTTTTGCAATCGGTTTCAAGCCACGTTTTTTAGCCTCGCTTTCAGACATCAAGACGTGAGCCGCAGCACCATCGTTGATTTTAGAAGCATTGGCTGCCGTGATAGTTCCGGCTTTGTCGAAAGCAGGTTTCAAACCTGGGATTTTGTCGAAGTTCGTGTTGAACGGCTCTTCGTCTTTATCCACAGTGACAGGACCTTTTTTGCCTTCGATCGTCACAGGAACGATTTCGTTTTTGAAAAGATTTTTGTTCCAAGCGTCTTGCGCTTTTTTGTAAGAATCAATCGCGAAAGTATCTTGTTGTTCACGAGTGAAGTTGTGCTCTTTCACGCAAATCTCTGCGGCACTTCCCATGTGGAAGTTGTTGTATGGATCCCAAAGACCGTCTTTGATCATAGAGTCAGTCATTTGTGTTGGACCCATGCGGTAACCAGAGCGAGAATTTTCCAGTAAGTGTGGAGCCAATGTCATATTTTCTTGACCGCCAGCTACGGCAATTTTTGTGTTACCAAGAGCAATAGAATCTGCCGCTAACATCACAGCTTTAAGACCAGAGCCGCATACTTTATTGATCGTCATACAAGGTGTTGTGTTTTTCAAACCGGCGAAGATCGCGGCTTGACGAGCCGGAGCTTGTCCTACGCCTGCAGTCAAAACCTCACCCATGATGCACTCATCAATTTCGTCAGCGGAAACACCCGCGCGAGTGATCGCTTCTTTGATTGCAATCGCACCGAGCTTTGGTGCAGGAAGAGAAGAGAAACCTCCTTGAAACGAAGCCACAGGAGTTCTTACGCTGCTCACAATTACGACATTTTCCATTTTTCACCTCAATTAGTTGTCAATGCCCCGATACTTTTTTATATTTTAAAGGCAGAGTCAATTTCCCAGGGAGTCAACGCATGTCAGCGATCAGTATCATTCTCGCTCATCTTCTTTTTCAGCCGGTTATGGCTGCAACATTTGAAGTTCCCGTCGCCGACGGCGATCGTCTGGTCCTCAAAGGATTAGAAGCCCAGGTGCAAGTTGTGGGACAGGGTGGTAATTCTTTGAAAGTATCTGGCGTGGATGAGGCCAGCACCGAGGGCGTATTCGTTGTTACGAAGAAGAATAATATCATCGAAGTGAAAATGAATGAATACGCGGGCAAAAAGAACTGGTTAAACATCTTGCCTAAGTCCGGCACGCAAATGAGAAAAATTGAGATTTGGGGAGCCGCAGTTCCGACGGAAATTCACTTGCGCGGCGGATCGGTCGTCGCTCAGAAATGGAATAAAGATTTGAAGGTGAGTGTGGCTCAGGGCCGTGTCAGCTCTTTAAACGGCTCAGGTTCGTTGAATATTTATGTGCAAAAAGGTGATGTGAATGTCTCTGATCATACGGGGAAGGTGGATGCCGACTCCTACTCGGGCACCATGGCTCTTAAAAACATTCAGGGTGATGTGAGTGCGAGCCTATTCTCTGGTCAGCTTCAGATTGAAAAAGTGCGTGGCTTCCTCACTTTGGCAACGCAGCAATCCAATAGCAAAATCAATCAGGGGACGGGGACGATTCAGTTTGAAAACGGTCGTGGCGCATTGAGCATTCAAGGTTTTCAAGGCCGCATGGAAGGTCAGAACCAAGAGGGTTCTGTGAATGTGACAATGACGCTAGATTCAGAGTTGGATGTAAAAGCGAAGTCGGGCCGCGTGAATGTCCAAGTGCCGGCGTCTTCGGGAATGAGTTTAAATTTAATGACGGTCGAGGGCGAAATCGTCGTCCCTTCCGAGCTTAAAGTGACTAAATTGAGTGCAGAAAAATCCGTGCGTGGTCGTCTGCGGGGCGATGCGCAAAGAGGCAGCGTGTTTGTGCGCAGTCAAGATGGAACAATTTCAGTGAAATGAGTTGACGCTCCTCTTGAAATGCTTCACACATGAAAGATCATTTTTAAGCACTATCTAGGTAGAATTATGGCAAAAATCGTTAAAAAGAAGCCCGCAGCAAAACCTGCTGCAAAATCTGCTAAAAAAGCGCCTGCGAAAGCGGCCGCAAAACCTGCTCCTAAAAAGGCGGCACCTAAGGCTGTGGTAAAGAAAAAGGCTGATAAAGCTCCGGCAAAACCGGTAGCGAAAAAGCCTGAAGTAAAGAAAAAGCCCGAAGTGAAGGCAGCTCCGGCGAAGGCCGCTGCGAAACCTGCCAAGGAAAAGGAAGTCAAAGAGACGAAAGTCGCTGAGGCTAAGAAGCAAGATAAAAAGGCTGCCACTCCGCAACCTACTGCTGAAAAACCTGCGAAGAAGGATGCGAAAGCTCCTGCGGCTGCAAAAAAAGGTAAAGGCAAAAAGGATAAAGAGAAGGAAGAATCCGATCTTGATGACGACTTTATTGCTGATGACGATTTGATGGGCGATGAAATCGGCGAGTACGAAGAAGAACTGAAAGCCGTTGAAGAGTCTGACGAAGACGTCGAAGAAGAAGAAGAATGGTCGGGCGAAGAAAAGCCAAAAACAGACGAAGAGATCATTCTGACGGACGCCGAAGGCAATCGTTATTGCCGCGCGCGTGACTGCGATCAAATCGCTGCCGTAGATGCTTATTGCCGTTACCACTATCTTCTTTTCTGGAAGAAGATCCAAGTTCGTAAGAAAATCTTGGCTGATGGTAAATTGGAACGTTACGTGGAAGAACTGACTTCCCGTTATCCAGATAAATTCTTAGAAATGATCCGTCGTGATTTGCGCACGGAAAAAGACTTCTTGGCCGCTATTCAGGAGCTTGAGATTGATGAATCGGCTCAGGATAATGAGTTTGAAGAGGATACAAGTGCCTACATCGAAGAAGTCCGCGGCATGGGTGACAATGGGACTCCCGGCGTGGAAGACGACGAATACTAGGTCGCCGCGAAACGGTGAAAAACGCCCTGCTGACTGCGTTGGTCGGTCGGGCGTCTCCCTGCGGCGTACAGGCGTACGCCTCAGTCGCTTCCTCTCTCCCGCCTTGCATCAGGGCATTTTTGACCGTTCCGCTCTTCATTGCTATCCACGGTCTTCGCTTGCTCCTTGGGAGCTCGCTTCTTAAGGTTTCTTTAAATTTGATCTTATAAGTTGGGATTTCCTTTCTTGGGATTTCAGTCTCATATTTCTTATGTTTCTGATGCTTTGTTTCAATTTTTGTTGGAGGGCAGTTGGGGCTTTGGAATTGTTTGGGAATGGTTAGGATTGGTGTTTGCTGTTGCGTTAAAGCTGCTAGTGCGGACTTTTTTCATTGCAATAGGGAAATCTGATCGGTAGGACTAACCGAAATTGTTCAAATATATGTCAGAGATGGGTCTGATGTTTCTACCTGCCACCGTAAGGGCAGACTATTTGGAGGGGAAATGTTTAAGAGCGTGGCTCTTTTAGCAGTCGTAGTTTTGTGTTCAACTGTTTCTCATGCGAATGGGAATTTTCCAAAGGGACCGGACGCAAATCTAACTCCGGGTGCTCTTTGTTCAAGAGCGGATTCTTACAGATATCCAGAGCATATCAAATATTGCGAGCGTGATGTCTCTTCTTCTCAAAAAGCCGCTATCTTTCAAAAGTACGATCAGCTTGGTTACCGTACGCGCTCTATGAAGCGTCAGGCGTTCAAGATTGATCATTACATCCCACTTTGTGCGGGTGGTTCGAACTCTCCACAAAATCTTTGGCCTCAGCATGAAAGCGTTTATCAAATCACAGATCAGTTGGAAGCTTTGGTTTGTGAAAAGATGGCAGCAGGTCGCTTGAAGCAAAAAGAAGCTGTTGAGTTGATCATGCAAGCTAAGAATCACTTGGATGAAGTTCCAGAGATTCAAAAATACGTGAACTCTCTTTAATTCTTAAAATTCAATCTCTCTTCGAGGGGTGCCCATGCCGTAAAAAGCATGGGTTTTTTTATGCCTAAAATTTGCGGCTTCTGTTAGTTTCTTGAGTGTGAAAAGTCTTTTAGTTATTCAGCACGAAGCAGATACTCCTCCAGGCACCACTTTAGAGTGGGCCGCGCTTCGAGGTTACGCTGTTCATCATTGGTCGCCCGGAACGGATGCGCCACCTGTAAAGACAGATTTTGATCTGGTCGTTATTTGTGGTGGCTCCATGGATACTTTTGAAGAAGAAAAACATCCTTGGTTGGTTGTCGAAAAGGAATTTATTCGTAAGCTTGTGAAAAACGATACAAAGATTTTTGGTTTGTGTCTTGGATCTCAACTGCTGGCGGAAATCCTGGGAGGGTCCGTTCATCAACATCATGGGTGGGAAATTGGTTTTGTACCAGTGAAAACTCGTGAAGGCTCTGCATTGCAAGCCTTTCATTGGCATCGTTATACTTTTGAACTTCCTCCGGAGGCGGAGCTTCTTTGTGAGGGAGATTTTTGTAAAAATCAGGCTTTCACATTTGGTAAAAACATCGTAGCAACCCAGTTTCATCCAGAAACTACAGAGCAGTGGATCCGCGAATGTGCTGAAGAAGTGGCTCTCAATGAAAAGGCCTATACAGGACTTGTTCAGTCGGAAAACGAAATGCTTGCGAGTCTTCCTCTACAAAAGAATTTAAAGCACTGGTACTTTGATCAACTGGATCAGCTGGTAAAATAAATAAAAGGGCTTTCATTCGAAAGCCCTTCCACAACGTTCTTAAGAAAATAAAATTAAATAGCTAGTAACGTGCGACTGCAAGAGCGGATCATCAAGTTGTCACGCTGAAGCCCTTTTTCTGAAAGCTCCAGGAATCGTTTTGCGGCTTCGTCACTCATGATGTAGCCCTTATTCAGGTACAAGCCATTGCGAGAAACATGGGGTTTGCTTGAATTCAACTGAACACCGGTCTGACGAGCAAACTCCTTTTCGAATTCTTTGAAGAAATCCAAGCCCCAACCGTTGTAGTTGTTTTTAGTAACTTTCTTTGCGTCTATATCCATCCAGGAAGGTGCGGTGTTTCCGTGTAAGATTCCCACGGATACGGACATATATCCCTTAAGTAGGTTTGACTGTTCCCAAGCTTTCGTGATGTCTGTGCGTTTCACAGCCTCGAAAAACTCGTTGGAAAGATAGGTGTCACCGAAATCACGCAAAACGATTTTACCTGTCGGGCGGTTCTTCGCATCGAGCTCCACCAAAAAGTTCTGAGAATGAGGGGAATCGTAGGTCATTCCTGTTAAAGCATAAAACTCTGCTAATGCGCGGGCGAGGGGTTTGTTATAATGTTCGTTCCAATACGCTGCGGGATCCTTGGAGCCATTGGCCTTCGCAAGATCGCGTCCCAAATCTTCGTGCATAATAGAAAAGCCTGGAACATAACGTCTCCCTGATTTCTTCACCTCTTCATAAGAGCGGATGATCATGCCTTGGTCGATGTCTTTAATGCCGAATGCCATTGGTTCATCTAGAAGCACAATGTGCTCTAGCTTTGGTTGACCTTTTAATTGTTTATCCACGAAGTCGGTCATCAGACGAATCTGTTTTCCGTCGTCCCATGTCTGTTGTTTGTCTCGCCAATTACCACCTGTGCGGTCGGTGGAAACTTTCACTGAAAATTCGGCTCCCGACTTAGGGTCCACAGCAATATAACTGCGCGAGGCTGTCATATAACCGACGAAATGTTTTTTACGAACGGGCTCAATACCATTCTTTTTTAGGAAGTCTTCAACCTGCAAATACCATTTCGTATCTTCGGGATTAATCACCCAACGGACAAATTTTTCGCCGTCTCTTTCAAAGATTAAAGAGCTGACGAATTCAGGATTTGAACGAAGGGCGACATCGGCCTCGATAAGTTTTAAAGGAATTTCATAATGTTCCAGACGCGTGAATCCGCTTTCGCGAGTGGCTACGGCATTTGAATGAGTTTCCATGCGAACAAGGGCATGCATCTCTTTGCTGATCGCCCATGAAAGGTGAGATGAAAAAATACTAGCAATTACCAGCGAATTTTTCGCGGCCTTCAAAATAGACATCCGGAACTCCTCTTTGACGAAGTTTCCTTTTTCAAAGGGAATGCCAATTTTTCGAGAGGGGAATTGCGATTGTGGCGCAAGCGTACTGGCAAATTGATCGACAGGTGTTGTGAATGCAGTATCTCAAAATGAGATTACCAAAAAACCTCGTTAAAATAAGATCTTAACTAGAATTTTCTTCAGCTCTCAAAGATCTTCGTGGAACGGGTTGGCTGTCGAAGTTTTGCAAGTCGATTTGGCTCCAAACTGTTTCAACGCACTTGAATCAGTATTCACCGTGCTTTGGTCATGCGGCGTGAGTTCTCCTCCGAAAAGTTAACATCAAAGGGGAACTATCATGGAAATCAAAAAATACGTTGGTGGCGGTTTATTATTTATTGCTTCAGCAACTTCAATGATTGCCTTTCAGAACTGCAGCCCTGCGGGTCAGTTCAGTCCGCAGGCTCAAGAGTCTTTGGCGTCTTCCTCATTGAGTTTAGATGGGTCTGGCGTGATTGCAGAGCCTGGTATGTGGGGTTCCGACTCTTCGGGATCTTCAAGCGGCGGCTCCAGTAGCACGGCAACCTCCAGTGCTTCGACTTTGTCTGCTTCTGCGAGTTGTTCTCAAGCTCTTCAAGCCATCGGTTGGGATAAAGGAGTTCAATTAAATAAATTCGTTCTTGAACCGTTATCCTATGACAAGAAGCTTGTGGGCCAATCTGAACTGCCAGCTTCAAAAGGTTTTAGGATCAATTTCCATGCGGCGGCTTTGTCTGCGCCTCACTCGAGTGGTCTTGCGAGTATTCCGGCGGGCTTGTCGGTGAAGATCACAAATTTAGCAAACGGTGCCGTGATTGATGTTCCTTCTTCGCATTTTGTTGATTTCTCCAGCGAGCCGGGCTTTCAATTGAAAGGTCAAATCGTCAGTTATCAGACTACACAATCCAAGGGTTCGTATGTGAATCTGAATATCCGCCGTGATCTTTTAGATTCACATAATTTAAGAGCAGTGAAGTTTGATCTTTACTGCCAAGGTTCCTTGATCGCCTCCGCGAACAGCAGTTTTGAAAATCGCCTTAAAGAATATACGGACCGTTATGTTCGTGTGAATAACTCAGATATTGCCATTACCGATACGGCCGGAAAAATTCATTCTTACGCGAAAAAGAGCATTGATGGATATGTGATCCTAAATTGTCCTAAGGAAGTCCGTGCGGGAACTCGGTTTTCTTGTACCGCTCAAGGAGAGAAAATCGTCAGCGGCAAATGGTATGCGAACTCTCAGCACTATCCTGAATTTGATAATCAGGTCACCGTCGTTGTGGATAAACCGGGAGCGGGAAACTACCACCTTCAAGTTGTCGCTATTACCGAAAAAGGCCAAGAGGTGCGCAGTAACGGAAACTACGTACGTATAAAATAGTGTATCCATCAAAAGTAATAAAGTTGGAGGGGACGTGTTCAGTAATAAACTTCTTAAAGTCAGCTTAATGTGTTCTGTTTCCTTGCTTATTGGGTGCGGGATTGAAGCGACGTTGGTGTCCCCCAGTTCCGCAACTTTAGCAGTAAAAAAAGTAGATAACTCTGGCGTTGTGAACGATGCTAATCAGAATTCATTTCTGATGCAGGGGATTTGTCAAGACATCTCAGAAGTTGTGATCTCAACGGATTCATTCAGTGTGAATACTCCCTGTATCGATAATGTATGGAGTATCAATCTAGATCTTTCCGCACTTTCTGGTCAGGTTATCACTGTCAAGATAGTGGGCGTCAGTAAGGATGGTCTTAAGGAATCAAGTACCTCTATTCAGCTAACGAAAAAATTGTCCTGTTTGTTGGGAGGGCAGACGATCCCTGACGGACAAAGTATTCTTGCTTATACTAGCGCAACAGTTGTCAGTGGAGATACGTGTTCTAGTGTAGCTGAGTCGCGCCTTTGTACAAATGGAACTCTGTCGGGTTCAGCGATGTTTTTAAGTTGCTCGCAAGGTCTTGATGCCGCGGCGCTAGTTTCGGTCGAAGAATATGAAGAACGTGTGAGTGAATCAGTGGGAGTAAAGTCATTCACTTTAAGGCTTTCTGAAGCTAAGCCTTATTCTGTTAACGTACGCTATTACGTTTCAGGCGACTATGTTTATATGCTGGATGCTGATTTGAATCCATCGGGAACGGTGACGTTTGCTGCTAACGAAACCACGAAGACAATTAGTTTTCAGGTGTTCAATAATGCCATTGCGCAACCTGAGCGATTAATGCAGCTAAATCTGATTGGTACGGACAGTCCCATGGTCAGCTTAGGGGAGCATTATCAAGCCCGACTTTTTTTAAAAGATAATGATGGCGGTTTTGAGCCGAACATTCAGAAGGTCTTCGTGATAGGTTCTGAAATTACTTGTGTACTTACGGCTGATGGAAGTCTTTCCTGTGCCGGTGCTCAATTTGGCCCAGCTCCAGTGGAAGTTGATGCCGGAGTGAAGTATCAAAAGATAGCAGCGGGAAGGAATAATTCGTTCTGCGGTCTGACTAATTTGAGCAAGATACGATGTAACGATGGATCTAACCAGCTCATGATAGCCGAAGACAGCACCGTCAGCTATTTGGATTTAGATTCGACCGCCTCTCCTTGTGGCGTCACGGTTTCTAATGAACTCCGATGCAAAGTCGATAATGCGTTTCAAGTTCTTGATGCTGGGGTTCCTTATAAGAAAGTCTCGGTAGAATCATATAAAATTTGTGGTCTTACTGCTGGAAATACCATCCGTTGTGCTAGTACTGATGGAGATTCTGTTGATGGCTTTTATTCTATTGATTCTTTTGAGGACGTTGATGCGGGTGTTCAGTATTCTGATATTTCCAACACTGGCGAGAATGATATCTACGGGCTTACATCCTTGGGGGAATGGAAGCGTCTTTGCGCTTATGAAGATTGTACCACCCCCACGGTATTGCTTGCTGGAAGTACCTTCGTAAGTCTTCATCGCAAATGTGCAATTAATGATGGCGGCGTAGCGAAGTGTATGAATTCCGCTTCTTTAAATCTCACTCATCTTTTTAAACAGATCCATACCGCTTCCTCTGGCGGCAACTATCAAAGAGGATGTGGAGTAACTACTACGGATGAGTTGCTTTGTTGGAGCCATATTAACAATAATCATATTGCTTGGCGAGGGCCAGATGCTCTTGCTAGCAACTCAGTACGGACAGAAATGCAGGGCTTGACTAACGTGGCAAAAGTTCGGACTTTTGTTGACGGTTTGGATAGCGTGACTTGCGCCATTCAATCGAACGGTCAAGTGAAGTGTTTTAACGGGGAGGTCGAAAGTTTCTTCAGATCGACACCCGTCGATAAAGTGAGTTTGGCTTCCCATAATATCAAAGACTTTATTAATGATTACTATCTTTTAAATTCAGATGGATACGTTCTAAAGCTCACGGCTTCAATGTCCTATGAGCAAGCGGACACCGAAAAGTATACTTCCTTGGTCACTGGGGGGATGTACGTGAACTACTGCGGTATCACCGAAAACCAGAAGTTACGTTGCCTTAAGGGAGCCGTCTTTGAGGAGCCGTTTCCGGGAGCAACGATTAAGGATTATGCTGGTGATTACTCACAAGGATGTTATTTAAGTGTGACGGGCGTTTTGACTTGTTGGGATAATTATCAAAACACTCTTCCAACCGCGACAGTGATTGATAACACGGATACATATACTCAGATATCGGGAAGTTATTTAAAGGGATGCGGGGTTTCAGCTACGAGTCACGAGGTCAAGTGTTGGGATAATTATGACAATATTCCAATGTCGCCGGTTGTATTTACCATTCAGGATCCGGGTATCCAATATGTGAAAGTATTTGCCCTACATGGTGTTCACGACAACAAAGTTTGCGGTATTACCACGACAGGTGTTTTGAGATGCGGTACTCGAAACGGAGCTTATTCGGTCATAGATTCAGGTAGTTCCTATTCAGAGGTGACCTCCGTGGACTGTGGAATCACAACGGATGGAAAATATAGATGTTCCGGAGGGTTTGCTGCGGGTTCTGTTTATGTCAGTTGGAAGCGCCCGATCTTAATGAACAAGTGGTTCACGCGCGCCACTCCTTAAAATAAAAAAGCCTCCTTCGCGGAGGCTTTTTTATTAGTGAAGATCACCTTTCTTTTTCTTACCACCGCCAAACATGCGGGGGCCGCGATCTTCGGTGTCGTCGTCCTCTTCTTCATCGTCTTCGTAGTCCTCGTCTTCGGAAAACTCTTCTTCATCACGAGGTGGGGAAAGTTCCTCACTTTGTTCTGCACGAGAAAGTGCATCTTCGTCCGCTTCTTCAGCGTCGTTATAAAGTGTCTCGTCATCGACACCCAGAAGTTTGTTCGCTTCCGCTTCTAAGGATGAATTCTCGGTCGTGAATTGCAGATAAAGTTTTTTGCCTTGGAAGGGGAACTCTTTCCATGTGTAAGGGAAATCCACTTCGCCGTCGTTTTCTAAATACTCCATCATCATGCTTGCGGCTGCGTCCACGCAGTTGTGAATGCGTTGAACCGCGTCTTGTTGATCCTGAGAGTAATTCATAGAAACTTCGAAATTAGCCTGGGCCAAACGGCCTTTTTCTAGATATCCGACGCGCAGCAGAATTTCTTCGGGGTAAATACGGCCTTCAATCACAAGGTCGCCGTTGTCGAGATATTGGGCGAAGTTTTCGGTGAAAACGGCCTGAATCTGATCTGAGTACTCTTTCGGAAATGCCGTCCATTTTTTTGAGCTTTTGAGTCTTGGATTCATAGGGACCTCTGAGTCTGCCGGGCGATTTTTGCGTCGGGCATTTTGACAAATTTAAGACGCTCCTCTATAACTCACTTTCTTTAATGACACAAGAGGTAAGAACCGTGGAAAACACTTCGCAAAACCCTGAAAGCCTTCAGCAAAACAACGACATCGGTCAGGGCCGTGGTGTGTATATTTCTACCTACGGTTGCCAAATGAACGTGAACGACACTGAACGTATGTACTCTCTTTTAGAGATGCAAAACTTCACACCGGTAGAAAAACCTGAAGACGCTTCCTTGATCATTATCAACTCTTGCAGCGTGCGTGAAAAGCCAGTTCACAAAGTGTATTCTGAAGTCGGTACTTTCCGTAAAATGAAGGAAAAGAATCCGAACTTGCGCATTGGTGTTGGTGGTTGCGTCGGTCAGCAAGAAAAAGACAATTTGATCAAAAATCAACCGATGATTGATTTCGTATTCGGTACAGATCAAATCGACAATCTTCCTAACTTGGTCGCTAGAACTTACGAAGGCGAAAAGAAAATCATCAACGCGAAATTTGAACATCGCGCGCCTTATCACATCGAGACCATGGTTCGTAATCCAGGTGTTGCGACATTTGTGAACATCACAAAAGGTTGTGATAATTTCTGTACGTTCTGCGTGGTGCCTTACACTCGCGGTCGTGAGAAATCTCGTCCTTTGCAACACATTTTGACGGATATTCGCCACTTAGTGAAACGTGGAGTGAAAGAGGTCACTCTTCTTGGTCAGAACGTAAACTCTTACAAGGCCGAAGAGGGCTTGGACTTTGCTGATTTGATGGCGAAGGTGGCAACAGAGACAGATATAGAAAGAATTCGTTTCACGACATCGCATCCAAAAGATTTTAATCAGAAGCTCGCCGATACAATGGCTGCTCATCAGGATAAAATCATGGAGTACATCCATCTTCCGTTCCAAAGTGGAAACTCTCGCATCTTGGATCGTATGAACCGTAACTATACGCGCGAGCACTACTTGGAAAAAATCGCGATGTTGAAGAAGACCATTCCAAATGTTGTTTTCTCGACGGACATTATTGTTGGCTTCCCTGGTGAAACAGAAGAAGAGTTCCGTGATACCGTGACGCTGGTTGAGGAAGTGGGCTTTGAAACCATTTTTGCTTTCAAATATTCTCCACGTCCGTTCACAAAGGCGGCGAAATTTGAAGACCAAGTGGCTGAAGAAGTAAAAACCGAGCGTTTGAACCGTCTGTTTGATGCTCACGATAAGATGGCATTTGAACTTGTTAAAAAGTACGAAGGCCAAGTGATGAAGGTGCTAGTTGAGAATGTGGACCGTGAAGACGGTAAGATCCAAGGCCGTAGCACCGGCAATAAGCTTGTTCACTTCTTGGGTAGCAAAGATTTGATCGGTCAAACAGTGAACGTGAAAATCACCAAAGCCTTCCCCGCAGTATTTAGAGGAGAGTTAGTTTAAACATGAAAGATCTTTTGGATTCACAAAATCTTAAAGCTCAGATTGTGTTTGCACAGAACACTCATGAGGAAGAAACCTTTCACCAAAATGATTTGGTGCAATTGTTTCCTTATGGCTTGTCAGTGACGACGGATGCGACTCGTCCATTCTTGCTTTTGAAGGATGAAGCGCACGTTTATACTTTGCCAGTTGCCGTCAGTCCAATTGATGCGGGAGTGGCGCTTTCTCAGAACAACAAAGTCGTCGCTGAGTCTTCACCGCACAAATTCACAGCACTTTTGCTTCAGTCCTTAGGGATCGAAATAAAGCAAGCCGTGTTCGTTGAAATTAAAGGCTCCCACCAATATGTGCGTCTTTATATCAGTGGGCACCCGGCGACGAACTCAGTGAAATTACGCGCGGATGAAGCCATGTCTTTGTGTATGTACTTACAAGTGCCTCTGTTTGCGACAAAAAACTTTATCGGTCGGTCGCGCATTCTGAATGCAGAGATCGAGAGCGGCGCGCAAAAGGCGCAAAATTTCGGTTTCATGGATAAAGGGTTTGGATATCTGAACTAGTTTTGTAAAAATGGGGCATGACTCATTTGCCTCATTTGATTACTGATCTAGGTTTTATTCTTATCATTGCGGCGTTAGCGACGCTGCTCTTTAAAAAACTCGGACAACCTTTAGTTCTTGGGTATTTGATCGCGGGCTTTTTAGTAAGTCCGCATGTGCCATTTTTTCCAACGGTGACAGATAATGAAAGCATCAAGGTCTGGTCCGAGATTGGCGTTATCTTTCTTTTATTCAGCTTAGGTCTGGAATTTAGTTTTAAGAAGCTATTCAAAGTAGGTGGCTCAGCCGGTTTCACTGCGGCTTTTGAAGTGATCTTTATGATGGGCCTAGGTTATCTTTTCGGCCGTATGTTTGGTTGGAACAGTATCGACAGTCTTTTCTTCGGCGCCATTCTATCTATGTCCTCCACGACGATTATCGTGCGCGCTTTCCAAGAGATGGGAATCAAAGGGAAGAAGTTCGTTGAATTGGTTTTTGGTATTCTGGTTGTCGAAGACATCATCGCCATCCTGCTCTTGGTATTGCTAACTGCGATTGCCGGTTCTGGAGAGTTCTCAACGGCGGAGCTTGCGTTAGATGGCCTTCGTCTTTTCTTCTTTATTGCTCTTTGGTTTATCGTCGGGATCTTTCTTATACCCATATTCCTGCGTCGTATTCGTCGTCTGCTGGAAGATGAGACCACGCTTTTAGTGGCTATTGGTCTGTGTTTTTTAATGGTGATGATTGCAGCTTATGTTGGATTTTCTCCGGCGCTCGGCGCCTTCGTCATGGGTTCTTTGTTAGCTGAGACGCCTGAAGGTCATAATATGGAAAAGGTGCTTCAACCGGTGAAGAATCTATTTGCGGCGATTTTCTTCGTCTCTGTCGGGATGATGATTGATCCTAAAATACTTTGGGAAAGATGGGATCTCGTTTTGGCGGTCACGCTGATAACAGTTATAGGAAAATTCATCAGCACCTTCTTGGGTGCGATTTTATCAGGGCAAACCCGTAAGGTGTCTTTTCAGTCGGGAATGAGCTTGGCGCAGATCGGGGAGTTCTCTTTTATTATCGCCTCGCTAGGTGTGACGATGAAAGTGACCAGTGATTTCCTTTACCCCTTGGCGATAGCCACATCAGCGGTGACGACCTTTACGACACCTTATCTGATTAAATTCTCAGGTCCCGTACACACCTGGGTTGAAGCGCGTCTTCCTGAAGGAATCAAAGTTATCTTAGACCGCTATCAACAATCCTTTAACCAAGAGGGACGAGTCAACGTCGGCGGACTTATCTTTAGAACCTACGGACTTAAAGTATTAATGAACACGGTGATGGTAGTGGCCATCCTACTGGCTTCAAAAACTTTCTTAACTGGCGAAGTGCAAAGCTATTTGCAAGAAAGCCCCTGGGCGAGCAGTGTTTCTTTATTCTTGTGCTTACTAATTTGCGGGCCGTTCCTTTGGGGAATTGTTTTGGGAGGACCTTCTTTAGGATCCGAACGTGATGTGGAAGAATTGCAAAAGCTTCGTGGCTTGCAAGCTGGGATTTTTGCGGGCCGTTTATTGTTGGCCTTAATGCTGGTGGCCGCGATTTTGTCGCAATTTGTGACCGTGAAAATGGCTTCAGGTGTGATGGTCGCGGTTTTGATTATTGCTGCGGGTTTGGCGCAACTATGGGTGAAAAAACTTTATCAGGTGATTGAAAAAAACTTTCTAAAAAATCTGACGGAAAAAGAGCGTAAATCTTTAGTCAGCGCTGAGGTTGCAAAAAACTTTCTGCCTTGGGAAGCGACACTGGGAAGTTATGAGATTTTCCCGGAAAGCAGTATTGTCGGACAAAGCTTGCGCACGCTTTCTTTTAAAGAAAAATATGGTGTGACAGTCGCGGCTGTATTTCGGGGGACCCATCGTAAATTTGCACCCGACGGAGAATTCATAATTTATCCTTTCGATCGATTGATCTGTTTTGGCAGTGAAGAAGAACTGCAGAACTTCCATAAGACTTTAGAGATTGAGCGGGCTTTAAAAACACAACCCACACAAACAGATCAGCAGGATTATAAGCTGTCTTCATTCAGTGTGACGGAGGACTCGCCGTTAAAAGGAAAATCCATCCGTGAAAGCGGTTTACGAGAAAAAATGCACGGCATGGTTGTGGGTATTGAAAGAGGTTCTGAGCGCATCCTAGGCCCTAGGGCGAGCTTCACGATCTTAGAGAATGATCTTCTTTGGGTGGTCTCTGACCGTAAACAAAATTCTTAGACGTAAACTTTGTATTTCGTCGTTTTCAAACGCCCGCTTTTTTCCTGATGACAGAAAGGTTTTACCATAGAAGTCCAGGGAAGGAGCCGGCATGCCTTGTTTGGGACTTGTTCTGTCAGGTGGAGGCGCGAGGGGAGCGTATCAAGCAGGCGTTCTTGCGGCGATTGCCCATGTAGCGGCGAAGACAAAAATTAGAAATCCCTTTAAGATCTATAGCGGTGTCAGCGCCGGCGCCATCAATGTCGCGATGCTGGCTGGAAACAGCGGCGATTTTGTTGAGAGCGCGAAAAATCTTGTCTCTCTTTGGAGTCATATCAATAGCGATCAAATCTACTATGCCGATTTGATGACCCTTTCTCGCGGTGGTCTGCAATGGATGAGTGAATTTTCTTGGGGCGGGGGAAATAAAGACTCGGCACTGCGATCTCTTTTAAGCACTCATCCTTTAAGTAATTTTATCTCTGATAAGTGTCACTTCAATCAAATCGACAAAAAAATAAAGTCCGGACAGTTGCGCGCCGTCAGTGTTTCAGCATTAGATTATGAAAGTGTTTCGACCTTCACCTTTTTCCAAGGAAGTCCTGATATAGTTCCCTGGGAGCGTGGCATGCATCGCAGTGAGCGAACCAATCTTTCGACGGAACACGTCATGGCGTCTTCGGCGATTCCTTTGTTGTTTCCACCTATTCAAATTGGTTCGCGGTACTTCGGTGATGGGTGCATTCGCAATCAGTCGCCTTGTGGTCCCGCGATTTACATGGGGGCCGACAGTTTGATTGCCATCGGTGTTCGTCGTCGACAAGATACATGGTATTCGTATCATAACACTTCCGCAGGTCAGGCTCCTTCTGTTTCACGAGTGGCAAACGTTTTGATGAATGCCGTTATGATGGATGGCTTTGAATCAGATATTCATCGTATCGAGCAGATCAATCAAAGTTTTTCGACATTAACCGGCGGACAAAAGAAAAAGGTCGCGGTTCACGCGATTGATTATCTTTGGATTTCCCCTTCGGTTGATTTTTCGGAAATTGCAAAAGAGAAAGGTTCCGAACTTCCGCGCATGATTCGCTACTTGTTGCGTGGCCCGGGATCCATTGAGGAATCGCGAGAGATGTTGAGTTATCTTTTATTTACGCCCAGTTACTGCAAACAGTTAGTGGATATTGGTTTTTCGGACGGAATGAAGGAAAAAGATCGCATCGAAGAATTGATTGTTTCTAAGGCCGCAAAATCCCATTCTGTAAAGCATCAAGCCAATCCGTAAAGCGATCAATCATTCTTGCATTGCGATAAAAAATTCGCCATTCTAAGGCGATAAAGAGGTTCGATTTTATGAGTGACGTTTTTGTAAGAGCCCGTGGCGTTTCCCCTGTAATTTCAGAAGATGTTTTTATTGCCGACAACGCGCGCATCATCAGTGATGTGGAGATTGGTGAGGGTTCTTCTATTTGGTACAATGTGGTCATTCGCGGCGACGTCATGCCCATCCGCATTGGAAAAGAAGTGAATGTGCAAGATGGTACGGTCATTCATGGCACCTACGGAAAATGGGGAACAACTTTGCATGACCGCGTGACTATTGGTCATTTGGTCATGCTTCATGGTTGTGAGGTGGGCCGCGGTACACTGGTTGGAATGGGTTCCATCTTGATGGATGGCGTGAAAGTCGGCGAGCATTGTCTTATCGGTGCGGGCTCTCTTTTAACGGAAGGCACGGAGATTCCTCCGCGCAGTCTGGTCGTAGGACGCCCTGCGAAAGTAAAACGACCTCTGACGGATGAAGAAGTGGCCCTTTTAGAAAAATCCGCCGACAACTATCTGCTCTATAAGTCCTGGTACGAATAGTTCTAAAAAACTTATTTCTGACAGAGTTCCTGTTGAACTCTCAAATGTTTCGTTTGAGAATGAAGAAACCCTGTCAGGAGCAAGCTTTTTATGGAACGTGAAATTCCCTATGCCTTAACCTTTGATGACATCCTTCTTCTTCCTCAATATTCCGAGATCACACCGACAGAAGTCGTTCCTCGATCTCTTTTCGCTAGAGATAAATATTTAAATACACCGATCATCTCTGCGGCGATGGACACCGTCACTGAAAACCGCATCGCGCGTGTGATGGCTCAGCATGGTGGTTTGGGTATTATCCATAAAAATCTTGATATCGAAAAACAAGCTCTCGAAGTTGAAAAAGTGAAGAAGTATGAATCTGGTATGATCATGGACCCTATCACATTGGGGCCGGATCACCTGGTGCAAGAGGCGGTGGAGCTGATGGAAAAGTTTTCTATCAGTGGTGTTCCTATCACCGTGGATGGCGCTTTGGTGGGTATCTTGACCAATCGTGATTTGCGCTTTGAAGAAAACTTCAATCAACCTATTCGCAATTTGATGACTAAAGAAAATCTGGTCACGGCGAAAATGGGAACGACTTTGGATGAAGCCAAAAAGATTTTGCAAAAGCATCGTATCGAAAAGCTTCCCGTGGTCGATAGTAAGGGGAAGCTCAAAGGTCTTATCACGATCAAAGATATTGAAAAAGCCAAGAACTATCCGCAAGCGACAAAAGATGAACATGGTCGCCTTTTCGTTGGTGCCGGTGTCGGCGTAGGCGCGGATTCTCGCGATCGCGCTGATGCTCTGGTGGCTGCGGGAGCCGATGTACTTTGTGTGGATACAGCCCATGGGCATTCTAAAAATGTTCTCGAGATGGTGAAGTATATTTCTCAGAAGCACAAAGATGTGATCGTTGTGGCAGGGAATGTCGTTACGGCTGAAGGAACACAGGCCCTGCTTGATGCGGGTGCTGAAGTTGTAAAAGTCGGTGTGGGGCCCGGCAGTATTTGTACGACTCGCGTTGTAGCTGGTGTGGGAATGCCGCAGATCTCTGCAGTGATTGAGTGTGCAAAGCTTGCAAAAGCCAAAGGTAAAACAGTGATTGCAGACGGGGGAATCAAGTTCTCCGGCGATATTACAAAAGCTTTAGCATTGGGCGCAAACACCGTGATGATCGGAAATTTACTGGCAGGTGCGGAAGAATCACCGGGTGAAACTATTTTGTTTCAGGGCCGTACTTACAAAGTGTATCGCGGTATGGGAAGTATCGGTGCTATGTCTCGCGGATCCAAAGATCGTTACGGGCAAATGGACATCGAAGAAAATGAAAAACTGGTTCCGGAAGGCATTGAAGGAAAAGTGGCGTACAAAGGGTCTGCTGCCGGAGTGATTCATCAACTTGTCGGAGGACTAAAATCCGGGATGGGTTATTTGGGTGCGCGCAATATCGATGAACTTCAAGCAAAAGCAAAGTTCGTGCGCATCTCTGCCATGGGGCTTCGTGAATCTCATGTTCATGACGTCAGCATCACCAAAGAAGCTCCGAACTATCGCATCGAAACATAGAAATGGAATCGAAAATGCGCGGATTTATTATTTTAGATTTCGGTTCTCAGTTTACTCAGTTGATCGCGCGTCGTTTGCGCGAACTGGGTTTTTATTCAGAAATTCACTCTTATAAATTTCCCACAGAAGAAATTCGTAAAAGAAATCCTTACGGAATTATTCTCAGCGGCGGTCCAAACTCGGTTTACGAACAAGGAGCTCCGCAAAGAGACATCCATGAACTTCGTAACATAAGTCCTTTAATGGGTGTGTGTTATGGAATGCAACTTCTGACTCACCAATTGGGTGGCAAGGTCTCTCGGTCGGAGCACCGTGAGTACGGCCTGAATTATGTAACATGGACTTCCGTCGTAGGAAGTATTCCACACCGACAAAAGGTTTGGATGAGTCATGGCGATGTTGTTGAAAAAGCGCCGGAAGGTTTTCAAGTGATCGGTATGTCGGATGGAAATCATCCGGCGGCGATGCAAGGACCCGGAGTTTTAGCTGTGCAATTTCATCCCGAAGTCGCTCACACTGAGCACGGCACAGATTTATTGAAGCACTTTGCGCAAACAATGTGTCAGGCTGCTTCAGATTGGGATGCGCCTCATATCAAAGATATTTTGATTGAAAATGTTCGGAAACAAGTGGGCGCGACTGATCACGTGCTAGTGGGGCTTAGCGGTGGCGTGGATTCCACCGTGGTGGCCACTCTTTTAACGAAAGCGTTGGGGGCTGAAAGAGTTCACTGTGTTTTTGTTGATAACGGTTTACTGCGCAAAAATGAATTTGAAACGGTTTTGGAGAATTATCGCAAGATCGGATTAAACGTCAAAGGTGTGGATGCCTCGGAAGAATTTCTGTCAGCCCTCAAGGGTAAGTCTGATCCGGAGGATAAAAGAAAAACCATCGGGCGTGTTTTTATCGAGGTCTTTGATAAAAGTTATGATCATCAGTATCCGATTAAGTGGTTGGCGCAAGGCACTTTGTATCCCGATGTGATTGAAAGTGTTTCGTCTGTCGGTGGCAGTGTCACAATTAAATCTCACCATAATGTCGGAGGCTTGCCTGAAAAAATGAATCTAGGACTTGTAGAGCCGGTTCGTGAGCTTTTTAAAGACGAAGTGCGTGCGTTAGGGGCTCAGTTGGGATTGCCGCATGAAATGTTGTGGCGTCATCCCTTCCCAGGGCCGGGTCTTTCGATTCGTGTTCTTGGTGAAGTGACAAAAGAGAAACTGCAAATACTTAAAGAAGCCGATGATATTTTCATTTCAGAGCTTCGTCGTCGCGGTCTTTATGAGAAAATCTGGCAGGCATTCTGTGTGCTCTTGCCGGTAAAAACTGTCGGTGTTCAGGGTGATTCCAGAACTTACGATCACGTTCTTTCATTGCGTGCAGTGACGTCCAGTGATGGGATGACCGCAGATTGGTACCCTTTTGAATTTCAATTCTTGCGTGAAGTTTCAAACATGATCACCAACAAGGTGAAAGGTGTGAATCGTGTGGTTTATGATATTACCAGTAAACCTCCGGGGACGATCGAATGGGAATAATGGCCGTTACCCGCAGGTAATGGCTTCTTTGTAACTCGATATGCGCGGAGGAAATCTGTAGTTTTCATCGCATGAAAACAAAAAAGAATTTCTTCCGCGTCTCTAAAGCCGTTACGTTGTTAATCGTCCTTTCAGCTATCGCCGCAATGGCCGCCACAGCTGAACTTCTTTACGAAGCTTCTGGCACTGCCAGTTTCAAACTTTATAAAGACACAAAATCAGAGCTTCGCTCGACAGTGATTCAATCACAAGACTTCGAGCTCGCTCGTCACTACACGGCTTCAGAAGGCGAAAAGCTCTTTTTGGTAAATATCAAAAAAACGGTGCAAAGATATTTGGATGCAGAAGGTATTGTCGGGACAGCGACATGGAACGTGCGCACGGGGGATAAGTTACAGACACAATTATGGAGCCGCACGGAGTCTGCCACCGAGGTGAATGTACATCCGAACCAGCCTGTAGTGGTGAGTGGTCTTGGGGGATGTTGTGCCGAGATGACAGGCTATCGCTTGTTCAATATCGAAACGGGTCGTTTGATCATGTCCTTCAATGATTTTGCTTGGAAAGAAAAAGTCACTCAGCCTTTTTCTTTGGAAGTTCCAAATTCAACTCTGGCCGCTCGCTATATCGGCGCGATCACTCAAGACTCCACTCGGGATCGTGATTTTGTCGAAGCAGCTCCGGGTAAGAAAGCGGCATTACTCATTAAGTATGCAAATGAGATGTTGAAGCAGAAACTGCAAGTGGATATGGAAACCGCTCCAGGTTATGGCATCAGCGTGATGGAATTTTCAATGGAAAGAGATCCCTCGGTTCCGGGAAGTGATAAAATTGAACTTCAAGGAAACGACACGGCCGTTCTTTGGAATATCGATGGAGCGTCCTCGCCCAGTGCTATTTCCGGAGTTATTCTCAAAATTGCTCTAGACGCCGGTTTAGGCCAAAAAACCATCAAAATCCCTGTCAGAAACGATGAGTTGGATTTGGATTCTGCGATCATTCCGTCGGGAATTGAAGTTCATCCTATCGTCAAATCAGGGGCCTTTTAATGCAGCGTGAGATGTGAGGGTCTGGGTGCCCCTTTTATTGAATAAAAAAAGGGCCTAAGATATGAAATTGTCATGTCTTTTGTACATCTTCACGTTCACTCCGAATATTCTCTTTTAGAAGCTGCGGCCCGCGTAAAAGCTATTGCTAAAAAAGCAGCGGCCATGAATATGCCAGCGGTGGCATTGACCGACAACGGCAACATGTTCGGTGCCGTGGAATTTTACTTTGCTTGCAAGGATAATAACGTCAAACCGATCTTAGGTTTGGATGCTTATCTTGCACCCGGTTCACGCTTAGAGAAAAAGCAAGATCGTGATCAAGTCAGTCAGGGGCCACGCCGGTTGGTTTTCTTGGCTCAAAATATCAAGGGCTATCAAAATCTCAGCAAGCTTTCGACAATTGGCTATCAAGAGGGTTTCTACTGGAAGCCTCGTATCGATTACGAAGTTATCAAAGAATACAATTCAGACCTGATCTGTATGACAGGAGGACTTCGTGGTGAGGTGGCTGAGGCTTTCTTGCGCGAAGGCCCCGATGCGGCTTTAGCAAAAATCCGTCAGCTGAAAGAAATCTTCGACGATCGCCTTTATCTTGAAATGTGTCGCACTGGAGTTCCTGAGTGGGATCAAATAAATCCCTTCTTGATGGAGGCTTCAAAGATCACCGGCGTTCCACTTGTGGCAAGTAATGATGTTCATTACATGACTCAAGACGATCAGATCGCCCAAGAGGTTTTGATCTGTATCGGAACGAATAAAACTTTAAGTGATGAGTCTCGTTTCCGTTTAGGCACAGACGAGTTTTATTTCAAAAAGCCAGAACAGATGCAGCAGCTTTTTGCGGATGTCCCTGAAGCCGTCAGCAACACTTTGCAAATCGCCGAACGCTGTGATGTGAAATTTAAGTTGAAAGATGAAAACGGGAAGCCGATTTATCATCTTCCTACATTCCCGACTCCTGAAGGCGTTTCGTTAAAAGATGATATCGCTCGTCGTGCCAAAGAAGGTTTGCTCACGCGCTTTGAAGAAGCAGTTCTTCGTGGCGAAACTGTGCCGGAAGAAAAAAAACCAGAGTATTATGCGCGCTTAGATTATGAACTTGGCATCATCGACCGCATGGGTTTTAACGGTTACTTCTTAATCGTCCAAGACTTCATCGGTTGGGCTAAAGATCATGACATCCCGGTAGGACCAGGTCGTGGATCCGGTGCGGGCTCCCTGGTTGCCTATTGTTTAAGAATTACGGATTTAGATCCTCTTCCCAACTTTCTTCTCTTTGAGCGTTTCTTAAATCCAGAGCGTATCTCGATGCCGGACTTCGATATCGACTTCTGTCAAGATCGTCGTCAGGAAGTCATTCGTTATGTGACGGAAAAATACGGGCAAGAGTCGGTATCTCAGATTATCACTTACGGTAAATTGCAAACGCGTGCGGCACTGAAAGACGTGGGTCGTGTTTTGGGTATGCTGTTTTCGGAAGTGGATCAAGTCACAAAACTGATTCCGGATAAATTGGGAATCAGTCTTAAAGAATCTTTAGAGATGGAACCTCGTCTGACAGAAATGATGGAGATGAATCCAACTGTCGCAACCATGATTGACCTCGCTCAACGCGTGGAAGGTATGGTTCGAAATGCGGGGATCCACGCTGCCGGTGTTATCATCGGTGACGGTCAGCTGGTAAAACATGCTCCGTTATACAAGGGGGCGGATGGCGAGCAAGTCGTTCAATACGACATGAAACACGCCGAAAAAATTGGCCTGATCAAATTCGACTTCCTCGGGTTAAAGACGCTCACTCACATCAATATGGCGTTAAAGCTCATCAAGAAGAATCGTGGTAAAGAGATCACCTCAAAAATGATTCCGATGAACGACACTGCCACGTTCGAGATGATGTCCCGCGGGGATACTGCCGGGGTGTTCCAGTTCGAGGGTGAGGGTATCACGGATGCCACTCGTAAAATCCGTCCGTCATCGTTTGCAGATATCACGGCGATCACGTCTTTGTATCGCCCGGGTCCGATGGCGAATATTCCTGACTTTACCGATCGTAAACACGGCAAAGCCCCCGTCGAATACTTGCTTGAGGACACGCGTGAGGTTCTTTCGGAAACCTACGGGATCATGGTTTACCAAGAGCAAGTTATGGGTATTGCTTCGAAGATTGCTGGTTACTCCTTGGGTGAAGCCGACATGCTTCGTCGTGCAATGGGTAAGAAGATCAAAGAAGAGATGGATAAACACCGCGAACGCTTCATGCAAGGGGCGGTCGAAAGAGGTCACAATAAAGAAAAGTCCTCAGAGCTTTTTGATCTCATGTATAAGTTTGCCGACTACGGTTTCAATAAGTCCCATGCGGCCGCTTATTCTGTCGTTACTTTGCAAACGGCCTGGTTGAAATGTCATTACCCGGTGGAATTCTTTGCGGCTCTTCTCAGTACCGAGTTGTCGGATACGGAAAAAATCGTGAAGTACTCAAAGGATGCTGCGAAACGCGGTATCACCGTAAAACCTCCTCACGTGAATTTCTCTGAGTATCTTTTCGGGGCCCATGGTGACGAGATTTACTTCGGTCTGGGTGCCATCAAAGGTGTCGGACAGGGAGCGGTCGAAGCCATTATTGAAGCTCGCAATAGTTTGCCCGATAAAAAGTTTAATTCTTTGGATGAGTTCTTTAACTCTATCGATCTTCGCCGCGTGAATAAAAAAGTGATCGAGTGCTTGATTAAAGCCGGTGCCTTTGAGGGTTTCGGTGTTCATCGTGCGCAAATGATGGCTGGTTATCAAAAGTACTTAGATCGTGCGCAAGGCCTGCAAAAGGACAAAGAGCTAGGACAAGCTTCGTTATTTGATTTGGGTCCTTCCACAGAAACCAAAGTGACGCTTGAAGAAATCAAACCTTGGAGTCGTACGGCATCCTTGGCGTATGAAAAGGAAGTCTTGGGATTTTATCTCAGCGATCACCCGTTAAAAGGTTTCGATACTCTTTCAGAGATCTGGACGACGTGTAAAGTGGCTGAGCTGCCGGCACAGATGCCCGCGCCGGGTTCGCCCGAGGCCGAGGCCTTAAAGGCCGCTAAGAAAGATTGGAAAAATCGCGATGCGGGTAAAAAGAAGATCGTTGTGGCGGGGCTTATCACCGAGCTGCGTGAGCTTATTACCAAAAAAGGAACACGCATGGCTTTCGGTAAGATTGAAGATCTGACCGGGGCTTGCGAGCTTGTGATCTTCCCAGACTCTTACGCACGCTTTGAAGCACAGCTTCGCGATGAAAGACCGGTCTTGATTGGCGGAGCGCTTGAGGTTGAGGAAGGTGTTGCTAAGATTATGGTAGACAGTGTGTCGCCCATGGAAGACATCCTGAAAAAGACCAAGCGCATGGTGCTTCGTTTGGATAAAATTGATCCGAACGACTATCCTCGTTTACACTCTTTGATGAAGGATTATCCAGGGACGACTTCAGTCAGTTTTGAAATTGAGATCCCGGAAGTCAGTCGTCGTGTTTTGATGGATGCCGGTGAAGCGACGGGTGTTGCCGTGAATAATGAGTTTTTTGAAGGTGTGCACTCGGTTTTCGGTCGCACTGACTTTATTGAGTTAAGGAGTTAATAAATGCGTTTAGCTTTTGTGTTGGCAGCAGCGTTGATGTTCACTTTAAACAGTCCCGTAAAAGCTCAACAATCTGAATTGATCGACCGCACCTTCTCCGGAGTATCTAAAGAGGCGACTCCTCAAGGCGCGCGTCGTGATATCCAAGACCAAGCGTCGCAAAAGGTCTCTGAAGACATCATCAAGGA
This sequence comes from Bdellovibrio bacteriovorus, assembly GCF_001592745.1. Lineage (NCBI taxonomy): Bacteria > Pseudomonadati > Bdellovibrionota > Bdellovibrionia > Bdellovibrionales > Pseudobdellovibrionaceae > Bdellovibrio > Bdellovibrio bacteriovorus. The sequence continues at coordinate 219,267 of NZ_LUKD01000005.1, forward strand.
ATTGGTGGGCGAAGAAAGATTTTCTAAAAACAAGTCTTTGATTCAATCTAAGATCATCAAAAACTCGGCTCGTTATATTCCTTTTGCGAAGGCTTCAAGTTTAACCCAGGAAGGTGCGGAATATAAAATGTCCGTTTCTTTAAAGGTCTCATTGCGTGATCTAAAACAAATGCTTCAGGACAATGCTTTGTTAAATGAAAATGATGCCATTCCTGTGGTGCTTCCAGTGATTAGTTGGATTGATCGTGTGCAAGGGAAAAGTTACCGTTGGTGGCTGCCTTCGGATAAAACACAGCAGGCCTTTTTGATCAAAGAAGCTCGCGTGCTTGAAGAAGCTATGCGTGGTTCTTTTCAAAAGAACAATTTTTTTGCAGTGAAGCCAGTAGAGGCCGGCTTGGGAAACAGTGTTCCCGGCGACTTTCAAAATGAACGTATTGTGGGTGAGGATGCCCAATTCTTTTCTCAATATTTCAACGCACCTCTTTTGATTGATGGCCAGGTTGTTCTAAACAAAGGGGAATCTGGAAAGAACTACCGTATTGAAATTCGTATGACGGCTGTTCAGGTCAGCAATGGTCGCGCTATTGCCGATGTTTCTCGTCGCTATGACACAGAAAACGGAAGTTTTGAAAGTGCTGTTGATAAAAAAATGCGCGAGGTGATCGAGACGACCGCCAACGACCTAGCTTCACAAGTTTTAGAAGCTTGGCAGCGCGGTTCTTTAGGGACGTCGGTGATTCGTCTGACAATTCAAGGTCGTAACACTCTTCCGATGATGGAAGGTTTGAAAGAAAAAATCCGTTCTCAGATCACTCAAGTTAAAAGCATTCGTGAGCGCTTAGTCAGTTCCGAGGCTGTCAGTTTTGAAGTCGATACCGCCGTTTCGACGGTCGAACTTTTAGGAAAATTGGAAGCGCTGGATATCGAAGGCAAGAAGCTTTCGAAAGTTTCTGAAAAACAAGACGAGATCGTCTTGAAGTGGGCACAGTAGGAGGTGCGGTCGTGAAGAATTTTGTTTTGTTATTATCGCTGTTGGCGTTCACGGCTTGTACAACTATGGATGGGGCCGGTCCCTCTATTCGTCGCGACGTCAAAGACGTCAACTACGAAGCTCGTAAGGATGACTCGGCTCCTCGCAAGCGTTTGATGGTTTTGCCATTTTTAGATGCTGGGGATAAAAGACCTTCAGAGCTTCGCGAAAGAGCTCGCAACGCCTTCATTATGGATTTAAATCGCTCCGGAGAAGTCATCGCCTTAGATAGCAAAGAACTGAACGTCGATCTTTCAAAGATGATGGAAGGGGGGCAATACAAACTTCCTGAAGTCGCAAAGGCGGCGCAAGCTTTGGGAGTGACGGCAGTTCTTGAAGGTAAGATCATCGATATTCGAATCAAAAGAAAAGCCGACAATGTCGGCGTTGTTCGTCATATGTCGACAGCTTTTGAAGTTGTGGCCCAAGTCCGTGTCGTGACGGGGAGAGCGGCTCGCGAAGTCTTTAACACAGTTAAGACTGTGACTGTGGAAGAGCAGGGGACGCGGGTGGGTGAGCGTGTTGAAACCGATAAATTCATTTCTAACAATCCAGATATGATTCAAACGATTGTGAAAGATGCGTTTTTAGATTTTACTCCGCAGGTTTTAGCTTCCTTAGATAAAGTTTCTTGGGAGGGAAGAATTGCGGCCATCAACGGCGATAGAATTTATTTAAATGTTGGCCGCGTCTCTGGCTTACAAGTCGGGGACTTACTAAAAGTCACTGAAGATGGTGATGATATTTACGATCCCGAAAGTGGTGGGCACATTGGACGAGTGCCAGGACGTCTTAAGGGAACTCTTGAAGTGATCAGTTATTTTGGGAATGATGGCGCGATTGCGATTGTTCATTCTGGTTCCGGTTTTAAAGAAAACGATCGCGTGGAGTTGTACTAGGACTTCTTTGTTTCCATATTTGTCATCACGGAAAATTACAGAACGACCCTTAACAGGATTTGCACATAAAGACCTTGGGGTTCGTTCTGTAAAAGAATATAATGGCTAAAGTGAATGCTTTAGCCTTTTTTATTTTTATTTTCTTGTTTATTTTTTCACATCATTCTTCGGCGAAATCCTTTGAAGTTTCTGTTCTGTATTGGAGTATGAAGATCGAAGGTCAAGTCGCCATGAGAAAGGGCTTTGAAGAAGAGATTGCTCAATTCAATAAAAAGAGTACCGATAAAATCGTTCTTACACCTTATGTGGCTGGCGAAGGTCGAAAAGGAATAACAAATCAAGTTCTTCAAGTAGCCGAAGTTTTAAAGGCGAAACCAGCCGCGATGGTGATTCAGCCCACAGACAACTCAGCGCTGGCGCGTGCTTTAGAGGAAGCCAATCAACTCAAAATCCCTGTTTTTGCTTATGATCAGTATATTGTGAATGGGGATATGACCTTCTTTGCCACGAGTGATAATTATGGCGGGGGACGTGATAATGGTGACTATATTCACGGGCTTTTTGATAAGAATAAAGAACTGCGTCTGGTGATTTTTGAATATCCCAAAGTCTCATCGACGATTGATCGCGTGGATGGTTTTTTAGATGCTTTACGCGATCAGGGCCGCAGATTCAAAGTTTTAAAGCGCTATGAAGCCGTGGATCCAGCTTCTGGTGAAATGGCCGTGAAGCAGTTCTTAAAAGACTTTCCGAAAAAAGGAAGTGTCGACGTCATCTTCACGGTCAATGACGGCGGCGGACTTTCTATTATTAAAACGCTTTATGAAAAAAAGCGCACCGACCTTGTTCATGCGACCTTTGATGGTGATCCTTTGTCAGTAGAAAATATTAAGAATGGCAAGATCACAGTTATCGATTCTGCGCAATTCTGTGCGGAGCTGGGTCGAGAAACGGCAAGAGCTCTGATAGCCCATCTTACGAAAGGTGGAGTTTCAGAAAAGAAACTGATTCCTACTTATCCAGTGACCAATAAAACTTTAGCGAATTACCCTGGCTGGATGGGGCGAGTTCCGTCATTTCTGCAAAAGGTTGAAGTGGCGAAAGCAGCTCCCACTCCGCGGGTGTCTCCGAATCAGCGCAATCTTCTTACGATTAAAATCGGCGTAGCTCCCCTGTGTCCGTATCTTTGTGAGCAAGGTCCCGGCGTATGGGGTGGATATATTTATAATATTCTTAAAGAGGTTGCTACGGAGCGCGGTTTTTATTTGGATCTAGAAAGCATCCCCAACACGCGTCTTCTGTCTGCTCTGCAAACCCGTCGTGTGAATTATATCATCGTTCCTGCAGATCTTGTCCGCTATGAAGATCAGATTCGGGTTGTGGGGCCTAAGTTAGGAGTGAATTATACCGGAGCCATCTTAACTCCAGGATCGAAAGACTCTTTAATTGATGAGGATTTACTGCGCACGAAAAAAGTGGTTTTTGCCGACATGGGAACCTATGCGGGTGGGCCGCATTTAGAAATCCCTGCCGCTCGTAGTTTAAAAGTGACGGGAGCGGATGTCGCTGACCGCATGATTAAAATGATTGGCGATCGTCGCGTGGAAATTGCTTTAGGTGATTACAATGTTCTTCGTTATTCTTTGATTAAAAAGCCGCGTGCAGAGCTTCAGCTTTTACCGACGTCGTTGACAGGATTTAACTCTGTGGTTTTAGTGGGCTCTCCACGAGAGTCGCACTTCGGTTATTTACCGGAATATTTAGATGCGTGGTTTTTACGCGCGCGCCAGGATGGTTCTTTAGAAAAAATCCTCAACAAATACAATCTCAAAGATTGGAAAGTGTTTGAACGTTAAGGATTAAGAAAGACCTTTTACTAAAAATTTAACCATACTTTTAAATGTTTCGGCTTCGCCGCGCATGCGGGCAATTTGCAATCCCCCTTGAATTGCCGCCAAAAAAGAATCAGCCACAACCGCAGGGTTTAAATCGGCACGAAAGATTTTATCATTCATTCCATCTTTGATTGTGACAATCAACCATTTGCGCTGCTGAAAATGAAACTCCCGTAAACGCTCTTGAATTTTCTCTGACATGGTATTGAAGTCGGAACACAAAGCACCTAAAGGACAGATCTTATTCTTATCTTTACCAATCTTGTAAAACATCTGAAGCATTTGCTCCATTTTTTTGTCCGCTGGCAAATCGTGAATCTTTTGCGCCCAGGAAATATAGGCATTTTGATAGTCCTCAAGAATCGCTAGACCCATTTCTTCTTTTGAGGCGAAATAGTAATGCAGGCTCGCCTTTTTTATACCCAAGGCGTCGGCCACGGTTTGAAAGCTAAAGCCATTAAATCCAAGGGTTTGCAGATAGTGACGTCCTAAATCCAATGCTTTGGTTTTTGTATCCATGCTTTCCGTCCTTGCTTTATAAAGGCTGATAGGGGTATTATCTACCTATTGGTAGGTAGATTCAAGTTTTAAAAGAAACACGAGGAAACATCTATGAAAAACAAAACCATGCGCCCAGTAGCCATTCTTGCAGGCTCACGAACTCCGTTTGTGAAGTCCTTCACTAATTATTCGCGTACTTCGAACCGTCAGTTGATGACGGCCACTCTTCAGGATCTGGTGAATAAAACTAATATTCGCGGTGAACTTTTGGGTGATGTCGCATTGGGTGCCGTGATGAAAAATGCCTCGGACTGGAATCTATCCCGTGAGTCGTTACTGAGCGCGGGGTTAGATCCTCACACGCCCGGATACGACGTTCAGCGTGCTTGTGGAACGGGTTTAGAGACCGCCGCACACATTGCTTTAAAAATCGCAGCAGGTCAGATTGAAAGCGGTATCGCAGGTGGTACGGACACCAATAGTGATATTGCCGGAGTTCTGCCTCACGAGCTTTCTTGGATTTTGACTGAAGCGCAAAAAGCTCCTAATGCGATGGCGCGTATAGCGAAACTTTCTGAAATTAAATTGGAATATTTAAAACCGCGCTTCCCGAATGTGCAAGAGCCTCGCACGGGTCTTTCCATGGGACAACATACAGAGCTAATGGTGAAAGAGTGGAAGATCACTCGTGAAGAGCAAGATCGACTTGCTTTACAAAGTCACTTGAATGCAGCGAAGGCGTATGATGCGGGTTTCTTCAATGACCTGGTTTTTGAATTCAAAGGTCTTAAGAAAGACGTCTTCGTGCGCGGTGATACCAGCATGGAAAAACTCGCAAAGTTAAAACCCGCTTTTGATTTTACTGGGACTGGAACTTTGACTGCAGGAAACAGCACGCCGCTGACCGACGGTGCTTCCGCTGTTCTATTGAGCAGTGAGGAATGGGCGAAAGCTCACGGCCTTCCGATTCAGGCTTACTTGGTGGATGCGGATTACGCGGCTGTTGATTACGTGAATGGCGAAGGTCTTTTGATGGCGCCGACGCGTGCGGTAGCGCAAATGCTTCGTCGTAATAATTTGAAGCTCCAAGATTTTGATTTCTACGAAATTCACGAAGCTTTCGCGGGTCAGGTTCTTTGTACATTGAAGGCCTGGGAATCCGACGAGTATTGCCGTAAGCATTTAGGCGAGTCTCAAGCATTAGGTTCTATTGATCGTTCTAAATTGAATGTGAACGGTGGAAGTCTGGCTTTAGGACATCCATTTGCCGCAACGGGCGGAAGAATTCTTGCCAGTCTTGCAAAAATGCTCGCACAAAAAGGTTCAGGCCGTGGTCTGATTTCTATTTGTACAGCGGGCGGTATGGGTGTTGTGGCCATTGTCGAAAGATAATTATGGAAATCTCTCTTGCGAAGAAGTTACAAGTAGCGGGGCTTCGTGCGGGTTCTTGGATTTTTCCTAAACTTGCCGCTCAAGGAGCGTTGGATCTTTTTCTAACGCCTCAGCGAGTGCCTCGTCCTGCATCGGAGCAGGAGTTGTATGCTTCTTCAAAAAAATATGTTTTAGGTGGCGGCATCGCCGCATATGAGTGGGGGCCTGAAAAGGGCCCTCTTGTTGTTTTGGTGCATGGATGGAGCGGTCGTGGAACCCAAATGGCGGCATTTGCTCCGGCGCTCACAGAGGCTGGATACCGCGTTGTTGCTTTGGATGGACCGGCGCACGGAGCTTCCGAAGGAACGCAGACCAATGTCGGCGACTATTCTCAGTTTCTGGTGAACGTGCAAAAGGAGCTGGGAGATTTCGAAGCGGTGATAGCTCACTCCTTCGGGGCCGGATGCTCGGTGCTGGCGGTTGCCAAAGGTCTTCGTGCTGAAAAGTTGGTTTTAGTAGCGGGACCTGCTCATTATGAAAAAGTCGTGAACAACTATTTTAAGTTTGTGCAAATCAGCCCCGCCGCAGAAAAACATTTTATAAATATGCTGTCTGAGAAAGTCGGGCTTTCTCCAAAAGAAATGAATGTGGGTGTGATCGGTAGTAAATTGCGCGTGAAAGCTTTGATTGTGCATGATCGCGACGATAAAGAAGTTCGTTATGCTGCCGCTGAAGAAATTCAAAGCGTGTGGCCGCAAACCCAGATTCTTGCTACAGAAGGTTTAGGTCATCGCCGCATTCTTAAAGACACAAAAGTGATCGACCAAGTTGTGCGCTTCATTCAGAAATAAAAAAAGCCGCCCTTCTCAGGCGGCTTTTTCTTTACACCGTCGCGTGAACGCGGTGAGTATCATCCATGTCGTCAAGATAGTTTAAAAACTCTTCAACGTCTTTTCTTTGAGCATCATTAAGTTCTGTGATGTTTTTTGCCTTGAATGAAAGCTCCGCTGTCGTCACTTTCCATCCGCGTTTTACCAAAGCATCACGAACAGAGTCTAAGTCATCTGCATTTGTGTAAAACTCATAAGAGCCATCATCGTTTTTGCTGACTTCGTTAGCGCCAGCCTCAATCGCTTCTTCATCCGGATCGAAAGTGCCGGCTTTTTCACCTTCAATAAGTCCTACGCGATCAAACATCCAAGCCACAGAGCCGACCTCTCCCATGTTGCCTTCATGAGATTTAAAGGCATGGCGCATGTCCGGAGCTGTTCTGTGTTTGTTGTCGGTTTGGCATTCGACGATAACGCCAACACCATGAGGGCCGTAGCCTTCGTAAGTGATTTCTTCAATCACTTTTCCATCGTCTAAAAGGCCTGCACCTTTTTTGATCGCGCGTTCGATCGTATCATTGGGGCAAGACACTTTTTTTGCGGCATCAATGGCAAGACGAAGACGGGAGTTGGCTGCGGGGTCAGGGCCGCCTGCTTTTGCTGCAACGGCGATCTCTCTAGCTAATTTTGTGAAGATTTGTCCCTTTTGTTGGGCTTTCTCTACCTTACCCGCATTTTTCCACGATTTTCCCATATTACTCCATCTGGCGTTTTTTTACTTTTTCCAGGGCTCTATTGCAGCAAATCACTAATTATTTGGCAACTTTGGGAGCAGGATGTAAAAGGCCCTATGTTCAGTTTTTCCACCCCGGATATCTGGGAAAAGATCGCAAATATCCAAAATTCTTGTGAAGAGGCCTTAAAGCTCTCTTCACCTGGCGTTGTTCCCGAAGATCCGGCACGGGATGTCCTCACTTTGCACCCCAAGCTTCATCCCCCTAAGAAAGGCTTTTCCACAGTGGAAGGGCAAGCCCGCATGCTTCATGATTTGGCGAGCATTGAATTGCAAGCCATGGAGCTAGGACTTCGCACGTTGGTGGAATTTCCGGACGCCCCTCAAGGCTTTCGTGAAGAACTGTTGGCTGTCACAGTTTCTGAGGCGGAACACCTAAGAATGTGCTTAGAGGGTATCGAATCATTAGGACATAAATGGGGCGACTGGCCGGTGCATTTGGCGTTGTGGCGAGCGGTGAGTGTGGAAGACAGTCTTTTAGATCGCATCCTGATCGTGCATCGCTATCTTGAAGGCAGTGGCCTGGATGCCGGGGACACCTTGATTCGTCGTCTGGAAGGAACTGCAGGAAAACAGACGATTCAAAAAATTGTGAAGCAAATCAATTTTGAAGAAATTGGTCACGTGGATTTTGGATCTCGATGGTATCGCGAAATATGTAAAGAAAATAAGATCGATCCGAATGCGGACTTTCCAGAACGCATGGATTCTTTAAGACTTCGTTTGCCTAAGCGTATTGAACCGTTGAATCATGATTTAAGAAAGAAAGCAGGGTTTACGGAAGAAGAAATCGCTTATTACGAAACCCTTCGTCTGGATTTCTTAAAGCCTTCAAAGTAACTATTCCCAAGGCCGAATATATGAAATTGAAATGGAAGCGTAACTTTTAAATTCGCTTTTTTCTTCAAACTCAGGCGACACTGTCACAAATCTCCACGAGTAACTCCAGTGAGAAATTTGAAAAGCATAGCCAAACTCTGTTTCAGCATTAAACGGATACTTGGTCACGTGATGGCTGTCGTGAATGGAGTTTCCATCAAGGAAAATATTGTGAGCCACGGCATTTCCGCGAATACCCGCAAAACCATAAAGTCGCCAAGGAATGTTTTTCTTAGCGACTTTCAAATTCAACAAGGGTTCTCCATCAACCGACGATAAACTGGAGGCGCCGAAGTCGTCGGGAAGGCGAATGCCGGCGCGAACAAGAGCCCCGACATGGGCGGCGATAAGAACGTTGCCTAAAGAAAGTCCTGCGGAAGGAATAAAGTCAAAAGTTCTTCCAGCCTCAGTTTCTAATTCGTAAAAACGGATCTTTTGGTTGTAGTTCAGTTGCAAAGTCGGTTCTGTCGAAAGTTGATTATCCCACCCATTCGCGGTGGGGACATCGATGATTTCATGAAATCCGTTTTGCGCTTGTTCTCCTAAAGCCCCGGGTCCTACAAGCCCGATATCCAGTTCCAGATTGTGACTGTGTGAAGGAGTTTTCAAATTCGCGGAAAGAGCCACATAAAGCCAGGCCGCATACGGGCGGTCGTTGACAATTAATTCAGATGTGTCGGTGTCATCAGGAGTAAAGATTTGCTGAGCAATAGAGATCCCGAAATTTGTCGTCGATTTTTCGCGTTCATATTTAAAGCGATCCGACCAACCGATCAATGGTGGAACCCAGAAAGGTTCCCGATCTTCGGCGTACTGATAAGAAAAGCGCACACCACTGGTGTAGTCACTGTCGGCATTCGGTCCGCCCAAGCGGCGCGTATCATTTTCGATATAGACTGAAAAGGATTCCCCATAGGGTTTTGCGGCTTGCGGAAGATTTGCAGATTGAACTTCCGCCTTGCTTTCAAGGCTTAGTAGTGAAAAGCACAAGATGAAGGCCGCAGAAATTCTAATCAAGGCTTTCATCCTCTTCTAAGAAGCGCCACTTACCTTCAGGCAGCTTTCCTAAAACCAAGCTTCCGATGCGCACACGTTTAAGACCTGTGACTCTTAAGCCGACAAGTTCGCACATGCGACGGATCTGACGTTTTTTACCTTCGCGCAAAATAAAGCGCAGCTGATCTTCATTGACCCATTCAACCTTCGCGGGTTTGAGGGCTTTACCGTCTAAAGAAAGGCCGTGGTTTAATAGTTTTAATTTATCCGCCGGAAGCTTGCCTTCAACGCGAACGATGTATTCTTTTTCAAGCTTGGTTTCTTCCGCGATGATTTTTTTAGCGATACGTCCATCTTGGGTGAAAAGCAATAGGCCTTGTGAATCAATATCCAGGCGTCCCGCAACGGCAAGACCTTCAAAATGCTCTTTGCGCAAACGTTGTTTAGAATCACCAAATTGATTTTCGGGTGTGATCAATTTAATCGCAGGTTGGTAGGGTGGTTCAGGTTGTGCGCTGACCCAACCAATGGGTTTATTCAGAATGATCGTAGCGAGGCGTTTTTGTTGTTTTAAGGCCTGCGCTTCCAAAGTGATTTTAACTTTAGGGTCAACCTTCGTTCCCAACTGATCGACTTTAACTCCATCAACAAGAACCAGGCCCTTGGCGATGTATTCATCTGCTTCACGTCGAGAACAAATGCCTCGTTCCGCCATTAATTTTGACAATCTTACTTTTTCTTCACTCATTGGCGGATCTCCGTCCACAAATTATCCATTTCATACAAGCGCAAAAACGAAACATCTTTTGCGCGTCCATGCTCTTTAAGTTTCTCAAGAAAATACAGAGCAATATTTTCTGTCGTGGGGATTTTTTCTTTAAATTCAGGGATCACAAAATTTAAGTGCTCGTGATCTAAAACATCCGTCAGTGACTTTAGCAGAGCTTGCAGCGCATGCTTTTGTTCAGCGAGGTTGGCGTCTTGGATGTGAAAGCCCACTTCCAAAGTATAATTATGACCGTGGCCATATTCGGTAAAGCAACGACCAAAAGCCTTTGAGTTTTCTTCCTTCGACCACAAAGGCTGGTGATAAAAATGCGCGCTGCTAAAAGGGCTTTTTAATACAAGAATCATGAAAGATTGATGCCTCCATCAACCGCCATCACTGCTCCTGTCGTCCAACTGGATTGTTCAGAACCTAAGAAGTAAATGGTTCTTGCGATATCTTCGGACGTGCCAATACGTCCTAGGGGTTGCAGGGGCTTCATTTTTTCTAAAGCCTGTTTTTTCGCGCTTTCTTCTAAAGAATGAAAGCTATGAATAGGGGTGTCGACAATACCCGGGCACACGGCGTTGACGCGGATATTGTGAGCTCCCCCTTCAAGGGCGAGGCTTTGTGTCCAATTAATCAAAGCTGCCTTGCTAGCGGAATAAGCGCCTGTATTGACAGTGGGACGAAGACCCAAGGTGGAAGAGACATTCACAATGCTTCCTCCGCCCAGTTCTTTAAAGTAGGGGAAGAAGGCGCGAGCCACACGAACGGGGACGAAAAAATTCATTTCCATCTGACGCTTCCAAAGTTCATCAGTGCTTTCGGTAAAATTATGAGTTTCAAAAATACCGGCATTATTCACTAGCACTTCCACGCGATGAATTTTCGCATTCAACACTTCATTCAGACGCTTTTGCAAAGCCGCTTCATCGGTCATATCACAAGACACAATCGAAGCTCCGCTGCGACACTTCAATGCGACGTCTTGCAGTCGCTCTTTGTTTCGACCCATCAAATATATGAAATAACCGTTACGAGAGAATTCGATGGCGGTGGCGGCGCCGATGCCGCTGCTGGCTCCAGTGATGAGTGCTGCCTTTTTCATGGGCGGGTGGTCTCCTAAACTGGACTCATACTAGCAAAGTCGGGGACCGAAGAGAAGACATGTCGATGCGCGAAGCGTTTAGTGTCGGAATCAAATACTTCTTTGTAGGACTCATCCTATTCACAGCCTTTTGGGCGCAAATTCCCTAGTATCTGGGATAAAAAAAAGACCAGGTTGGGAGACCTGGTCTTAAACGGATGAAATTTGAAATAGGAACGTTAAGCGACTTTTTTAGCCGCTGTGTAATGGTAATACTTCTTATCAAAGTCAGAAGCTTTCATGCCTTCTTTTGTGATAAGACCGGCCTTAAACCATTCAAAGTGCTCAGCGCAAAATCCCGCCTTTTCAGACTTCTTTTTGCAGCCTTCGCCGCAGCAGCGAGCCGATTCAAGGGAAACTACGTTATTTGGGATTTGCTTTTCAAATTTTTTGTCAGCCATTTTGTGACCTCCAGTTGAAATCTTAAGCTGGTTGAATGTCTTAAGACATAAGACTTATCGGAGGTCACTAAACGGACTTTAGTACTTTCCTAGAAACCCTCTGAAGGTCTAGGCGAGTCTCAGAGCGAGACACTTTAAATGCATTAGATTAATTTTAGGAAGCGTCCTAGGTCCACGGGCTTTGAGAACAAATATCCTTGGCCGAAACGAGCCCCTAAGGTCTCTAGAACCAGGGACTCTTCATTGTTTTCAATGCCTTCAGCAATGATCTCGATATCCATGGCGTGAGCCAAGTGAATGATCGAACTAACGACAGCTTTAGATTTAGGGTCGTTTAGAACCTTCATCACAAAACAGCGGTCGATCTTTAGAAAGCTGATAGGCATTTGCGTAAGATACTGCAAGCTTGAAAAGCCTGTTCCGAAGTCATCAATGGAAATCGCGTAACCCTGATCATGGCACTGCTTCAGTGCATCCAGGGCAATGGCTCCATCCATCATAATTCTTTCAGTCATTTCAAGTTTGATGTTCTTAGGCTGAAGATCATGTTTTTCGCGCAAGTCTTCAAGGTTGTTCACGAAATCAGAGTGTGTGAACTGGCGGCCTGAAATATTAATACTCATCATGAAGTCATCTGCCATCTTGTCTTTTTTATTCAGACGAAGCTGGTCTTGGATGGTGCGCAGATCTTTTAAAGCCTGATTGATGATCCAGTGGCCAATCGGGATTACCATCGAAGAATTTTCAATGACATCGATGAATAGATTCGGTGAAACAAGTCCATGCTGAGGACTGTTCCAACGAAGTAGCGCCTCGCACCCATTGATTTGTTTCGTTTTTAAATTCACAATGGGCTGATAGAAAAGTTCAAATTCTTTGTTTTGAAATGCCTGGAAAATTTGATTTTCAAGTTTGATTTGGTCTAATGCCGTCTGAGTCCCGTCATCACCAGCTCCTGAATTATCAAACTCCACGTCAGAGATCTTTGTTCCTCCTGGGGTGTTGATATTTTTACGACGAAGGCGTTTCAACAAAACGCGCATCAGAAGTTGGACAACTTTATCCGCTGTAGAGACACGTTCTAAAACTTGTTGTTTTGTGACGATAGCTAGGCGCACATCTTCTAGAGCACGCACGGAAGCCGAGCGGTTTTGATTGTCGATCAGGGCCATCTCACCAAAGATTTCACCTTCACCTAAAATAGTTAAAGGGATGTCTTCTTTGTCTTTGCTAAGATAAATCAGCACTCGGCCTTTTTCGATGATGTAGGCGCAGTCTCCTGCATCACCTTCGTTAAATATGATCTGATCCTTATGTATATCGACGGACTGAGTTGCTGAATTCATAGACCTTATTCTAGAGGCTTCAATGAAGGTCAGACAAGTCCAGCTGATTCATTTGATTGAGCTTCCACCCCTTAAATTCCGGTTTTACCAGCACTGAAAAGTGGATCGCGCCTAGAGGAATCATCAAGTGGTTCTTCATCAGGTAATCAGCCCCCGCAAGGCACCATTTTTTCTGTTCTGCGGGTTTCTGCGCTTGTGAAAGCGAGGACAAAATCTTTTCGTATTCGGCCGACTTTATGCGCAGATAATTTTCAGGGCTCCAAGGAGCGAAAGTTTCTAACGCCGACAAACAAGTGGGTCGGTCCGGAGACACGCCTTTTCTGAAGAGGGCTGGTGGATTATGTTGCAACACCTGCAGAAACACTTTGTTCTCTTTAACTTCGAGATGTGTTTTTAACTGCGCGTTTTTACTCCACTGATTCTGAAGCCACTCTGTGGCGCGCTTATGATCTTCGCCGCCTAAAGCTGAAAACATCAGCGTGTAGGTCTTCGAGTTTTTGATCTTTGGGATCTTGCTAGGATCATAGTCGAAGCAAGGAGCTTTTTCCGGGAACCAGGAATCCGGAAGTCCGATGCAGCCGGGCTTGCCTTCCGATGAGAAAATCTTCTGTAACTCTGAATAGTTCAAAGAATAGGTGAAAGCCTTGCGTGTGTTTTCATCGCCGGAAAGCTCGGGGCCAAATCCCAAGTAGTCAAGACGGGTGACCGGGTACCAGTAAAAGTCTTTACGGTTTTTATAAGTCGGGATGAAAAGCGTGGGAAGGCGACGTAAGAACTGCAACTCATTCTTTTCGTAAAGCTGCAAAGCCACGGTGTCTTCTTCGATAAAAAGAAATTCCACGACCGGACGCTGGACATGTCCTAATTTGTAAAGTCGGTTGGGTTCAAGAACGAGCTTTTGCCCCTTTTTCCATTCTTTGAGTTTGTAAGGGCCGGAGTAGGCCGTCAGATCTTCTTTTGTCGGCGCCAGTAAGAGGTTTGAAAGATTGTATTCAAAGTCTGGGTCGGGGTTGGTGAATTCAAATTTCAAAGTGTGCTTGTCCGGAGTGCTCACTCCCAACTTCTTCGCGTCGAGTTCTCCTTTGTAAAAGGATTCGGCATTCTTGATTTTAAAAAGCAGGTCTGCGCGGGGGATTGCATTTTTAGAAGTCAGAATTTTAATATAGGTTCTTAAAAAATCATCGGACGTCAGTGGAGAGCCGTCACTCCACTGCAAATCTTTTTTCAGATTGCAGGTAAGGGTCGTTCGTTTTTTATCGCGTTTACAGCCTGTACCCAAATCTGGAACAAGACCTTTCTGATCATCGTAAGAAAAGATATTGCGATACAGATTTCCCAAAACGTAACTCGAAGAGGAAGTGCGCTGCTTGTTGGGGTCAAGGCCCCCCGGCTCGGTAGCTAAGTGCAGTCGAAAAACTTTTTCGGCGGCGAAAGAGGGGGCGCTCAAAAGAAGAAGAAAGACCAAGAAGTAGTTCATGTCTTAAGTCTAACCACAATTATTTGGAAAAAGAAGAAAAGAAAAAGGGCTCTTTCGAGCCCTTTACTTGAAAACTATTTGTCTAGTTCCATTTTTGCAATTGTTTGCAATTGCATGTTTGTTGTTCCTTCGTAGATCTGACCGATCTTAGCATCACGCCAGAATTTCTCGACCGGATATTCTTTCGTGAAACCGTTACCACCGAACAAGTCGATAGCTTTAGATGTGATCTTTTCAGCGGCACGAGAAGCATAAAGTTTTGCCATCGCTGCGGCTTCGATGAAGTCTTGACCTGCATCTTTTAAGCGAGCGGCGTTGTAAACCATCAAGCGAGCGGCTTCGAGTTCAGTACGCATTTCTGCTAGTTGGAATTGAACACCTTGGAAGTGAGCGATTGGTTTACCGAATTGCTCGCGGCCTTTTACATAGCCAAGAGCGGCTTCGTAAGCGCCTTGAGCGATACCGATCATTTGTGCGCCGATACCGATACGACCTTCATTCAATGTTTCAATCGCGATTTTATAACCTTTGCCTACTTCACCTAAAACATTCTCTTTAGGTACTTCGCAGTTTTCAAAAAGAAGTTCGCAAGTTGAAGACGCACGAATACCTAATTTGTCTTCTTTTTTACCGACTTTGAAACCTGGGAAAGATTTTTCAACGATGAAAGCGGTGATGCCTTTGTAGCCTTTAGCCATATCAATGTTCGCAAACACGATAAACACATTGGCTTCTTTACCGTTTGTGATCCAAAGTTTTGAACCGTTCAAAACCCATTTGTCACCTTTGTCTTCAGCCTTCAATTTCAATGCGAAAGCATCCGATCCAGAAGAAGACTCAGACAATGCGTATGCGCCCACCCAGTCCGTGGCCATTTTGCTTAAATATTTTTCTTGTTGAGCGGGAGTTCCCCATTTAAGGAATGCATTTGTCGTCAAAGTATTTTGAACGTCGACAAGAACAGATACAGAACCGTCAACGCGTCCGATCTCTTCAACCGCCAAACAAGCCATAGTAAATGTTGAGCCTGCGCCACCGAATTTTTCTGGTGTTTCGATACCCATCAAACCCATTTCGAAAAGTTTTTTAACGATAGCAGGATCCATCTCTGCCTTTTCGTCCATGTGTGTCACATGAGGTTTGATTTCAGATTCAGCAAAAGCTCTTACAGCGTCTCTGAACGCTGCTTCGTCTTCAGAAAGCATCGTCAAAGCGGGACGAGCATTAGTTACGTCAGACATGGTCCAATCTCCATTCATATAGTTAAAACAGTGGGAAGAACGTATCCGCTTCAAAGAATTTATTCAAGGCCTTGGAAAGACGAGAGCTTTTCTCTTAACAAGCTGTGTTACACTGTTTGCACTTTAATTGAGCAAGTGATTCGACATACTAGACAAGGGTCTAGGTGTGATTTAGCGTGAGGTGATATGGATTTCGTCGAGATTGGCGCCAAGATTGGTATTTATTTTATCCCGTTCCTTTTTGCACTCTGTTTTCACGAGTATGCACACGGTTGGGTTGCGCGTCGTCGTGGTGACAACACGGCGGAAATGATGGGTCGTCTGACGATGAACCCGATTGCGCACATGGATATGATTGGAACTTTGGTGCTTCCGATTATTTCAATCGTTTTAGCGACGCCGATCTTTTTCGGTTGGGCAAAACCGGTTCCAGTCAACGAGCGGAATTTAAAAAATCCCCGCGTGGATATGTTCTGGATTGCATTGGCCGGTCCTCTTTCGAATATCCTTTTGGCGATTGTGGGTTCGACATTGATCGCGATCGTCGCGAAGTATTTCTTGGGGGCTTCGTATGCAAGTGGCCTTATCGAAATCTTAAAAACCTTTATCGTGACGAATCTTTTCCTGGCGTTCTTTAATATTCTTCCTTTACATCCGCTGGATGGAGGAAAAGTTTTGGCTCGTTTTCTTCCAGCTCAATTGAATTATAAGCTCGAGCAAAACGAACACATTACAAGCATGATTTTGATGGCTTTGGTTTTAACAGGAGCTTTGCGTATTCTCGCGATCCCTGTTTTCTGGAGCTATAACAATCTTGTCGGTCTTGCCTTAGGGGGCTTTGGTATATGAGTTCTGACGTGGTTCAAACCCCACCACCTGCACCTGTAAAAAAACTGCGCGTTATGTCTGGCATGCGCGTCACCGGTCGTTTGCACATCGGTCACTATTGGGGTGCGCTCCAAAACTGGCTGACTTTGCAGAATGAGTACGAGTGTTTTTTCGGGGCGATGGATTGGCATGGAATGACCACGGCCTACAAGTCGCCCAAAGAAATCACACCATGGACTCGTGAAATGGTGGCGGAATTCTTGGCTTGGGGAATCAATCCCGAGAAGGCGACGATCTTTATTCAAAGCCGTGTTCCCGAGCACTTGGAACTTTTCATGATTTTCTCAAACATGGTTCCGATGGGCTGGCTTGAGCGCGTGAATACGTGGAAAGACGCTATTGAAGAAATGAAAGCCAACGACACCCACAATTTGGGTCGTTTTGCCTATCCAGTTTTGCAAGCGGCAGATATCGCTATCTATCGCGCCAACGCCGTTCCGGTGGGGGCCGATCAGGTGTCGCACCTAGAATTAGCGCGTGAGTTGGTCCGTCGCTTCAATCATTTATATAAAGCGAAATTGCCAGAGATGAATCCGCTATTGACAGAGATTCCTCTGGTGCCGGGTCTTGACGGTCGTAAGATGTCAAAGTCTTACGGGAACACATTGTTCTTAACTGAAGACACGGAAAAAGATTTGAAGAAAAAAGTAAATCTGATGGTCACAGATCCTGCGCGCGTTCGTCGCGAAGATCCAGGAGAGCCGACGAAGTGTTCGGTGTATGGCTATCATAAACTCTATTCATCAGCCGATGATATCGCCTGGGTGGAACAAGGATGTCGCACAGCAGGAATCGGTTGCGGAGACTGTAAAGGTCGCTTGGCTGCCAACATCGAAAAACTTTCGGTGGGCCCAAGAGAAAAGAAAAAAGAATTGTTGAATAATCCAGGTCAGCTTGATTCAATCATCGACGCTGGATGCGACAAAGCGCGCAAGGAAGCCCAAAAGACATTAGAGATAGTTCGTTCCAGTATGAAATGGTAGAGGGGATCCAATTTCATGAGTATTACAGTTCAGTTGCCTAAATTCGAAGGACCGCTGGGGCTTCTTCTTTATCTTATTCGTAAAGAAGAAATGGACATCATGGATATTAAAATCCATGAGATCACCAAGCAGTATCTTGATTACATCAAATTGATGAAGGAATTGGATCTTGAAGTCGCCGGCGAATTCGTGGCGATGGCTTCCACTTTGATTCAAATTAAATCTCGCATGCTTCTTCCTCAGTACGATGAAAACGGCGAGGTTGTTGAAGCAGAAGATCCACGTAAAGAACTGGTACAAAAACTTTTGGAATACCAAAAGTATCAAGAAGCCGCGAAGCTATTGTACGAGCGCCCACTGGTAGGTCGTGACGTGTGGTTGCGTGGAACTCGTGAGTCTTTAGATCAAAAAGAAGAAGAGATTATTTTAGAAGAAAACGCCCTGTTTTCTTTGATCTCAACTTACCGTAAAGTTTTGCGTTCGGTTAAAAAGAAAGTGCATCAAGTGGCGGCGAAGGCGCAGTCTATCGCCAGCCGTGTCTTGGAAATCAAAGACCGCTTAATCGTGGGCCAACGCCTGACGATGATGGAATTGGTGACGGCGACAGAAGATCGCGCCCGCCAAGCTTTGATCACTTTCTTGTCATTGTTAGAGCTTGGAAAAATGGGTTTTGTAGGTCTTTACCAGACAGAAGCTTACGCGGATATCTGGGTGGATGCGAAGAAACCAATCGAAACAGACGTTTTGGCCCGCGTGGAAGAATACGATTCTATGCGTGCGGATCAAGTCGCTGAAAAGATGATGGAAGAATCCAAGAAAATTCAGGAGGACGAAGAGTTCCTTCTGACAGATGCAGAAGATAAGTTGGAAGAAGCCAACCCTCAAATGCAATTGGGCTTTATTGAGGATGGATCCTCTGCTGAAGCTACAGAATCAGGTCTAGATATCGCCACGGACGACGAGATCCTAGCAATGGAAAACGAACTATTTAAAGACGACGCAACGGAAGTATAAAGATGGCGAGAAAAAAGAAAAATCTTGAAGCACCAGTTGAAGCAGAAGCTGAAACAGCAGTGATGGAGGCGGAAGTTGAAGCCGCTGAAGTTGAAACTGAAGCCGAAGCAGTTGAACTTTCTGAATCTGAAAACGAAAATGCGTTCGAAGACATGGAGCTAGACGGTATTGAGTCTGATGCTTCGGTCTTTTTAAATGAAGAAGAAGAGTCTGAAGGTTTCCTTCCGGAAGCCAGTGAAGATGATGTGGCAGAAATGGAAGCGGAAGCTTCTGAAGAAGAAGATGTTTCTGTTGAAGGAACTGAACTTGATAATTTTGACTCTGCCGAAATTGAAGAAGTTGAATTCGTTGAAGAAGAGCGTCTTGAAAGCATCGTAGAAAGCGTTCTTTTTGCCAGTGACCGTCCGGTGAGCTTGGCCTCTTTAAAGCTTCTTTTTAAAGGTACCAACATCCGCGGTGATAAAATTCGCAGAGCCTTGGATCAATTGGCCGTGGAATACGCGGGTGGACGTCGTGGTGTGACTTTGGAAGAAGTTCCAGGTGGTTACCAACTGCGCACTAAAATCGATAACATGGAATTCCTAAAACGCACTTTGAAGGCTCGTCAATTCAAGCTTTCAGGTCCGGCATTAGAAGTGCTTTCTATCGTCGCCTACAAACAACCGACAGTTAAGGCCGAGATCGATGAAATCCGTGGTGTGGAATCGGGTCACTTATTGCGTGCTTTGATGGAAAAGAACTTGGTGAGCTTTGAAGGTAAATCAGAGCTTCCAGGTCGTCCAATGCAATACGGAACTACAAAAAAATTCCTAGAAATCTTCGGCCTTCGTTCGATCAAAGAACTTCCGACATTGTCGCAAATCGACGAATTGTTGCCTGAAGGTATCGACGAGCAACAAGCTGAAGAAAAACCAACATTGGCATCCATCACAGATTCCATGTCTGAAACTTTCGTGGGTGCTTACTCGCAAGGCGAAGACGAATTGATGAAGATTCAAGAACAACTTGAAGATATCGCGACGACGACAAACTTCTTCGAAGAAGAAAAACGTCGTCAGGCTGAAAAACGTGATCAAGAGCGCGCCCAAAACATCCGTGATGCTTTGGCGTTCGGAGAACCTGTTTCCACTCGCGATGCAAACTGGTTGAAGAAGTACGATGAGGCCTTGGCTGCAGGTACGACTTTGGTAGCCATCGCGGCTGACAAAAAAGCGAACTTCATGAAATCAACCCCAGGCTCAGCAGAAGGTGCTTCAACAGAAGTATCGGAAGGTGATAGCGTTGAGGAAGCCTTGATTGCAGAAGCTGCGGCAGAAAATGAAGAAATGAACGCTGATGGGGAGACTCTAGAAGGCGAAGTTTCTGAAGAGCTTGCCGAGGCATTAGAGTCCTTCGACAACGATGAAGATTTAGATGAAGCTTCTGACGATCAACTTTTTGCTGACAGCGATGAAGAGTCAGCGGAAGATGAGGAATTGCCATTCCTAGGAGAAGCTGATGACATTGACGAAGAAGGGGATGCTTCCGTTTAAGGTTTTATTAAGCCTTTGGATTGTCTATAACATCTTTACTATGTTCGTAATGCCCAACGTAGGTGCCTACTTTGGGCGCGTGACTTCAAAATTTATCACGCCCTACGCAAACACCGTGGGGCTGAACGCCAGCTGGAATTTCTTTTCCCCAGATCCTGCCCACACAATGTATGTTCGCTATACGATTCGTTACTCTGATGAAGAAGGTAACGATATCAAAGAGCCTATCGATGGTTATTTCCCGGCCGAAAAAAACAAAGGCATCTCGAGCGCCACAAGAAAACGTGAACTCTATGCCATGCGCTTTATGGTGATTGAACCAAAACGTTTGCGCGTCTTATATGGCCCTTGGCTGTGTAAGCAGTACCCTGGGGCCAGCTCTGTCGAGATGGAGCACGTGATTGAAACCGTACCACCTTTAGATCAAGTCGTTTTCAGAAAAGACGAAACCGTGAAGGATCTTTCTCAAGAGCTGCAGTACGTGCGTGAATACTATTCTTGCACCGGTGGTGCGGATGAGGAGGCTTTATGATTAAAGCATCTTTTAAAAATCTGTGGCAGAAATGGGATCAGTTCTGGTTTGCTCCGCAAAACCTTTTAGGTCTGGCGTATATGCGCATTCTTCTTTGCGGAACGATGGTGTATCTGTATGTCGTGCGGTCTTTTAACTTGGGTTATTATGGTGATAATGCATGGATTCCGCGCTCCATGGCTTTAGAGATCATGCCCGATCTGTATCGTCCTTTGTTCTTATGGGCCTTCTGGCCCGACTCAATGAATATGATCATGCACTCGTTGCTGGTGGTTTTTTTAATCCTTCTGACCCTCGGGATCGGGGGACGTTGGTTGATGTGGGCAGCTTGGATCATTAATGCGGGTTTTATTCAGCGCAATTATTCAGTGA
Organism: Bdellovibrio bacteriovorus; assembly: GCF_001592745.1. Taxonomy (NCBI): domain Bacteria; kingdom Pseudomonadati; phylum Bdellovibrionota; class Bdellovibrionia; order Bdellovibrionales; family Pseudobdellovibrionaceae; genus Bdellovibrio; species Bdellovibrio bacteriovorus. The sequence continues at coordinate 240,163 of NZ_LUKD01000005.1, forward strand.
ACTTCGGGGCGGATATTATCGCGGCTCTGTTTTTATTTTATATGTCCTTCACGCAGTCCTGCGAAAGATTGAGTGTGCTCAATTTGATCCGTAAGAAAAGCACGTTTAAATCTTCAGACACGATCAGCTCAATGATGATTCGCATGATGCAGGTGCAGATTGCCGTTCTTTACGCTTACACGGGTTGGGAAAAGCTCAAAGGCGGAAGCTGGTGGGACGGCACAGCCCTGTGGAGTGTGATGGCGAATCCTCAAATGACGACTTTTGATTTTTCATTCTTAAGAAGTATTCCGTGGGTGATTCCAGTCATTGCTTACTTGACGATTATTTTTGAGATCTATTTTCCAGCGATGGTGGCTTGGCCGAAGACACGCAATCTGTGGTTGCTCTTAGGTGTGTTCTTCCACGCAGGAATTGGGATTTTTATGGGGTTGGGACCTTTTGCAACGACGATGGTGTCGACATACTTCCTTTTCTTGGACCCTCTCATTTTGGAACGCGCGCTGAAAGGACCTAAGCACCTTTTTGCGTCTCAAAACTAGATTTATTTAATTTCCGGTCCAAGTCTTCCGATCTCTCATATATCCTGGATAGGTGGGGGATCTATGAAATCTATAGTTCAGGGAGCAGCTTTATTAAGCCTTACTTTGCTAGCGGCTTGTTCGCCCATTGAAGGCAATTCCTTGCTTACAGATCAAAAAGACGATCCCTCCACGCATGCGGTCAGCAAAGAGCCTAAGTCGGAAGAGTTATTCCTTAAAGTCGACAGTCCTCAGATCAGTGCGACCGCCGGTCAAACTAGAGCCGATGTCTCTGGTGAGTGTTATGTTTCTACCTATCCGACACACCGTATTTATTTATTAAACGGTGGTTCGCAGATGCCTATCATCGACATCAATACCGGAAGCAACATCGCGAGTTGTAAGAACGGCCGCTTCAATTTTTCTTTGAATCTGGGAGCTATGGCTTCGGGTCAGTATTCATTGAAGATCATCATCTATGCTTATGATGCTAGCGGAAGCTTGGTCGTGAATGAAGTTCAAGGCCAATCCACTCTTCGTGTCGTGAAGCCTTAAAGAATCAGATTAAATTCATTACGAAGTTTGTTCTTCGCTTCTTGATCCTTGGTCTCAAGGATGATTGTGTCTTTCAATCTTAAATCCCGAATAAAGTCAGCACGACGGTTTAATGGAATCGAATTGGCGGTGACCGTTGAAAACGCAGAGTTAAATGGCGTTCGTAACAGAGTTCGTTCCTGACGCTCAGTAGAGCTTAAAGTTTCTAAGATCTCTAAGACCAATTCTTTATTCGGAGAGTTCACGGGGATCGCGGCCCCCCAGACTAAAAGAGCACTGACGAAAGAAGTGGTGAGCTCTTTCGATTCTTGAGTCAAAGGTCCTTCCATTGCACCTTCTTCAGGAAGATCCCGATTTAACTGATCCAATTGCAAAGTCAGAACTTTCTTTTGCGTCACTTCGTCCAGCAAGCCTTGTTCTTTCCAAAGCTGGAAATGTTTTAGAAGCAGGTCTTCATCAGCTAAAAGAAGAAGAAAGGATTCGGTCTTGTTTTTTAAAAACTCCGTAAAGCTTTCATGCTTAGAAGTTTGAATGCCGGTCTTCATCCAATAGAACGGCAAAAAGTGAAAAGCCCCCGTGGATTTGATGGAAAGGAAATCCGAAGCCACGCGGTTTTGTAACTGCTTACGAGTTTGCGCAATATCTAAAAGAAGATCTTGGTGAGCCAGCGTATTGGCCCAGTAAGAGGGAAGAAAGATAAGATCGACCGCGGGACTTGCTACGGTGTTGGCTAAAATCGCGTCCCAATCTCGAGTAATAGTGACTGAAAATTTCACATTGAGTTCGTCTTCAAGTTCTTTTCTGATTTCTAAAGGAAAGAAAACTTCGTCTGTGGTGAAAACTTGAATTTTTGTGGGACTGATAAAGTAAGATCTAGAAAGACCTTGGGGTAGAACTCCGTGAAGAAATCCTACCCCCATACAGATAAGAAAAAATAAGGTCCAAAGAATCGCGTTTTTAATATGAAGTCCAGCTTCCGCGCCAGTCGGCGCTGCAGCCTCCTAGGCTGTCGCCTAGAAAGCCTCGTCGAAAGCAACCGCACCGCTAACACCCACTTGGTAAGCAGACACACGGCGTTCGAAGAAGTTTGCAAGCTCTTGCATGTCTTGAAGCTCCATGAACGAGAACGGATTTTTCACGTTGTAACGTGGAGCAATGTTCAAGCTTTCAAGGCGTTGATCGGCACAATACTCAAGGTATTGGCGCATGTCTTTTGCAGAAAGACCTGCAACACCCAGGTGAAGAACGTCATTAGCGAAGTCCATCTCACACTCGATAGCATCTTCAAGCATTTGCACAACCATGTCTTCCATTTGTGAATTGAAAAGATCTGGCTCTTCTTTACGAGCTGTTTTGATCACTTCGATCGCAAAAGCCATGTGCATAGATTCGTCACGGAACACCCAGTTTGTACCAGATGCTAGACCCGCAAGAAGACCTTTTGAACGCAAGAAGTAAACATAAGCAAAAGCTGCATAGAAGAACAAACCTTCCACGCAAGTCGCAAAGCAGATCAAGTTCATCAAGAAACGACGACGATCTTCTTTGGTTTTTAGCTCGTTCAACTCGTTGATAGAATCAATCCATTTAAAGCAGAAATCGGCTTTCTTCTTGATAGAAGGAATGTTTTCAATCGCCGAGAAAGCTTCCGCGCGCTCGTCTGGATTTGGGATGTAAGTGTCCAACAACGTCAGATAGAACTGAACGTGCAAAGCTTCTTCATAAAGCTGGCGAGACAAGTACATACGGCCCTCGGGAGAGTTCACGTGTTTGTACAAGTTCAATACCAGGTTGTTACCAACGATAGAGTCACCTGTAGCAAAGAAAGCAACCAAGCGAGAGATCAAATGTCTTTCCGCTGGAGTCAATTTTGTGTGCAAGTCCACAAGGTCTGTAGAGAAATCAACTTCATCCACAGTCCAAGTGTTTTTGATCCCGTTTTTGTACATTTCGTACATAACAGGGTATTTCATAGGGCGTAATGTAAGGTTAAAACCTGGATCTAAAATCATAAAAACGTTCTCCGATGTATTTACGTTCCCTCGTCCGGAGGGAGCAATTTCGGTTCTAACGAACCAGTCCAGTCGCAGCACCGAGGTGCCGCGACATCCTCCGCATCCGCGGACTCTCAGCGGCTACCGCCGCGTCTACTGACAAGCTTCACAAGCTTCTGGGTTTTCCAGAGAGCAAGCGATCACTTCAGCGTCTGTGTAAGTCTTTTTTGGAGCCGCTTCAGCAGCTGGTGCTGGAGCCGCGTCCATCGTGTTGGCAGCTTCAGAAGTCATGCTTAAACCATTACCTGAAGTTCTGACTGTCGTTTTCGCAATCTTAGTTGCTGGACGAGAGCGAAGGTAATAAGTCGTTTTCACGCCTCTTTTCCATGCATACATGTACATAGAAGAAACTTTACCGATTGTTGGACTTTCCATGAACAAGTTCAAAGATTGAGCTTGGTCGATGTAAGCGCCACGATCAGCCGCCATGTCGATCAAAGACTTCATCGGGATTTCCCATACAGTGCGGTACAACTCTTTCAATTGCTGAGGGATTGCCGCCACGTCTTGGATAGAACCATCTTGAAGTTTGATTTCATTGCGAAGGTCTTCGTTCCACAAGCCCATAGTTTTCAAATCAGTAACTAGGTACTTGTTGATTTGCATGAACTCACCGGAAAGTGTTTCACGCTTAAACAAGTTAGAAACTTGTGGTTCGATCGCTTCGTAGCAACCCACGATAGAGGCAATTGTCGCTGTTGGCGCAATCGCGATCATCAAAGAGTTTCTCAAGCCGTGCTTTTTGATCTTTTCTTTCAATTTCTCAAAACGCTCTGGTTGAGACGGAGTCACACCCCAAAGGTCGTATTGCAACAAACCTTTAGCAGCTTTTGTTTGCTCATAAGCACCGTGAGGGCCGAATTGTTCTGCAAGTTCACAAGAAGTTACTAGCGCATTGTAGTAGATTTCTTCTTGGATTTTTGCTGATAAGTCACGAGCCGCAGCCGAGTCAAAAGGAAGCTTCAATTGGAAGAAAGCATCCTGAAGACCCATCACACCCAAACCTACTGGACGCCATTTGTGGTTGGAGTCTTGAGCTGTTTGGATAGGGTAGAAGTTGATATCAACAACGCGGTCCAAGTATTTCACAGCTGTGCGAACAGATTTCGCCAGTTTTTCGAAATTGAATTGACCGTTTTCAACGTGGCGACCCAAGTTGACAGAACCCAAGTTACAAACCGCAGTTTCAGAGTTGGAAGTCACTTCCAAGATCTCTGTGCAAAGATTTGAAAGATGGATCACGTTACCAGCCTCACCCGTTTGGTTGGCTTTCAAGTTCGCCGCATCTTTAAACGTCATCCAACCGTTACCAGTTTGCGCCAACGTTTTCATCATACGAGAGTACAAATCACGTGCTTTGATTTGTTTTACGTACATTTTCTTAGCTTCGGCTTCCGCATAAGCGGCTTCAAACTCAGGACCGTAAGTGTCTACGAAATGAGGCACGACGCGTGGATCGAACAAAGACCACATTTGGTCTGCTTCAACGCGCTTCATGAACAAATCTGGAACCCAGTTTGCCAAGTTCAAGTTGTGAGTACGCTTTGCTTCATCACCGGTGTTGTCACGAAGTTCAAGGAACTCTTCGATGTCCGCATGCCATGTCTCTAGGTACACGCAAGCCGCGCCTTTACGCTTACCACCTTGGTTTACCGCCGCAACGGAAGAATCCATTGTTTTCAACCAAGGAATGATACCGTTAGAGTGGCCGTTTGTTCCTTTGATCAAAGAACCACGAGAACGAACGCGAGAGTAAGCCACACCGATACCGCCGGCAAATTTAGACAACAAAGCGATGTCTGAATATTTGTCGTAGATAGCTTTAAGATCGTCCGCTGGAGAGTCCAAAAGATAGCAAGAAGACATCTGAGGACGAGTTGTTCCAGAGTTGAACAATGTTGGCGTTGAAGCCATGTAGTCGTGAGAAGAGATCAAACGATAGAACTCGATAGCCTCTTCAACTGATTGAGCCAAGCCACAAGCCACGCGCATAAAGAAGTATTGAGGAGTCTCGAACACTTGGCGAGAAGTTGGATTTTTCAATAGATAACGATCGTAAACAGTTCTTAGACCGAAGTATTCAAAACGGTCTGTGCGGTACGGTTCGATCGCTGCGCAAAGAGCGGCTTTATTAGCTTCCACGAATTTATAAGTCGCCTCAGACAACAGACCTACAGAGTGACCAAAAGCCACAGAGTCTGCAAAAGATTGGATTTTTTGAGAGCGAACTTCTTCGTCGATATAGATAGAAAGAAGACGAGCAGCCAAACGAGAATACTCAGGCTCTTCACCGATCAATAGGGAAGCTGTCTGAATACAAAGATTGTCGAGTTCGTTTGTTGTTGCGCCATCATAAAGACCACTGATTGCTTTCGTAGCAACACGTAGTGGGTCCACTTGAGTCAGGCCCTGGCAGTTGCGAGTCACGCGTTCAACGATCTTCGTAACGTCGACCGGCTCCAGCGTGCCATCTCTTTTTTTAACTCTCATGATGTGAGCTGTTGTTTCCAACATGGTGTATCCCCTCTGCCCCGTTCCATTTGGGCAAAAAAATCCCCGACCGATTTTTCACCCCTCGTAAAAAATCAGCTCGTGGCTCAATATATAAATGTGTGTTATTTTAGAGACTGAATCGCTAATCCTTAGCTGTTGGTCCAGAGTTGTTACTCGTCAACCTCCCTTAAGTGGCCGTCAGTTCTTCTTTCGGCTTACCCCTATATCTAGGGGTCTCTTTCAGGTGCCTCATCAATAAGGCGGGTATCGATCTCAATTCCAACTGTGTAATTCTTTCTTCGAAGTTGCAAGAATATTTTTTGGGATAACGCCAACTTTTTTGTGACGTTGCTCATCAATTAAGCAGATTCGGTGAAGCGCTTGACATAAAACTGCTGCAAACAAAATTAGCAAGAGCTGATGATTTTACCTCGTAAAACCAAGGTCTAGTTAGAAAAGTCTGTTTTTAGCTGTTTTAAACGGGAATTTCCCTGTACTGATCTTACACGATCTTAAATTGTACAGAAACTAAGCATGAGTTGTAGCAAGCGGGACGGATTTTCTTTGCAAAACGGACTGCAAATCCAAATCACCCGGAGTTTCTGCGGTGAATTTTTGTGATTGATAGGACTTTCTCGCACGTAAATAGTCGATGATGTACTGGTGCGTACCCATTTTATCCTTCGTCCATTCCGGCGCCACAAGCTCATCCCAGCGCGAAGAGTACGCTGCCAGTCGGTGCATCGCAAAGCGCGGTGAAAGATGCTGCAAGAAAAGTTCAACCCGGTGAGCGTAGGTGTCGCGATCAATCGGAGTGAATTCTCCGGCGTGGTACATGCCCTCTAAAGGCGTATTTTTAAGAACGTGCAAGTTGTGAAGCTTCACATTGGTGATAGGGAGTGTGTTCACGATCTCAGCGGTCTTCACGATGTGATCATCTGTCTCTTCGGGGTTTCCAAAGATCAGATGAATTCCCAAATCGACTTTTGTGTTCTCAGCAATTTTGTGAACGGCTTCTAAGGAGGCCTCGGCCGTATGTCCACGTCGCATGAACTCCAGTTGATCGTTGAAGAAGCTTTGTACTCCCAATTCAACCGCGACGAAGGATTTTTCGTGATACTCTTGCCACATATCTAAGACTGCTTTTGAAAGACAGTCCGGGCGTGTTCCCAGTGTGAAACCTTTCACCCAAGGATATGAAAGAGCCACATCAAAGTTGTGACGAAGAGCTGAGACTTTCGTGAATGTATTTGTATAGGCTTGGAAATAAATCAAAAACGCTTTGGCGTTGTAACGAGCGCCGATTTTTGATTGATAAGTTTCAATCTGATTTCGCAGCTCCATGGAAAGGCTTTCGGCATTGGCAGCAGATCCCCAGACATCACAAAAAACGCAGGTTTGCATGCCCTTTAAGCCGCGACGGTTGGGGCAATCATCTACAACAGAGACCGGCACCTTATAAACCTTTTCTCCAAAGAGCTTATTGTAGTGCTCACTGATTGTATGATAGGGAAGTCCTAACCAGCCTTTTTCCATAGGTTCTTGTACAAGTTTCTACTGCGGGAAGTCAATGAAAGCATGGAGCGATATCGGATTTGAAATCGAAATCACAGGGGATCATAGCCCTTCCTTGCGTCTTTTGCAGTCCGTAGATCCCTTAAAGGACCGAGGCGAGTCCATGCATCACTCCGGAGGAGCTTGCGCGGAAACTTTGCTGATCTACGGCGAGCCCATCAAGGAAACCTTCAAGAAAATAGAAAAACCTCATTTTTTAATTGTGGGCTTGGGTTTGGGGTATATTGAATCAGTTATTGCTCGTGAAGCACTTCTGCAAAATAAGAACGCCGCGGATGTGGGTTTAATCACGAGCTACGAAAGTGTCCCCGAGTTACGCGACTTCTTTTTTCAATGGATTCATGGCGAAACCCACTCGCTTCATTCGGAAGTGATAAATACTTACGAACAAATGTTAGAGAGTGTGATTGGTGAAACGGGGATTTCCCCGGAAACAGTGAAGTCCTTTCTGTGCGAGCACTTCCGAAAGCTTTCGGATATTTCGGGCTCTCTTAGTAAAGAGGCAAAACTGGTGTCGAAATATCACTGCATTCTCTACGATGCCTTCAGTTCAAAAACGTCTCCGTTTCTCTGGGAGGAAGAGTTTTTAAACTCACTCCTAGAGCAAGTTTCAGCTTCTCAGTGTGTTCTATCTACGTATGCGTGCAAGGGCTCCCTTAAAAGAGCCCTCAAAAGTCATGGTTTCGAAGTGATTGTGCGAGAGGGATTTCAGGGAAAGCGCAACTCCACCTTGGCGATGAAAAATTTCTAGCTAAACTGTGACTTAAAATTGTTTATTTATGTCTTGATAAAAGACGACAATAAACTTTAACTAATCATATGAATTCTTGTTCACGGTATTTCTTCGCCGCACTTTTCTTAATGCCGACCTTGGTTTTTGCCAAAACCGTAGAGCTGGCTACTTTCCCAATACCTTTAATGGTGGAAGATTCTGAGCGAGGACTTTTTGTGAACCTCACTAAAGAGATCGCAAAGCGCACAAATAAAAAAATCCACATCAGTGTGTATCCCACCGGCAAAGCGCTGTTGATTTTTAGTGGAAATAAAGTTCAAGGTCTCTTTCCGGGTTTAGATGTCTCTATTCCCAAAAAAGCTCCCAGATCCAGCTCTTTTTACGTGAAGGTGGACCACATCTTTTTTAAAAAAGGTCAGACTTTAGAAAGTGTGAAAGATCTTGAAGGTAAAAAAGTCGGACTGACATTTCGCTATCCGTATTCAAAAGAACTTCTCTTAAATAAAAAAATTAAATTTGAATATGCGGCGGATGACGTCTTGAATATGCGCAAGCTCGGGCAAGGACAGATTGATGCCTTCATCGTTGAAGAGCGCTCCGGATTAAAAGCTCTGCAATTAAGTGGCGAAAAAGACATTCTGTTTAATAAAGAAAAACCTATCGCCCAACAGGAAGTTTTTTACGCATTTCAGAACAACGAAGAAGGCAAAGAACTTGCTGATCTTTTTTCGAAGACCATTGAGGCGATGAAAAAAGATGGAAGTCTGCAACGCCTCCTGGTCAGCCCGTAAAAAAAAAGGAAAGGGCCTCGTCGGGTCCTGACGAAGCCCCCGGAACTATTCGACAGTCCCTAAACGAATTTCTGAATCAAGGACGATGTACAGCTGAGCCTCTTCCTGAAGACTCCATTGCAAATCATAAAGTTCACTCTGACGAGGGTATTTCTGAATCAAACCGGTCAGAATATTTTGTGCTTCGGTGCGTGCTCGTTGTTGCTGCGTTTTGTTTTTATGTGTCTGGGGCTTCAGAGTTTCCGCACGAAACTTCCACAGATCTAACTGAAATCGCTCGTAGGAATGCAGAGTCGGGCCAATGGTGGAAGAGATTTCTTCTAGCTTTTCTAGTCCTTGGGAAAGATCTATGAATGCTTCGTCGCGTTTGCCTGCCATAATGGCTTGAGCTGCTCTTTGCACTTTGATCCGCGCCCACATGAAGTGGTAAGGGAATTCATAAACGCCCGCACTTAACGCTTGATCTGAAGCTTGCTGGATAAGACCCAGCGTTCTGTCAAAGCCACTCAAAGTTTTATGATCAGCTTCATTTGTCAGATAGGCTTGAACATAATATTTCATGGAATCATACCAGGCTTGTTTCTCTGGATCTTCCCAAGCCCTTTTAATACCTAACACTTCCACGGGAGAATGGGGGTTCGAACTTAAGCGAAATCCAATAAATGGGGAGCGATGGGTCGGATAAGTTTCCGCGACACTCATCCACCATTCCTGCCTTTCGGGAATCATCACATGAGTCGCAGCCGTATAAACTTTCGTAGTAGTACGGCCAAAACTGCGGGCTCCCACAAGTTCGTCGGTGTGACCACTTAAGCGATTGATCACCCATTGTGCATCGATGTGACCAAAATCTTCTTTCATTGTTCTATGAACATGAGAAAGACGGGCGCGAGTTTCTAGTGTTTTATTCAGACTGTATTCATAACCTTCAGCGCTTGTTGGGGCACCCACGAAATGGTTGCTCTGACCTAAATAACTGTCTTTGGAACGACGGGCGACAACTACGGTATTTCCGCTAAGCTCTATGGAGGCGGCTTCATCAGTTTTAGAATCCGAAATAAAGAAGGTCCAAGCTCCGAAGCCTTTTCTTGTTTGAATCAAAGAAATGGCTTCATTCAAGCTTCTTGCTTTCATTAATACAGAGTGAAGAAGGAAAGGGGCTACATCGGAGCGACCCTTCTCATAACGGATCTGTGTTCCTTCCGTCTGAAGTTCATGCAGACTGACTGCCAGGCCGTAGTTATTAATTCCACTGATACCCCCGGCGTAGTGCAGTCCTGCGGAAGCAAGACCTGCGGATGTGATGCCGTTGCGCTGACGATTGATCACAATGACTTGGTTTGTTTCATAAAAACCTAAAAGACCTGTATCAAAATTACGGCCGTGAACGAGGGCTCCATCCGTGGAGCTTGTCGCCGATGCACTTATCCCTGTGCACCCCATTTTTATAGAACGAAGACCTTGTGCGAGCTTCTTAAAAGGTTTTAGAAGAGCGTGACCGACAAAGTAAGGTGCGCAGGAAGCAAACACCTTCATTTTTCCTTTGCGAGGGCTTTCATCAAGCAATCTTTGCATTGAGTCGGTGAAGATCGAAAACTCCACCATATAGTTGCTCTCTTCAAATTCATTCCAGCCCACCTTGCTACCAGCGTCTTTTAATCCGCGATAAAGATTTTTAAGACCGCTCTTAAACTCGTCAGATACGCTGGCGCGGTAGTTATCTATCACGCATTTTTTGATCAGAAGAATTTGCTCCCGGTCTTTAGGTGAAAGTTCCGCGAAGGCCCTTTGCACTTGGGTTTGCACGCCCGCTAAAACGCCTTTTTCAATTTCAGGGCGTAGAAAGAGACCATGATAATAAGCCGTTTCCGAAAACCCGCCCTGCAAATCTAGAACATGCACTTTGTTTTTCGCGCCTTCAGCTCCACAGGTAAAATGTTTTTGTCCGTTCAGCTCGCGAACCAGCGTGCAGTCGGCATAGGAAAACGCAGGAAAAAGAAATAATAAGGCAAAGATATTTTTCATAAAATTCCCAATGAAAGATAAGCCGAAAAGGTTAAAAACCCACAGGCCGCTACAACTTCAATTTTGCGAAGAAAACCCTGAAGCTGATTTTTGAATTGTTGGATCGTAAACAGAAGTAAAATGAAACTGACGAAGAAGGCTACTAGGTAAGCCAGCGCACCCATCCAAAGTGTCAGGCCTTTTTCATTGGCGATGTTGGCAAAGAGGCCCGCATAAATAAATACCAGATGAAAGTTTGCCATCGTCAGAAGAAAGCTCTTTTTAAATGAAGGGCGCATCAAGAAGTCTTCGTTAAAAGAAGAGCTATTGAGAGTGTTTTTACTGAAAAGGACTTTTACTGAGTAAAACACCAAGCATAAAACAGTCAGTATTGTTAAAACCGCCTTCAGCCATTCCTCGTGAAGTACAGGACTCTTTAAGAGCACCAAGGCCAGCACGATATACATAACATCCCCGCAAAGAAAGCCGGCAATGGATCTCCAAGGCCAAGTGCGATCCCGCACCAGACTGCGAATAATATTGAAGCTCGCAGGCCCCAAAGCAAAAGCGGAAAGAAATCCAAGAAGAATCAACCCAAGAATCATTGAATTTCTCCGGCGATATGAGAGCGCATGAAGTTCAGGTATTCTTCAGCCGTTTCAAAAGTTGTTTTTAATTTAAACTGACCGCGACTGCGGTTGCTTTCAAAATATTTTTGCAGGTAATCGGCACTCATTATAGAGACATGGGCGGGTCCCAAGACGCCCACCTCACGACAATCCTTGTAGTCTCCGTTTAGGCGCTGCATTTCTTGATCCACAGTGTGGGCTAATTGCTCGACGTTAACGTCAGCGTGTGCCGGAACAAAAAGTGTCCAGTGGTAAGATGCTTTTCCGTCATTCATAACCGGGGAAAGAAAGAAGTGACGAAGGTCCACGTTGCGAAGATTCTTAGTCGCCAAGTAGCAATCTAAAATTTCATCATCACTGACTTTTTCTGCTGCTAAGTTCATGCCCGTGCTTTTTCTGCCAACAAACTCAAACACGAGGTCCTCGTTATTTTGTTGAAAACTAATAACGTCTTTCATTGAGTAATGAATAAGGCCATTCGGAGTGCCGACATTGATATAGTAAGGAACACCCATTTCAATTTCGTGAAGACCCAGGGATTTTTTATCACCATGAACGGGGGTGAAAGAATAAAGAAGATCTGGATTTAGGAAATACTTCTGGCGTCCGTTCTGATATTTTTCGTAGGGAAGTCCAATGGCCGCTTCGGTTGCGGCGTAGACTCCATAATAGTTCAATTCATGTCCAACCAGGCGGTTTAATCTTTCGGTGTACTGCTTAATCGGCGTCGCCGCGTAAACAAAAACCTTCAGTCGAGGCCAGATTTCATTGATGTTTTTCTTTCCTGTTTTTTGTAAGATCGCTTCAAAAATACTGATGATATAAGTCGGAATGCCACTGACGACTTGAATGTCTTCTTTCAGGGCTTCTTCGATAAGCATGTCGATTTTGCGGTCCCAGTTTGAAATCGCCAGAACCTCTTTGGAAGGAAACGTGTTTTTTGCGAGGGCTTTAGGAACGCGCGTGCTCAGAATTCCAGAGATGTAGCCGAATTTGATATTGTTCTGTGTGTAAAGATAAGGGTCAGAACCAAAGGTTAAACGACCGACTTTAAGAAAATTGATATCGGGTTCCAGGGTGCTCAACTTGCTCGCGATGCGCTTTTGTGACTTCAAGAACATTCGAATCATGCGCTCGTTATAAGGAATGCGTTTGCTGTCTTTACCCGAGGTTCCAGAGGACAGCCCGCAGTATTCGACGTCATCTTTAAAAAGAATGTTTTTGTGACCTGCTGCAATCATATCCACATAGGGCGCGTAGTCATCGTAAACATAGACGGGGACATGAGTAACGAACTCTTCGTAACTTTGGATGTGCGCCAGACGCAAATCCTTGTATATACGTGTTCCGTTCAAAGAGCGTTTGAGTTGTTTAAAGTTCTTTTCTTGCTTTTCCAGCAAATCAGCCTGGCTGACGCTCATGTACTGAGAATAGGTCTTTAAGTATTTTTGCCCTAAGCCATGCACGACAGAATCCACCGCAAACATAAAAAGTCTCCTTCTTGTTGATGAAGGAAATTTATTTCGGTTTAGATTTATTGTCGCGCGGTTCCCTTGACAGAATCGTGGTAATTCTGTCGAACGGGGTAACTTCGGTTGACAGAATTACCGGGTTTTTGTCAAAATTGCAGTATGGCAACACAGTCCAAAGAAGATATCTATTTCGCTGTCTGCAATGCAATCCTCAAAATGGAGGTGGCGAAAGGTCATCTTGCCTGGACACTTTCTGATATTTCCCGAGAGTCGGGTGTCACTCGTTCCTTGATCTATTATTACTTCGGAAAAGAAAAGAAAACAGCTTTAGAAGAGGCCTATAAGTTTGTGATTTCCAACTTCTGGAACATGGAACGCACAAAAACCATGGGTATTCGCGAGCGCCTCAAGCAAGTTCTTGAAGATACCAAGAAAATGCCATTTCTGTTCGTACTTTATTATTTAGAGAAGAATAAAGAGGGCGAGATCGGCAAAATGATCCGCGACGCTGAATCCATGCTTTTGCAGGCCCTCAAAAAAGAATTTCCGAAGCTTAGTGAGACCCAGATTCTGGAAGTGTATCTGAAAGAGCTGGGAGCGATCACTTTCCAGCTTCCTTCAGAAAAAGTCTCTGATCTTTTTGAGGATTATATCAGTCGTTAGTTTTCAGAAAGGGCCTTAGGGGTGAAGCGAGATGTCTTCAACCCTTGATCCAGTTTCACTCTTGAAAGTGTGATCTCTGTCCCGCGCTTATTTTGTACGTTGCGGATTTTGATCTTAGACGCTCTCCACTTTGTCGGAGAGACCTTTTTATAGCCGACAACGTCGAGTATTTTCAAAAGCTTTCCTTGCTTATCATAACACTCTGATTTCATCGGCAGGTATTCGTCCGCCTGAACGAAACTGATGATTTTAGAATAATTGGCTGAAGTTGAATTGACGTCGCTTTCGATAAGGAAATATTTCTTTCCTTTCACTTCAACGGTTTTTTTAAGGACATTCTTTGCGCCTTGTTCGCGATTGAAGTCAAAATCTTCTGTACTGAGTTCGGAGCCCAGAATGCCACCTTGACCGCTTTCGCCGGTTAAGCGGCGAGTTTGCTTCGAGGAGGGAAGGTAAATCCATTTTTCTTCTTCTTCATTCTTCAATGTGGCTAGTAAAGCCGTGCCCTTTAAGTCCTGTGGCTTTTCCATGCGCACCATGAGGTAATGTTCTTTTTTAGTCGGGCTCAATCGCCAGATATGCATTTCGCGATCTTTGCTGGAGCCATCAGCTTCGATGATTTTCATGGCGACTTGAAATTCTTCGTCTTTTGAACGAAGGCGCTGACTCATTTGTTCGCCAATCTGCTCAACCGTGGGGGTCCCTTCACCTGTTTGCGCAACGGTCGGGGTCGGTGAGAATGAGATGAACAGAGCCATAAAAAGCGCAGATGCTGTAGCCATGATTTTCTCCTTTTTCCACGGTACTGAATTTAGAAGCCACGGGCAACTTTTCAACAGCGTTGGCAGAAGAATCAAATCACCCACGAGTCCAGCGAGCATTGACAAAAGCATATAGAAACCAAAGATACGGTTCATCGCAAAGTAAGAAGCCATAAAAACCGAAAACCCTGCCAGTAAAGTCATGCTGGAAATCAAACAAGGGTTTCCCTCTCTCCATAATGTCTTTTCAATCTCGAGTTCGCGAGAACGTGGATACTTTTTCTGAATGGCGCGCAAACGTTCGAGTAGATAAACAGTGTTATTGAACGCCAGACCTAGAGCGATAGAAAAGATAATAGCAACGCTAGGTTTGATCGGTGTTTCCGATAAAGCCAAGAAACCTAAAAGAGCCGCTGGCGGGACTAAGTTCGGAATGCAAGCCACCAAAGCCCAACGCACAGAGCGGAATACAAAGATCAAAAGAAGACAGATGGCGGCCATGGATTGCCAAAAACCAAAAATCAGTTCATGGGAAAGTTCATTGTTAAGATGATGAATGGTTGACCCCATGCCCGTAATGTCTATTTTAAGCTCAGGAAACTTTTGTTCCGTGAGTTGTTTAATATTTAAAACCAAAGAATGAAGCTCATTTCCCGGGAGATCTTGAGTTCTTACTGACACCCGAGTGTTGGATGAATCCGTATTTAAGAAATTCTTTAACGGGCTGTTTGAAGAAAGCGAATACAAAAAGAAAACTTCTGCTGTTGAAGATCGGCTGGCGGGTAGGCGCGAATGATGAATATTGGCTGCAGCCACAAGATCCGGAAGACCAACAACGCTTCCAACGCCTTTCAGGCCGCGGATTTCCGCAAGATGCTGATCAAGACGCGCTAAAAGTTTTGGATCATTCCAGGCATCCGGCTTTCCACTTAATTCAATATCAATAGGAATCATTCCACCCAACTCTTTATCTATGCGCTCAGTAGAAAGTCGCACTTGATGGTTTGCAGGTAAGTCATCAAAAAGGCGCGCAGACCAAGAAAGACTCTGGCCTTTGATCGCTAATGCGGAAGAAACAAGAATGATTAAAAAGGCCCAGACGCCGGAGCGTCGGAAAAGATAAAGCCCCCAACGCGCCTTGCTCCACGCCCACAAACGAGCTTTAGGTCCAGGCAGGAAGTACAGCATCGGAAATAACAATAAAGTCGTTACAACCCAACCTGTCGTGATTGAAATGGCCGCTGTAATTCCGTAGTCACGGATCAAAGGAACCTTCACTGTCAAGAGCGCTAGAAATCCTATCATGGTCGTCATTGACGCTATGAAGTTAGGCCCGAGAAGAGTTTTAAAGGTATAAGTGACAAGTTCATGATGGGAAGCATGGGGCTGATTCTTTCGCTCTTCAGAATAGCGAAGCAGCGTATGAATACAGAGTGAGACCACATCCACCGTTGTCAGAATAGGGATTGTGCTAGAAAGAATTGAAAAGGGATATCCCGCCAAAGCCATGATCGCCAATACGATAATATTCGCACAAAGAATCACGACGAAAGAAATAATCAGCGGTGACCAATTTGAAAAAATAAGTCCCAGCACCAAGAAGCAGGCTAAAAATCCCAAGACGACGAAATTGCGAATTTCAGTTTGTAACAGGACACCGACATCTGTTTGCACTGCAGGTGTCCCGCCAATTTCAACTTTAGAAAAAGGCACTGCCGCATTCGCCGTCACTTCCAGGTTTTGGCGAAGATGTAAAATTTCGGAAGTATTCAAGGATTTTACATTGACGATCACCGAAGCGGTTCTTCCGTCTTTAGAGACAAGTGTTGGTGAAATAAGAGGGTTATTAGTAGTTTCTGTCGCCCATTTTTCTTTCGGAAGATTTTTAAGCAAGGGTCCTACGCTCAGACCATCGTCGCTATTGATGGCACCTTGAACTGTCGCCAAGCTTAACGTGTTTTTAACACCCGGAAAATGAGCCAGTAAATCTGTGAGTCTTTCTAAGCTTTGAATTTTATCTTTTTCAAACCAGGTCTCGCTAGGATGAGAAATCTTTGCTGTAATGATGAACGGTTGTGAATCTGGAAGTTGAAAAAGCTGTCTTGTGTGTTCATCCCTCTTCAATAGCGGATTATCCTGAGGAAGAAACTGCTTCAAGCTGTACTGAGTTTGCAATTTAGGAAGAACAAATAAACTTAATAACGTGACTACAAAAACTAAAAGTAAAGTTGAAATGGAGATTCTTTTGACGGATTCAGGAAAGTTCGATTTTTCCAGTTTCGTTTTCTTCATCAGATGTCTTCTTTCGATTCTTTTTTAACAAGTGCTTTAGAAATTTTTGTATAAGCCGTATTCTACAAACATGATGATGGGAAACACGATGAGAAAATCCAATTCAAGCTTGATAACGACAAAGGGCCTAGTTGCTTCGCTGTTTACATTTTTTTTCTCCTATGAAGCTCTTTCAGTTTCGCAAATAAACTCAGAATTTCAATTGGCACTTCCTAGACAGTTTCAGGAAAATTTAATTTCTAAAAAATGGGAAACCCTCGTGAATCAAGAGTTTCAAGGGAACTGGCAATTTCCTGATCAAGAAATCACAACTCAAGATGTGCCTGTCAAAATCAAAAGCATTTCTTTGAAAGTTAAGACACATCTGGAAAAACCATCATTGCAAAATCAACAGACGGTGTTGCAGCTCACTTCTAAAAACCTGGAAGCTCAATTGACGATTGGTGAAGTCAGTGTTGATCATATTGTCGAAAGAGTAGTCGGTGGTATCGTGGGCCGCTTCCGTATTCAGGCCTCTTGTAAAAATGTCGTAATGACAATGATTCCCGGTAAAGGATCTATGTCGATGGCAGTGGCCCCGGCAGTAGGCTCTACGAATGCTGCGGCCCTCGTGCAAAATGTAGATGTTGCTTGGGCTCCTGGCAGCTGGTCCTCAACGGGTATTCAGTGCGACGGTGTCGAAGGATTTGCCGATTTATTAAAAACAGAGATCGACAAGATCGCCAATGATTCTGTGAGCTTTATAGAGCCTAAGAAGGATCTTATTAAGAAGTATGTGCAGGACTATCTTCAGGATATCAAGTTGGACTTTTCTAGTCCACGCCAGTTGATTGTGTCTCGTCCTGATATCAGTGTGTTAATGAAGGTGGATGAATATAAAGATCTGGGGACTGCGGGCGCTTTAATAAAAGGTCACTTGCAGATTGATTTTTTAAATACCAAAGACAGTGATGTAAAAAACCTTGTGCTGACTCCGGGTGTGACGCCGGCTTCGACGGGTGAAGCCCAAATTCTTTTGCCGAAGGATTTTATAAAAGAAGTTCTTTTAAAGGCTTATTCGGCGAACGCGTGGTTACATAAGATCACTTCAGATAAGTTGCCAGGCTTTAACGGTTTAATGAGTTCGCGCTTTATGCAGTTCTTCGTGTGGCCGGCATTAAGAGATTATTCAAAGTCCACGAAGTTCCTTTTTGAAGTGTATTCAGATAAAGATATGCAGATTCAAGGCAGTGGCTTGCAATACCAGGCTAAAGCTAATTTTTATTCTCGCATGCAAGCACCTCGCTCGGGTCAATACGTCCCATTTGTGAATTGGTCTGTGCCGTTCAACTCGAAAATCAATTTGAAGGTTGAAAACGGCAAGGCTTCAGCGACATTAGTGAATCCGTCATTAGGTATGACCCCTTATTATGATGCATCTTATGTCGCTAAGTATTCGCCGAACCGTCGTATCTTGTATGGCACTATCCGCGATAAAATTATTAGCGGTATCTGGGGCCAAACGATGACGATGGAAATCCCGAAAATTCCATTAATGGAAGGTGTGAACTTGAAGGTGAAAAAGGTCCTCGCGCCCAACAATCAGGATATCACACTGCAACTGGCACCTTAAAACGAGCGAGAAAGCGTCAGAGTGTACGAGTCATTCTTTTCGTACACTCCCAGTGGGGTTTCGCTAGAGCCTTGTATAAGGCTTGCGGTGAAACTCAAATTCCAGGCATCCCAAAAGCGGCGGGTGAGTGTGAGCTCTCCATAATTACTGCCATGAATCCCGTCGTAAAGCGCCAATACTGAAAAATTCCAAACCTCTTTCCAGGACATGCGTCCTCCTAGCATCCAGGCATCGCGAAAAATTTCGGTCATCGAAAGGTTGGAATCATTTTCCTTTTCAGTTTGAATGATAGATTTTTGTAGCACTGCTATCAGCAGTCCGCTTTCGCCGAGGTTGAAAGTCCTTTCAACGGCCAGCACATTTTCAAAAGTCCATTTTTGTATGTAAGGATCATCAGTCAGGCTTGAGGTGTAGCTGCTAGCAAGTTTAAACAAAGTTTCCCAAGAGCTTGCCGTCATGGAAAGTCCACCTTGGCGTATCCGGTAGTTCTTGACGTTTAAAGTCACGTCGGGATCAACTTGCACAATGGTTTTAGGTGACACCGCCACCACGGTTCCTGTAACCACAGGTTGAATTAAAGGGAAAGAAGCAACCCCTTCGAAGTAAGTCAGGCCGACGTCAAAGGCGCTGCCATGTCTTTGAAGGCGCAGGGCATAGTTATTTTTTCTAGCATCATCAAGATCTTCTTTAGTGCCGTAATTGTAGTGCAGGCTTTCGGGTAGCAATAGAACTAAATCATTCTCCGGCGTCTGAGGAACAAAAACTTCGCGTGGCAACCATCGGCTTTGTTCGCCAGGTAAAGTAGCGCCACGATTTTCGGGTATATAAATAAGTTCATAGTCCCATATATCTAAGGTCTGAGAAAACACGACGGAAGGAGCCCCCAGTTTGCGGCTGTGAAGCGGATCGAAGTATTGCTTCGAATTTATAACGTCCAAAGGATTGTAACCATCTGTCACTCCCCAGGTAAAAACATTGTATCCGGCCTGCAAAGAATAGCTGTCACTTTGGTAGCGCAGATAAGTTTCTGTCGGATCAAAGAAGTATTTTTCTTCGTCGGATTTGTTATTGGGGTTGGCGATAAATGTGGGTTTAACGTAAAAACGAACACTGTCTAAATAGCGCCAGTCATAGATGGGATCGAGTTCCAGTTTATAAAGATCTTGATTCGTGTCGGTGCCGTATGCTTGCGCAAAGTAAGTGGCGTCGAACTTGGTGTCGATGTGAAGACTCCACTCTGTTTTGCGTTTGGCCTGCGCCAAAGAGTGAAAAATTAAAATAAGAAGCAAGCACGCTATCTTCATGACTCTTGAGGTAATCACAGCTTTCCCGTTTTCTCACCAAGGCATTACTTGTGTAATGCCATCATCAAACGGTGGCAAATTTGTTCACGTATTCTATGATGGAACTTTTAAACTCATCCGGTAGCCCCACAAAGCGAAGACCCGCATAACCATCGTTTCCAACGTAGACCACTTCGCAGGTGGCATTAACTGTAACATAAAGATTGGGGCTAGTGAGTGAACCTTCAAAGCGCTCTCCGATTTGGAGATCGCGGGCATCATTGATTCCTAAACCGCCTTCACTGATAGAAATAACCCGGCAAGAGAAGCTTCCTTTGGGGCCTTCGCAATTCAAGGTGCCGACGATCGGTACGCGAGGGTGGGAGCGGCGACTGATTCCCAGGTCTTCCACAACTCGAGGAACCGCGTAGACCTCACGCCAAAGCCCCGTGCTGTCGGCACAGATATCCACGGCTGAAAAGTCGTTCAATGTTTTTAGATAAGCAATGAGTTCTGAGTATTTCATGGGGGATTTTTCTTTCCCCTCGATGCGAACTTTCCAAAAGCCTTGTGGTTCTGACGGCGCAGACGCAGACGGCAAAGTCTGAAAGGATTCTTTCAGGGATTGGCGCCAACGGATCGGGTTCATCCATTCGCTTTGGCCTCGACCCCAGATTTGAGGTTCTTTCGCTGAAGCCAGGCGAGTTTCTATTTCTTCGTGATCAAAAGGCCCGTTTACTTGTCCCTCTGAGAGAATAAACCAAATCTTCGAGTTCGCCACCGATGTTCTCCTCAGTTGTCGCTTGTGCTTTATTACAACGAAAGGTATATCACTTTGTCTAGGAGATTTAATTCATGAAGTACATTATCTCAGGCACTGATCGTCCTGACTCCAACACTCTTAAAATTTCAAAACACATTCAATCTGTCTATCATTCATTGGGTGAGCAGGTGGAAATCATCGATTTGAAAGAACTTAAAAAACATCTGCACGATGACATTCATTATGGAAAAACCAGCGATGCAATGAAACCCTATTTGGATAAAGTTCTTTCCAGTGAAGGTTTGATTGTGGTGTGTCCAGAGTACAATGGCTCCATGCCCGGTATTCTTAAATACTTCATCGATCACTTGAAGTTTCCAGATTCTTTCGAGTTCCGTCCGGTGTGTTTTGTCGGATTGGGTGGAATGTTCGGGGCACTTCGCCCGGTAGAGCATCTGCAGCAGGTCTTTGGGTATCGCAATGCTTACGTCTATCCCGAGCGTGTTTTTATTATGAATGTGCATAAAATTTTAACTGCTGATGGTCAGGTTCAAGACGAGCTGATTAAGCAGCTTTTAGAAAAACAGGCAAAAGGATTTAAAAAGTTCACCGAAGCCTTAGGTGCTTTTAAAATCGATGCCAATGCTCTTATCGAGCAAAAGAAGCAGAAGTAGCTTCATTCTCGATCAGTTTGCTGTGAATGCGGCCCTCAAAATAGATCAAACCTAAGATCAAGAGGGCTGCAAGTAACCATTTAGAACGAAATATCGAACTAGGTGCCATAGACTCTATGATCTCAAAGAGCCTATTTCGGAAGCAACTAAAGTTCATGTAATTAGCCTGTCTGCGTCATTTTTTGCTGAGCTGACAATACAATAGATCTTCTCTACACTTACGATCTGTGGATAATACAGGTCACCCCCATAAATCGAACGCAAATATTATGATGGTCTCATTGAGCGCGCTTGGCGTGGTCTTTGGGGACATTGGTACAAGCCCTCTTTACGCTCTTCGTGAATGCTTTGGTGGTGAATACGGATTGCATCCGACACCTGAAAATATCATCGGTATTTTGTCTCTTATTTTTTGGACAATGATCATCATGATTTGCGTGAAGTACATGGCTTTCGTCATGCGCGCAGATAATAAAGGTGAAGGTGGAATTCTTTCCTTGATGGCGCTTGCAGTGCGCAGCCAGCAACATAAAGATCTGACTCGTCGTCGTTGGCTAATGACCATCTTGGGTCTTTTTGGTGCGGCCCTTTTGTATGGTGATGGAATGATCACTCCGGCGATTTCGGTTCTTTCTGCGATGGAGGGTTTAACTTACGTAGCTCCTAGCTTTGAACCCTACATCGTTCCTTTAACTATCTTCGTTATCAATGCTCTTTTCTTAATGCAAAAATACGGTACGGGAAAAATCGGAGTCATCTTTGGTCCGATCTTAATGTTGTGGTTTACGACTTTGGCCGTTTTGGGTATTCACTCCATGGCGGAAAACACGCACATCTTTGAAGCTCTACTGCCGCATCATGCGTTGGAGTTTTTCCTGCGCAATGGTTGGCATGGTTTCATCGTTCTGGGCTCTGTCGTTCTAGTTGTTACAGGCGGTGAGGCACTTTATGCTGACATGGGACACTTTGGAAAACGTCCGATTCGTCTGGCGTGGTTCTTTGTCGCCCTTCCGGCTTTGACTCTCAATTACTTCGGTCAAGGTGCTTTGCTTCTGAATAACGCCGAGGCCGTTTCAAATCCATTCTATCTTATGGCGCCGAAGTGGGCTTTGTTACCGTTGGTTATTTTAGCGACGACAGCCACTGTGATCGCTTCACAAGCTTTGATCTCGGGAATTTTTTCGATCACTCGTCAGGCCATTCAGTTGGGCTTCTGTCCTCGTATTTCGATCGTCCATACTTCCAGCCAAGAGATTGGTCAGATCTATGTTCCTTCTGTGAACTGGACGCTCTTCTTGGGGGTCGTGTGGCTGGTTCTTACATTTAGATCTTCGAGTCACTTGGCAGCCGCCTATGGTATCGCTGTGACCGGTACGATGGTTATTACGACGATCTTGGCCTTTGAAGTGGCTCGACAAAAATGGCATTGGAGTTTGCTCAAAGCTTCGGCGATCTTTGGATCCTTCTTTGTCGTCGACATGGCTTTCTTTGCGGCAAATATCCGTAAAGTCACGCATGGTGGCTGGGTGCCGTTGGTGATTGGCCTTGTGATTTATCTTTTGATGACGACATGGCAAAAAGGGCGTCAGGTGCTCTTCCGTCGTTTGAAAGAAAGATCCATGCCGATTGAGGAGTTCTGCCAAAAACTTTTAAGAGAACCTCCTTTGCGTGCTCCCGGAACGGCGATCTACATGTCCGGAGATCCATGGGGCGTTCCTGTTCCACTATTGCATAATTTGAAACACAATAAAGTTTTACATCAGCGCGTGGCGATTTTAACAATTCAAACGCGAGAAGTGCCTTTTGTTTCTAAAAAAGACCGGGTTTCTATTCAGGAAGTCATTCCAAACATGTACCGTATTCTGGCCTACTACGGATTTATGGAAATTCCTAAGATGAAGCATATCTTGGAGGCTTGCCGCTCAAAAGATATTCACTTCAATGTTACGGACACGACATTTGTTTTAGGTCGAGAAACAATTATCGCCGATAAGAGCGCAAACCGTCCTGATGAACCAGGGATGCCACACTGGCGTGAACGTCTGTTTGCAATCATGTCGAAGAATGCCCAAAGACCCACAGCCTTCTTTAGAATTCCGCCGAATCAAGTGATCGAAGTGGGGATACAGGTTGAAATCTAATCACTCTAAGAGCAGACGTTCGATCTGCTCTTTTTGTTGAAGTCCATCTTCATATCCAATCTCTGTCAGTGTTTTACAGTATTCCTGATCAAATAAAAGGAAGCTCGCTATTTCGCTGGCATCCTGAAGAGATCCTAAGCCGCGCAGTAAGTAGCGAATCATTCTTGGCAGTCTCTCAACTTTATTCGAGGCGATCTGTGAAAGGTCGCGTGAGGGAGAAATCCACACATATTGAATGGGACGAACAGACAGAGACGATTGTTCCTTTTCGGAAAGCTTCAGGATATTTGAATTGATTCTTTCTATTCTTTCAATGTCGACCTCAAGACCATCCATCATCACGGCATGCAGAAGCACACTGACGACACGTCCCACCGTCGGAGGTTTCACATCTTGAACGTGATGAGAAGTGTAACAAAGATCCTGTTTTTTTCTTACGCCAATAGCGATCAATTTTCTAGCCCCCATGTAGATGGCCGGCCCACACGGAGACTGATTGCGAATGCAGCCATCTCCGTAGTGTCGGTGTCCGATAGTGACGGGTGGGAAGAGCAGCGGAATGGCTGCAGAGGCTAAAAGATGATCCGATGTGATTTTACTGGCTTCTGACTGACGACGGACCCTCTGCCACGAAGGTATTTCTTGAGTTCCTTGAACAAAGGTGACAGTGGAGGTGCTAAAGTAATCAAGTGCAGACACCGCCAGCGCCGAGAACTTTTTGGCGTCGATATTCTTTTGTATGTTTGAAAAATCACAATGCTTGCGAATTAAAGATTTTAACGGCGACGTATCTAAAAGGGCACGGCGGTGAGATGTCGGCTTCATGCCGCCCATGGAAAGATCCGTGATCCATTTTATGCCACCAAAAGAGAGATGAAAGGGATCCGTCACATAGACTTGTTCTGCGGTGACATGACTCCAGAGATCTAAGAGTTTTTTTGTTCCATTTGTAATTCGACATTCAGGGGTGGAAGCTAGCATTGTTGCATTGATCGCGCCGGCACTGACTCCGGTATAGTAGTTAAAGAGTTGTTGAACGCCATTTTTTTCTGCTATTTCGGCGATAGCAGCAATCACACCAGCCTGATATGCAGCTCGGGCGCCGCCACCTGAAAGCACTAGACCTACCGACATAGCTTCAACCTCTTTACTAAAAATAATATTTTTACATTTGAAGTTTAAGGGTATTTCTAGACTTGAAGAAAAATACACACCGTCAGATACTGTGAATGAACGAGGCACGATACAATCATCAATCGATTTATCGGTTCCATTGAAGGAAATAATACCTCGTAAAAGGACTCCCGAGCGGAGTCCTTTCTATTTTCCCCCTCTCTCTCTGCTTTATCATCGGATCAACTTTTTGAAGAAGGTATTTAGGTGCTATCACTCCGTCGGACGCGCGCATCCAGCGCTCGCCGGCCTGGAATACCGCATCCTGCGGGGCCGGAGGTCCGACTCCGCGATAACACCTAAATACCTTCTTCAAAAAGTTGCACGGCGTTTAAGGGTGGAGGGGAATATAGGGCAAGGCTTTTGTGGCCGCGCCCGCGTTTGGGTGCCTGCTTCTTTTTTGGGTCTATGCTGCGTTAATTTTTAAAGTGCCTGGTTCTTTTTTGTACTGCTTTGCTTCATTTATGTTGGCGTCTGCGAGGACTTATACCAAAAGGTGCCAGGGGGCTTTTGGTTCTTTGTGTGGATGGTGATTTTTCTTAATCTTTAATTCAATTAGGGAATGTTTTTATTTTTGAAGATTGTTTTTGGATGGGACTCATTTTGTTTTTTTGGTCTAGGGGAATGTGAATGGCCGCTCTTTGTAGCGACTTTGGGTTGGGTATTTGAAAGGGTGTTGAGAGTGGTTTATGGATCTTAGTTTTATTCTTCTTGTCGAAGGTTGATCTCTTTATTTAATTACGAAATAGTTTGTTTGTTCAACAACATTGAACGACATCTTTTAAGGAGAAAATGATGAAACTAGTATTGAGTGCATTGTTGGTTCTTTCAGCTGTTTCTGCTCAGGCGGCTGATGTTTATAAAATTGATACGAAGGCTTCGACAGTTGCTTGGAAAGGCACTAAGAAAGTAGGAAGTGCGCATGATGGCGCTATCGCGGTTAAAGAAGGCGATGTGACTGTTGATAAAGGACAGTTGAAATCTGCGAATATCGTTATTGATATGGCTTCTATCACAAATAACGATGTGAAAGATGCTGAGTACAACAAGAAACTTGTTGGTCACCTTTCTAACGATGACTTCTTCAACGTTCCAAAATTCCCGACTTCAACTTTCAAACTTACTAAAGTGACTCCGAAATCAAAAGACGAAGTGACTGTAAAAGGCGACTTGACGATCAAAGGTGTGACTCAACCTATCGAGTTCCCAGCAAAAGTTGTTGTTGGTAAAGACACTGTGACAGGTACTGCGGTTGTTAAAGTAGACCGTACTAAATGGGGTATCAAATACGGTTCAGGCAACTTCTTTAAAGAACTTGCTGGCGATAAAATCATCAGCGATGAGTTCGAATTGAACTTGAACCTTGTTGCTAAGAAGTAATTGGTTCCAGAAAATTGAATTCTAATAAAAAGCCTCGCCAAATATGCGGGGCTTTTTTTATTTAACGATGTAAGTTTTTAATGTCTAACGATGAGTTTAAAGAAAAACATTAAGTCGCCTGAAGCTTTTCAAGATCGAGTTTTCGCAAAGAAGGCGATAGATAGCCGATCAATCCGACCGTCAGAATGCACATGATTCCACCAAAATAAACAGCCGGTACAGTTCCTAAAAGCTTTGCGGCTACCCCAGATTCAAGTTCGCCAATTTCGTTTGATGAGCCGATAAAGATTGAATTCACGGCTGAGATCTTTCCACGCATATGATCTGGGGATGATAATTGGACGGCGGCCGAGCGAATCACCATGCTGATGCTATCGAAGCTTCCACTGAGCGCGAGGGCGGCTACAGATAAATAAAAATTCGTACTTAAGCCAAACACCAAGATACAAAAACCAAAGCCCGTAACTGCACTTAAAAGCCATCGACCCGTGCGCATTCCATTTGTTCTAGATAAGTAAAGACTCATCATGGTTGCACCGATAGCTGGTGCCGCTCTTAATATGCCTAGTCCCTTGGGGCCTACAAAAAGAATTTCATTCGCGAAGATAGGCAGAAGGGCGGTTACGCCTCCAAAAAGAACCGAGATCATATCTAAAGACAAGGCAGGCAGAAGAATCGGGTGTTTGAAAACGAATTTTCCACCGGAGAGAAGTTCATCTTTAATCGAAGCATGCTGCACTGTTTGTTCCGGTGCGGGTAGGTCCTTACGAATTAACATCAGAGAAACTGAAGCTATCACCAACAAGATGCAAACAATACTTGAAGAGGCGACAGGACCCCAGAAGCCAAAGATCAATCCACCAACTGCAGGTCCCCCGATGCGAGCTACTTGCATCACAGAGCTTGAAACAGCGCTGGCACGCATAAGAAGTCCACGCTCTACCAGTCTTGGAACAATTGCAAAGATCGCCGGTTGAGAAAACGCACGGGCAAGACCCGTTAAGAAAGCGGCGAAATATAAAAGCCCCACCTGAGTTGAAACATTCATGTCGTGTGCGAAAAGATGCTCCGTTAGTACGACGAGACCTGAAAGCAAGCTCACGTAAATAACTCGTCGATACACCATTAAGGGACGTAAGCGATCCACAAGGTATCCCGCATACAAAGCAAACCCGATCGCAGGAATCGCTTCGGTTAAACCGATAAATCCCAAATACAAAGGATCTTTCAAGAGATCATAAATACGCCATCCAAGAATAACGGCTTGCATTTGCACGGCGAAAGTAAAGAAGAAGCGGGCACTGACGAGTTTCTTAAAATCCAAGGGCATGCTCTTTATCTGCGCCTGGATTTCTTCTTTGGCAAGTTCTCATTTTGTGACGTCTGATTTCCTTTCAATAGCAGTCCTAAATTGTCGCTATCTCAGACCGAGACATATCAGCTCACGTATACAGGAGCTTCCGTGGCACTCTCCTTGCCTTTATTCATGTTGAGACGAATTTTTTTTGTTCAGGAGGGTTCTATGAAGATCCGTACCTTTAAAGCTTTAACAGTGGCGATGGCGAGCACTTTTATCGTAGGCATGGCAGCACCGGTTTCGCAGGCCCACGCTTTCACGATGCCTTGGAAAAAGGCCGAAGCAGCTCCGCAAAAGGTACAAACAATTGTGATCGGTGTAGATGGTCTTAGTTATTACGCTTTCAAAGCCGCACAACGTGAAGGTTTATTCAAAGAGTTCTCACAATCGGGTGCTCACGTAGCTCCATTTCCTTCCATGACAGATCTTTCTTGGGCTTCTGTGACTCATACCGCCGACATCTTCGGTAATGCCGGTCGTATCAAATCTGTGGAAGCAACTTATTTCGATGACGCCACTCAATCCGTACAAGGTGATCCCCGCGATTACTATCGTCGCCTTTCTTTCCCTAAGTATTACATGGGCGCTTTTGAGTTTTTCTTTAATCCGTATGTTGAAGCCTTGATGTACTTCCCTACAGAAGAAGTTCCAAAACTTGAAATCAAGACTGTGGTTGATGATTTGATCGCTGCAAAACCAAAACAATTCCTCACGGGTTATATTGGAGCGATCGATTCGACAGCTCACACGCAAAAAGACCGTTTATTCCCGGTCATGCGTATTCTAGATGCAGAATTAAAACGTCTATTAAAATCTTATAAAGACAAAGGCCAAGATGTTGAAGTGGTTCTAGTTTCAGATCACGGTAATATCGGACGATTCCAAGAAGGTACGCCAGAGCAAGAGCTTGAAGGTGTAAATATCGGTGACGTTATTAAAAGAGCTGGTCTTAATAATGTTCAACAACTGAAAGATTCAAAAGACGTTGCCGTCCCTCTTATGGCCTTGGGAACATGGGCCCCAGTTTATCTAAAAGACCGCAAAAACATGCAAAACTTGATCGGGGAGTTCCGTAAAGAAAACTGGTTCGATCTTGCAGTGACTATCAATCGTAATAACGAAAGCGAAACTTTGATGGCCGTGACTTCCCAACAAGGAAGCGCCGTCATTCAGTACGATAAAAAGAACAAACTTTATTACTACTATGCAGAGACTGGAAATGCTCTTCGTATCGACAAGGCTTATATTTCTACAAAGGCGGCTCCCAAAGCGATCCAGCCTAAAGATCTAGTCAAAGCTTCTGAAAACTCCTTATACCCAGACGCCATCTATCGTCTGGTGGAATCAGCTTCCGAAAGAAATTTCGACTTCCCAGATTTCATCCTGACTTTGAAAGACGGTTACTATATCAACTCTTCATTAGGCGCATTTACAAAAATGTACCGCACACACGGTTCATTAACGGCATCATCTTCTTACGGATTGATGGCTTCAAATAAAAGAGCGATCCCAGGTCAAATTCGTTCTAAAGACATTCTTCCTTACCTAGGTATTGAGCCGAAATCTCTTTTTGGAGAGACGTCTCGCCGCGCGGAGTTTTCAGCTCAGCAAGCTCTTGAAGACGTCGTGAAAAACGCCACTCGTGGTGTAGAGACAGAAGCAAAGAATCTTTCGCAAAAACGCATCTTCCAACATATTTCAAGATTCGTTTCTGACACGCGGCCTTACTTCTTAGTGTCTGAAATGAAAAGCTTCATGGATGCTTTCAAATTCGATCCATTCCAGAAGTCGCCGTCTCAAGCTCTGACACCAATGAGTTTTGATATCAGCAAGTTCGACGTGACAACAATGATCAGCCCTGAAGATATCGGTGCAGTGACAGACGCAGTTCTAACTTCAGGTTCAGTTGATAACTTGATGAATGACCCACGCGTGCAAAAAGTAAAAGAAAAAGTAGGTCTATTACAGGACTCTAAAGGTGCAGGCATCGAGTGGAAACAAGAAGAGGGTGCTACCGGCCTAGATTCTACTTTGAATAAATTTAAGCAATACATCCTTCCGGCAAAACGCGCGGTGATGAAGATGTACCAAATGCCGTATCTTTTAGAAAAATCCATCGTGGTTCAGGAAAAGCCCTACATCCCTGAAACTCGCGACCTGCAATTTGCTCGCACGTGGACTTCTAATAAGTCTGACTTGGTTAAGAGTTATAAAGCTTTAAACGCTGCAAGCAATAAGCAGGTAGCACAAGTTCAATCTCTGTTAAAAGAAGCCATCAAAGAAGCAGAGTTGGAGGAACGCGTTTACCCGACGGCTCTTTCTAAAGTCTATAATGAAAAGCTTGATGACGTGACTCTAGTTTATGTTCCCGGCATCTATAACAGCATCTTTGACCGCGAGATCTTCAGTCTAGGTCTCAATGCTGTCAGCGATGAAATGGGTGTACGCGTGATTACGCCGCCAGTAGAAGCAACATGCTCTAGTGATTACAATGCAGAGATCATTCTAAAATACCTTCGTGAAGACTTTAAGGCCCGTCAAGCGCGCGGTCACAAAGCTCCTCGCTACTTGATCGTGGGTTACTCTAAAGGTGCTGTAGATACTCTTCATGCCTTTACTAAAGCAGGTTCTTTTGTGTCGACGTACGTGAAAGGTTTCGTGGCAGTCGCGGCTCCTTTGCATGGCTCTAGCATCCTAAATACGACAGACGTTCCTTTCGCGTTGGTTTCAGCTCTTTCTGAAAATGAAGGTCCTGAAGTTTGTAAAACAGAAAAGACAGCTTCTAAATCTATCACGCCAACAGCAATGGAAGCTTTCTGGAGAAAAAATGAGACATCACTCATTGGTCTGACTCGTTACTTCTCTGTGACGTTTGAAAGTGATCCTGAAGATTCACACATCTTCATGAAAGCGACGAAAATCATCGGTCAGTTTGATGAAAGCAATGACGGTGTTGTGACGGTGTCTTCTTCGAAATTCCCGAAAAAGCTGATGGCTTTGGATATGGGAACTATTAAAGCCGATCACTTGGCAGGTATCTTGTCTTCGCGCTTTAACCAAAAAGCCTTTATGAAAGGTTTGGTTCAATCGATGGCAGAATTGAATGTGACTGATGATAAAGAAAATCTTCGCTGGAACACGCAAGTGATCTTAGCTGAAGCGAATCGTCATCCTTTCAAAACTCAAAGCTACGCTCGCCTTGGAAAAGACGGTCTAGCGAAAGTGTACTCGTTGAAGGCTGAGCACTTGGTGGATTTCCTTCCGTACGGAAACTCTCATGAGTTGAACCGTCAATTGATCCCGGCAGTGAATGATCCGGCATCAAGCTATGAAGTGAAAACAAAGCTGCCAAGCTCACAGTTGAGCTATGACCCGTATGCGGTGTTGGATGTACAAAAGCTTCCAGACATCATGGCAGTGAAAAAAGTCAGCCCCGCAACTCGCGCGAACATGCCAAACGGCATTAACATTGAGTACAATCACAAGAACATGGTGCACTTCCGTATGGATCACCAGTTCAATTACGAGTCGCGCTCTCCGGGTGGTTTGGATGATAACAAAGACTTTGGTTACATTACGGCGGAATACAATGGCGAGCCATGGGCTTTGATGAAGAGTGTTAATAACTCTATGCGCATGACTACTTTGGCCTACAGATTTTCACCGGTCGAGTTTTCAAAAATGAACTTGAAGCTGGCTGTAACTAAAGGTGTTAAAGGCGCTGACCCGGTAAAAGGCAAAACGGGCATAGACGACTCGGCTTTCCAGGTTTGGTTCACAGTTCGTATTGGTAAAGCGAACGGAGATCGCACTTTAGTAGATCCAAAGAATGACAAGGTTGTTCTTTTCGGTTACTACTGGGGTGATGAAGTTTCTGGTGAAACAAGACAAGCCGGACAGATTTTTGAAAACTGGTACTCTAACAAAAATATTGTCGTAGCGACTTTGCCAGAAGCAAAACAACTTTTGCTGAACAATCAAGATATGCTGGGTAAAGCACAAAACTACCAGCGCAACTTGGCTGAAGACTTAGCAAAAGCTTTCCCGGGCGTTTCAGTTGATGACATGGAGATCGCAGCGATCACTATCCAACACGACTCTAACGACGCGAAAGATTCTTCGGAAGCTTATTTCAAAGGATTGAGCTTCCAACCATAAAAGGAAGTTCATGTCGGGTTCTAGAGAGTGGGTCTTAATTCGTGGCATCGTCAGTGAAGAATTTCACTGGTGGGATTTTCTGCCCGAAATGAAGACCCGCTTCCCACAAGACCTTCTGCATACTCCGGACATCATCGGTAATGGAAAGTTTTTTAAAAAGACCACTCCTTGGAGAGTGAAGCCAAATATCGAAGGTCTTCGTTCTCAAGTCCCCACAGATAATAAAAAAATTCTTTTTGGATTTTCTTTAGGAGGAATGCTTTCGCTGGAATGGGCGCATACCTACCCGGAAGAGGTGAGGGCGGTCGTTCTTGTGAACTCGAGTCTTAACAATTCTCCTTTTTATCGTCGCATGACTCCAGGAGCTTTTTTGAATATCGCAAAGCTCGCGGCTGTGAAAGACCACGTCGTAAAGGAAGAACGCGTCTTAAAGATGACAAGTTTCCTTCCTGAAGAGCGAATCAAAAGCATGGCTCCTGTCTGGGGAGAACGAAGCCAGAAGTATCCACTGCGTCCTACAAACTTCCTATGGCAATTGGCCTTGGCATCGCAGATTCCCCAAAGGGAAAAACCCAAGATTCCGGTCTTAGTATTATCGTCGGGTAAAGATAAAGTCGTGCATCCCTCTTGCTCAGAGCGAATTGCGAAGAAATGGGATCTTCCTTTGATCACGCACCCCGAAGCAGGGCATGACCTTTTCTTGGACGACCCACACTGGATCCTGAATCAGCTGCAAAACTGGTTAGAAAAAGAAAAGATCTAAAATTGCAGAAGCCATTGATCAATGGCCGGAGAAAATTTCTCTGCCACCGTGAACATCCAAAGGGCGGTGACGGCACCTGCAAAAACATCCATAGTCCAATGAGCTCTTAATAAAAGAACAGTGATCACCTCATAGATAACAATGAAGATCGCAAGAGTGATAAATAAGGGCCCACCCAAAGAGGCTAATTCCAAAGCGCCAAAGACCGCGAGCGCGGTATGCCCAGAGAAAAACAAATCATTCGACACCGCGTAAGTCACAAACAAAGACGGGAAGCCTGGATCCTTCCAAATCATTCCCTCAGGAGTTGGAAGCACGGTGATGGCTTGATTGATTTGACGAAGGGCGAATAGGAAAAAGAGTCCAAATAAAGGACGAATCGATGGCCCGAATAAAGCTGAGGTAATTAAGAAGATCCCTAACGCATCAACGATCAAAGAGCTTGAAATTAAAAGCGCGCGGGACCCCCAGGGATGGTGTTGTAAAATCGCATTGATCTTATCCGTCAATTTATGAACTGAATCATAAATTCCACCGGCATGTTTCTGATTTCTTTGTCCCAAGAGTTTTTGAGAGAACAACCAAAAGACAACAGCTCCTGCCGCGATCAAACTTTTAATAACCAAACTCATAGTCCACACCTTGCATTAAGGACCTAACATAGCTCATCGTCGCTTCTCAGAAAAGAAGAACTTGTCAACGCGTTAAGCGGCTCTCGACAAAATCTGTCTTCGCCGCTTCTGTGCGAATTAGGGGCTTCGTCTCAGAATGAGATTCACGTGAAATATCAGGCTATTAGAAGAATCTTCTGATGGCTTTTTCCTTGCACAATAAAGAAGAGATCGAGGTGTATATGAAAGACGCTAAATTTTTAATCATCACTCTTCTTGCAGTAGCGGCGATGTCCCTCAGTGCATGTGCAAAAAAGGATTCTGAATTTGCGGCTCGTTATCAAAGAAATAAAATGGGTGCGACTGTCGTGGATGGCGCTAAAACACAAGCTGCTGGCGAACAAGCCGCTGCACAAGGTTTAGAGGCTGACGTTGTCAACGTCACTCGTCATTGGACACCAGAAGGTCAGCCCGGTCCTCGTGTTGTGATTTCAACGATCTTAGTGAATAATCAAGAAGTCCCCGTGACGACGGTTCACTCCGGCACAGAACAAGTCAATGGCCGAGTCGATATCGCGGGCTACGTTGTGGCCTTCCATGCGATGTGCGGAAACGCGACCTGCAATCCTTATTATGCCACGATGGAAGTTTATCAAAACAACCGCATGATTATTCAAGAAGGTGTGCGTGTTTTCTTCGACAAACAAACTCCTGCTGATGAAGATCGTTACCAATGGTTTAAGCCCGAAGAGTCATTACCACTGGTAGGCCCCGGTGGCGTGGGTGATCCAAGAGGAATGGTCGGGTACTTCAATACGACTCAAGCCGTGGTTGGATCGAGTCGTATTAAATAATTTCTTCATTCAATTTAGGTGAGCGCCGACGGAGAGTTCTTACGGGATCTCTCCGTTTTTCCTTTTTCAAGCTCTTCATTTAGTATCTCTGACAGATGGGTGTTTCGGGTTTTTACCAGAGAGTCTATTTTAAGGAGATAATCTGCAAGATGATGAAACAGCCGTTCAATCTCGGAGTCGGTTTCTAAGCGCCCTTCTTCTTCTTTAATTTCTTCTGTCAGGCGATCCACGATAAATAGCGCTGCATTTAAAGAAATACCAATCTGATGAAGATAATCGCGTTCGAGATAGAGTTGGCGTTGCGACTCGTCCATGAGACCTCCTGTTCTTCTCAGTATCAAAACCTCTTACGCAGTGGGCAACTTGTAGCTTTGCAAGTGAATTGGAAGGGTCTTGAAAGCTGAATATTTTTCAGTGGAGTTTGTTAATTACTCACTCTTAAGACTTGGCCATCTGTGTCTAATGCCATTTTGAACCCAGCAATTTCCACCAAATCAAAATTAAAGGGGTTTTATTTTAGGTTTTAGTTAAGAAATGGTGTTGAAACGGGACTGAAGTCGTGGCACCTTACTTGCTCATTAAGGCTCGGTGGCTCCAATTTGGGACCAGTTTGAATCCTTTTTTCAGCCCCATTTGTTTTGGGAGCCGAAAGAACGTGAATTTGATTTTTGATTTTAAGTTTTTGGGAAGTTTAACAAGAACAAAAAACCATTAAGGAAAGGGAAACCAGTGAAAAAACAAATTTTGATGTCACTGATTTTGGGAACTATGGTTACTGTTGCTGCTCATGCAGAAGAGCAAGCACAAAACCAAACAGCGAACACAAGCACTGTTAAAGTGACTGACGTTCAAAACAAAGAAGAACAGAAGAAAGATATCGACGAAGAGATCACGAATGCTCGTATGCGTTCTGAGCTTGGTTCGAAATCTCAATGGTCTTTCAAATCTAGCCTTGGCTACAACGGTGGATCTCTACAAAGACCATTCGATGCTATCCGTCCTAACTACCGTGCGTCTGCTTCAATCGAGTCTTTGACTCAATTGTCTGGTAACGTAGGTGTTAACTACCGTGTTTCTAAAGGTGGTAACCTTTCTTTCGGTACTGGTATCGTTGTAATGGATCCTCTTCACGGTGACATCACGAAGGATTTCCAAGATCCTCGTAACTCAAACCGTAAAGTACGCCGTTCTCAAGTTTCTACTCCGTACCTTGATTACAGTCACGGTTACCGCGCTTTCGACATGCAAATGATCTCTAGCGTGACTTACTCTCACTACACTGAAGAAGATTCTACTGATTACTACAACCTTTTGGGTAACGTATCTGTAAGCCAAACTGTGCTTGCTGATTTCGGTTCTTCTAACTGGTCTGGTGGTGCTTCTATCTCTATCGATAAAGACATCGCTAAAGGTGCAATGGACCAAGTTGATGCTCGTTATGACTACGGTGTAGGTTTGTTCCCATTCGCGGAATACACTTTCAACGATACATTCTCTTTCAGAACAGTTTTCGGTTACTTCCAATTTGCTAGATACGAAGACTACACTGAAGAAGGTCTTTACCAACTTGAGCCATACCAATCAGTTGGTATCGGTATCTCTGTTACTCGTGATATCTACGTTTATCCAAACGTACAATTCACTCCTAAAGATATCCGCGACGACCGCACAAACGTTGCAGTATCTGCTAACTTGAACTTGTTCTAATTTGAACTTGCTCATTTGAGTGAAATAGAAACCCACGGCTAAAAGCTGTGGGTTTTTTTATGTCTATGTCTCTTCTATTTTCTCGGGATTGAGTTCAACGGGCGGGGCTTATCATCATCATCCCCCAAGCTCAGCCAATTGCTCGCGCTGTGCATGGACAGGAAATAAAAAACCCACTTTGCAGTGGGTTTCTAAGTTTACTTTGTAGTTGTTTAAAGTTTTGCAGTTGCTGACATCGGCAGCAGCGGTAGCGGGTCAATCGGGCCACGATCTTTGCGGATCTCAAAGTGTAGATGAACCCCCGTAGCGCGTCCTGTACGCCCCATGGCGCCAATCACTTCGCCTTGGTGAACTCTTTGGCCTTCCGACACTAGGATCTTGTCAAAGTGAGCGTAAAGCGTTGCCCAGCCGTCACCAGACTCGATCAATACCATCTTTCCATAACCACGGAACTCACGACCTGCGTAGATCACAGTTCCTGATTGGGAAGCCAAAATCGGTGTTCCTTTAGGAGCGGCCAAATCAATACCCAAAT
Organism: Bdellovibrio bacteriovorus; assembly: GCF_001592745.1. NCBI lineage: Bacteria > Pseudomonadati > Bdellovibrionota > Bdellovibrionia > Bdellovibrionales > Pseudobdellovibrionaceae > Bdellovibrio > Bdellovibrio bacteriovorus. The sequence continues at coordinate 275,717 of NZ_LUKD01000005.1, forward strand.
GAGGGCGTTTTTTCTTAGGTAAAAAACCACGTGTCATACGAGCGCGATCCACGGGCCAATCAAACGTCAACTGTTGTTGTATCGAAGGGCTGTGGTCAGAAGCCGTGCTGCGAGCGTCAGACGCGCCGCCCGGTTTGAAATACTCGCGTGAAAGGGGAGTGTGAAAAGTGGTGCAAGAGCCCAACGCTCCTACAAAGAAAATGCATCCTGCAATTTTAACTAGCTGATTCCATCCTGGTGTCATGCTTTGAGTATACTTAATAACCCTGCGGATCCAAAGCATTATTTTGGAATTACCGGATGATAATTCCAAAACGACACAGGTCTTTTAATACTAATAAATGGGGAACTGTTTGCAAAGTTGCTTCACATCTTCGTGAATTTTGGACTTCATTGCGACATCTTCTGGATTATTCAGAACTTGCGCAATCCATTTAGCAATCTGCTTCATCTCGGAAGGGCCCATGCCCCGAGTAGTTAAAGCAGGGGTTCCAATACGAACACCACTTGTGACAAACGGCGAGCGTTTTTCATTTGGTACAGTGTTTTTATTCACAGTGATACCGGCCTCATCCAAAGAATGTTCCGCCACTTTACCTGTAATTTCACGATCGCTTAAATCCACAAGAATCAAGTGATTGTCTGTGCCACCAGTCACAAGCTTGAAGCCCAACGAAAGCATTTCATCAGCCAAAGCTTTCGCGTTTTGGATGACCTTCTCACTGTATTGCTTAAACTCGGGCTTTAAAGCTTCGCCGAAAGCAACGGCTTTTCCTGCGATAATATGCTCAAGCGGTCCACCTTGAATACCCGGGAAGATGCGTGAGTTCATGGTCTTTGCTTTTTCTTCCGAGTTTGTCAGGATCATGCCGCCACGAGGACCGCGCAAAGTTTTGTGCGTTGTCGTCGTGATATAATCTGCATAAGGAGCCGGTGAAGGATGGTGACCTGTAGCTACTAGACCTGCAAAGTGTGCCATGTCGACAAGCAACTGTGCGCCCACTTCATCAGCGATCTCTTTGAATTTCGCAAAATCTAGAAGGCGAGGATACGCACTGTAACCCGCGATGATGAGCTTCGGTTGAGTTTCTTTTGCTGTTGCGCGGATTGTATCATAATTGATGCGACCTGTTTCAGCGTCCAACTTGTACGAAGCGGCTTTAAACAAAAGACCACTGAAGTTGACTGGTGAACCATGTGTTAAGTGTCCACCGTGAGAAAGATCCATTCCTAAAATAGTGTCGCCCGCTTTACAAGCCGCCAAGTAAACAGCCATATTTGCTTGTGAGCCCGAGTGCGGTTGCACGTTCGCAAAGCCTACACCGAAAAGTTTTTTGGCTCTTTCGATCGCAAGACTTTCTACAGTGTCGACGTTGACGCAACCACCGTAGTAGCGTTTGCCCGGGTAACCTTCCGCATACTTATTTGTCAGGATAGAACCTTGAGCTTCCATCACCGCGCGCGAAGTGTAGTTTTCAGAAGCAATCATCTCTAATCCGAATTGCTGACGATCTGATTCTTTGTTAATCGCCGCTAAAATTTCTGGATCAACTTGGGCTAATGATTGAGACGTTGAATGCATAAAAAGCTCCTTCATGGCTTCTGATTAGAGGAATTATTGCGTGAATGGGACTTAATGAAAAGCCTCAACAACCAGTGTCGCTGATGGGATGATTCAAAGCTCTTGATAAGAAAACGCGGATTTGCCCCAGGTTTTTGATCATGAACCTTTAATTTCTAAAATGCAGATTTAATTTTATTAGCAGGGAAGTTCGAGTTTATTGACGCGGTTTTGATGTCGGCCGCCAGCAAACTTAGTTTCTAAGAAAGCCTTGATCATTTTCACGGCCAAATTAGGCGCAATGAAACGAGCCCCCATACAAAGAATGTTCGCGTTATTATGTTCCCTTGAAAGACGAGCAACATCTTCGTCCCAGCAGAGGGCTGCACGCACTTGCGGGTAACGATTCGCACGAATCGCCATGCCTTGGCCTGATCCGCAGATCAAAATACCCAGAGCAGGACCTTCAAGTGAATCTTGAACTCCGTTTTTCTTGTTTTGAAGTTCTACTTCAACAATGTTTTTGCAAACTTTGTCAGCGTAATCGGGATAATCGATAGAATCGGGCGTGTGTGTCCCTAAGTCCTTCCATTGAAGGTCGGGGAAGGCTGCCATCACTTTCAGTTTTAAATCCAACCCTGCGTGATCACAACCTATGTACACAACCATGTTTCACCCTATTTTAGTTTTGAGAATATAATCGACGCGTTTGTTCCGCCGAAACCGAAGCTATTGTTGATAACATTATCAATCTTACCTTCACGAGCTTTATTAGGAACATAGTCCAAATCACAGTCTTCGCTTGGGTTTTCTAAATTGATCGTCGGTGGAGCCACTTGATCGCGAATCGCCATCACGCAGAAAGCAGATTCAATCGCACCTGCTGCACCCAACGCGTGACCTGTCATAGATTTCGTAGAAGAAACCCAGACCTTCTTCGCGTGATCGCCCAAAAGGCGTTTGATCGCGGCCGACTCAAGACCATCACCCATAGGAGTGCTTGTGCCGTGCGCGTTTACATACTGAATGTCAGAAGCGTTCAGACCTGAATCTTCTAAGGCCATTTTCATCGCACGGTAGCCGCCTTCTCCTTCAGGAGCAGGAGACGTCATGTGATAAGCGTCGGAAGAAACTCCATAGCCTGTGATCTCGCAAAGAATTTTAGCGCCACGTTTTTCAGCGTGCTCTAAAGATTCAAGGCAAAGAACCGCAGCACCTTCTGCTAGAACAAAACCATCACGGTCTTTGTCCCAAGGACGGCTGGCTTTTTCAGGAGCATCATTGCGAGTGGAAAGAGCTCTCATAGAAGCAAAACCGCCGACAGCAAGTCCGCAGATTGTGCTTTCCGCTCCGCCCGCAAGCATCACTTCTGTATTTCCATCACGGATGTAGCGAACAGCATCACCAATAGAGTGAACGCCAGAAGCACAGGCTGAAGTGATAGAGTAGTTAGGACCTTTCAGTCCTAAAGCGATAGATACTTGTCCAGCTGCCAAGTTGGTGATGACAGCAGGGATGAAGAAAGGACTGATGCGACCCGGTCCTTTTTCCTTCATCTTGATCGATGTTTCTTCGATGGTATGAAGACCACCGATACCCACACCGATAATGACTCCCGTTTGATCTTTCACATCTTGAGTCAGCTCCAATTTGGCCATTTCAAGAGCCATCTTGGAAGCTGCGATTGAATAGTGAATGAACTCGTCCATTTTCTTCTGTTCTTTTTTCTCGACGTAAAGATCAGGATTAAAACCCTTCACTTCGCCGGCAAAAGTAACATCGAAACCCGTTGTATCGAATTTAGTGATCTTAGCAATACCAGATTGCCCACGTTTTGCGGCAGACCAGCTGTCCTCAATGGTGTTACCAAGGGGAGTGACTGCGCCCACGCCAGTGACGACGACTCTTCTTTGCGGTTTTGATGGACGTTCAAATCGGGAGTTCATAAAAAATTAAGCTTTTCCTTTTTTCTCAAGGTAAGAAGCTACGTCTTGAACAGTTTTCAACTTCTCAGCGTCTTCGTCTGGAATTTCAAGATCGAATTCTTCTTCCATAGCCATCACAAGTTCAACGATATCAAGGCTGTCTGCACCTAGGTCGTCGATGAAAGAAGCTTCAGGCTTCACTTTATCTGGATCTACGCCTAATTGCTCAACGATGATGTCTTTTACTTTTGGATGAATTGCCATTTGTCCTCCTAATATGCGTTCATCTAATTTAATTCACAAGTCTAGTCGTCATCTGCCTTTTAATTGCAGATGACTTTTTATTTTTGCGAATAGTCCTCTGAAAACAGAGTTCTATTCAGCAAAAAAAATTAATTCATATGCATTCCACCGTTTACATCCAGAGTGTGCCCTGTGATGTATTTCGATTCGTCACTGAGAAGGAATCGAACGGCTTGGGCAACGTCTGTTCCTTCGCCGATTTTAGCCAGAGGGATTTTCTCCATCATTTTGGCTTTAACGTCTTCAGAAAGAACTTCTGTCATTTCGGTTCCAATAAATCCAGGAGCTACGTTGTTCACGCGGATATTGCGTGAGGCAAGCTCTTGAGCCACGGATTTCGCAAACGCGATAGTTCCGGCTTTAGAAGCGGCGTAGTTGGCCTGTCCGGCATTTCCAATTTCACCAATGATCGAAGTGATATTTACGATGGAACCTTTGCGGGATTTCATCATCGGTTTAGTGAAAGCTTTCGTAACTAGGAAAGTGCCACGAAGATTTGTATTGATAACAGAGTCAAAATCTTCCGCTTTCATACGCAGAAGAAGTTGGTCTTTAGTGATGCCAGCGTTATTTACCACGCCATCGACTTCAGGCCATTTTTCCAAAATGTGTTCAACGGCTTCGTTCACGGAAGTTTCGTTTGCGATATCCATTTTGATGTAGAAATGACCTTCACCCGGAAGAGTGTGAGCAACTTGTTGAGCGGCTTCTTCGCGCGAAGAATAAGTGAACGCCACTTGAGCGCCTTCTTCCGCAAGAAGTTTTACGATAGCAGCTCCAATGCCGCGGCTACCGCCAGTTACAACGATTTTCTTTCCTTGAAGAGATTTTCCACTCATGTGCAAGTCCTTTTCAGCACACTTTGGCCGAACTCAGAGTAAAGCTCAAGAAATTTCAATGACTCGAAGCTTTCAAAAAATCCTCAATATTTTTAATATCTTCCATGCTTGTTGTGGTCATCACTTTGAAGTAATCACCATCAATCTTTTTTAGAAGACCTTGAAGGACTTTACCTGCGCCACATTCGATGATTTGAGAGTGACCCATGGCTTTTAAAGTCTCCATGCTTTGAGTCCAACGAACAGGTGCAGAAACTTGGCGAATCAAATTTTCGCGAAGAACAGAACCTTCTGTTTCAGATTTAGCATGGAAGTTTTGAATAATAGGGAATGCGGCCTTGTTGAATTCCATCGCGGTCAGCACTTCGCGCATTTTATCTTCTGCGGGCTTCATCATTTCACAGTGAAATGGGGCTGACACCGTCAATGGAATAAGTTTGGCTCTTTTGGGAGCATCAGCAAAAATAACTTCTGGTTTGAAGTTGTCTTTCAACCAATTGATAGCGGCCTGCGATCCTGAGATCACGATCTGTCCCGGAGAGTTGAAATTTGCTGGAGAAAGTGGACCCACCCCGGAATTTTTCACGACGTAATTGCAAAGTGTTTCAACTTGATCGGGCTCTAAGCCAAGAACGGCAACCATGCCGCCCTTACCAACAGGAACAGCCGATTGCATAGCTTGTCCACGAGTGCGAACGGCGCGCATGCCTTGATCAAAACGAATCACATCAGCCGCAACTAAAGCCGCGTATTCACCAATAGAGTGACCAGCTGCTGCAGAAACTTTCAAATTAAATTCATTACGCAAAACTCTTTGCGTAGCTGTTGATACCAAAAGCAAAGCGGGTTGAGTGTTTTCCGTCAAAGCAAGATCTGCTTCACTGCCTTCAAAGCACAGTTTTTTCATGTCTTGCTTCAAAGCTTCAGAGCCTTCTTCGAAAGTCTCTTGAGCGATTTTGAAGTTATCAAACAAAAAACGGCCCATGCCAGGTTGTTGGCTGCCTTGTCCAGGAAATGCTAATGTAAACATTTTTAGTACCTCAATAGAATACTGCCGGAAGTAAGACCTGCACCGAAAGCGGTAAGCAGAATCGTCTGACCCCGTTTGATTTTTCCATTTTTAACTGCCCAATCAAAGGCAAGAGGGATGGAGGCTGCAGAGGTGTTACCTGTTTCTTGAAGGTAAACAATCACGCGCTCCATAGGGAACTTGAACTGGTCCGCAACAGCTTCGATGATGCGCTTATTGGCCTGGTGAGGCACGATCCAGTCAACTTGTTCAGGGGAAACTTTATTGTGCTCTAGAGCTTCTTGACAGCACAACGCCATTGTACGAACGGCATTTTTGAAGATTTCACGGCCCTTCATTGTCATGAAGTTCAGGCCTTTATCAATCGCCTCATGAGATTGAGGGATGCGGCTTCCGCCGGCAGGCAGAATCAAAAGCTCAGCTAAAGTTCCATCTGCATGAAGATGAGAACTTTCGATGACGTTTTTATCGCCTTCCGCAGCACGAGAGACAACCCATGCCCCCGCACCATCTCCGAAGAGGATGCAAGTTTCACGGTCCTTGTAATTCATGTAGCGAGAAAGAACTTCAGCACCGATCACCAGAACGTTTTTGTACATTCCTGTACGGATGAATTGGTCGGCGATAGAGACACCATAAAGAAAGCCAGAACAAGCGGCATTCAAATCCACCGCCATGATGTTTTTAGCGCCCAACTTTGCTTGAACATAAGCAGCCGTGGACGGCATCTGATGGTCGCCAGTCACGGTGCCCACTAGAATCATGTCGATGTCTTCGATTTTTAAATTGGCGTCTTCAAGAGCTCTTTTAGCGGCGATCACGGAAAGATCAGATGTAGCCTGATCTTCCGATGCGATATGGCGGCGTTCGATCCCTGTTCTTTCAACGATCCATTGGTCGTTTGTCTCCACCATCTTTTCAAGATCTTTATTAGAAAGAATCTTTTCTGGTAGATACGAGCCTATCCCTGAAACTCGAGATCGATACATTCCTGCCATGGAGTCAACCTTGCTGTAAGTGATTACTTAGCTGCGCTGATTTGTTTGCCTTTGTAGTACAATGCACCGTCAGCACCTTTAGATGCACGGTGAGGGCGTACTAGCTCGCCAGTTTTCTTTTCAACAGCTACTGCAGGAGCAGATAGACCGTCATGAGAGCGGCGCATGTCACGGCGAGAGCGAGACGTTTTCTTCTTAGGAGTTGGCATTTCAAACCTCTTTTTGAGTCATTTATAATTGAAGCACGTTAATTTAACCAAAGAACAATAAAAATCAACACTTTAATTGAGTTTGATATTCTTTAGAACCGCAAAAGGGTTCTGAGGCTTTTCTGTAGGCATCTCTTCATTGTAGCTAAAGAGCTGTCCTTCCTCGGGAATTCTGCAATCCGAAGGCTTTCCATCCACGGTTTCGGGGCATGCTGGATTAAAAGGCGCAGCAAGAGCCACGATCTCATGAAGGAATTCCCCCATATCAAACACCATATTTTCGTATTCAGAGAACTCAGGGCCTTCCGTTGGAAGATCGCTGACGTGGTTCACCTTTGAATACTTGCTATTGCGAGGCTGATCTTGTTTAGGGATCAGAATCTCGTGAAACTTCTCATTCACTGGATAATCAATGTCGATACCGCAGCGAGAGCACACTTCAGGGGACTTCGTCACAATACGGCCCGTAAGTTCGAAGTCGCGAGAATTTAAGGGTTTAATGAAAAACTCAGTCTGATAATGATTCTTACCGACGATATCCTTCAGAACGGCATTGGCCTCGCCTGTTTCTGTGGACCAAGAATAAGAGCGTCCCTCTTCAGGAACTTCGGTCAGTTTAATTTTCATAAGAACTCCTTAAGTGCGGCCAAAATCAACACTTTAACTAGTGGCAAGCAGGATGTTTTAAGACATTTGGAAGCGCTAGGTCAAGCCCTGTTTTGCCCTCTTTTTCCAGCTGGAATTAAGCGGGTGCAGAGGCTGCGAATTCTAGGCGGGCTCAAAATAGGCCTTTTTAAGATTGTTAACATAAAGGCGCGGCGGTTTTTGGAATCCCACGGCAACTTGTTTATTTTTATAGAAATCACAAGGAGAGACCCATGAAACGTTTGGTTTTAGCTTTAGCAGCGGTATTTATGTTCCAATCCGTGCCGGCTCACGCCGCGATCAACACCGCCAACATTATTCAGGTTCAGGCGACCGTGGTTTCTGTTGATCAGAAAAGCCGCAAGATTGTTCTAAAAACAGATTCTGGTGAAGAGGTGGCTGTAGTTGCTGGCGACGAAGTCAGAAATTTTGCCCAGATTAAAAAAGGGGATGTGCTAAAAGTCGACTATCAAGAGTCCCTCGCTTGGGATATCAAAAAAGGCGGTGGTGCTCCGGTGGCTATGAGTGAGTCGACTGAAGTGGATGAGTCTCAACCCGGACAAAAACCTGCCGCTCGCATGGTGAATCAAGTGACGGCAACAGGCACAGTGATCAAAGTAAACTCAAAAGCTCAGGCCATCACAGTGAAAGGACCGGAAAGAACTATTGTCCTTCAAGTTCCTAAGGCTGATGTTTTGAAAAGTATCAAAGTTGGAGATCAGATCCAGGCCTCTTACACAGAAGCCATGGCTGTCTCTGTTGAGTCAGTTAAAAAATAATCAGTAATTCATATAAAGATCTTCAGCTTTAGGCGAAGTCTTAATAAGCTTTAATTCCTTTAACTGTTGAACCAAGGTGCTCCAGCGAGTGGAACTCATGGAGCCCAAGGTTTCCTTTGTTTCAATCAAAGGTTTTTGAACATCCGCCGCTTTGTTGAATGTTTCTAGGTCGAAGGCCTTATTCAATGTAGCCATGTGTTTGTTTGTGTCTTTAGGATCTTTCAGATAGGCGATCCATCCTTCACGCGAAGCTGCGACAAACTTTTTAACTAAATCTGGCTTTTTAGATAGCGTTTCTTCGGTGGCGCCAATCACCACCAGGTAGGGATTAAAACCCTCTTCGGCAATTAAGAATGTCTTTACTTTGGCTCCGGCTTTTTCTGCGCTTAAAGGCTCTGTTGTGATGAAGCCCTGCTGAGAGAAATTCTTGTCGTTCAAAAAGTTGCTAACGCCTCCTGCGTAGGGAACTACTTTGACTTTGGGTTTTCCAAACTTTTGAACTAAATATTGATAGTAAGGTAGACCCGACTGCATCGAAAGAATGCCTTCACTCATAAAAACATCTTTCAAGTTTTTATAATTTTTTTCCGCGTGGCTCATCACGATATAAGGTGATGTTTGATAGACAGCAAACAGACCTTTGACTTTGTTCTTTGAATTGCGATCTTGAGAAAGAATGATTTCATCAGCACTGACAATAGCGAATTCCACTTTGCCGTTTGCAAGCATTTGCACCGTGGGCGTGCCAGATCCACCTTCGAGAATCTTCACATCTAAACCATGCTTTTTGTAAATCCCTTGAAGGGCGGCCGCGTAAAACCCACCGAATTCAGGTTCTGCTTTCCAATTCAACGCCAGTGTGACTGAAGTCGGTGTTTGCGCAAAAGCCGGGGAGACTAAAAGAAAAGTTAAACTTAAAAGCCAAGATTTCATTTCGTAAGTCCTTATTCTTGTGATGAAGAGGCAAAAGGCCGGCGTAACACGATGAGTTTGTGAGCGGCCGTCAGCGTGCCCATAAATAATAGTCCCATGAGTGATAACAATAATAATGCAGCAAAGACGATGTCTACTCTTTGTTGCGTGCGTGCTGAATCAATCAAAGCACCTAAGCCGCCACCGCCGACAAACTCCCCCGCGATGGCTCCAATGATGGAAAGACCAGTCGAGATTTTTAGTCCAGAATAAATATAAGAATAGGCCGAGGGGATACGAAGTTTTAAAAGCATTTGCAAACGAGACGCATGATAAATGCGAAAGAGATCTTTTTGAGATTCACTGGCGCTTTCTAGACCCATCAGTGTGTTTGCGATAATCGGAAACAACGAGACGATAAAGCTCGACGCTATTACTGTCGGTGCTCCAAAGCCGAAATAGATCACCAATAACGGAGCAATGGCGATAATAGGGACAGTTTGAAAAAACACGGCAAACGGTAAAATGGCGCGTTTTAAGAGATCTGAAAGTGAGAACACAAACGCAATCAAGTTGCCGATAAGAATACTCAAGGCGAGTCCAGCAAGAACATTGAAAAGAGTTTCTTGAAATGCGGTTGCAAAGTCCTCATGCATTTCTTGAAGTGTTTTTAAAACAGATGTTGGTGCAGGAATTAAAGTATCACTTATAAGACCTTTTTGAACGGCCAGTTCTAAAAGCAAAGTAAGAACAATGAAGCTTATCACTGCAGGAAGAAAGCGTTTCATTCTTTAAACCTCGCCGAAATACTTCTAACAATATGGTTTAAGTTTTCCGACGTGCGAAGCTCTTCAGTGCGATTGGCAGGAAGTTCCACTTTTTGATCGACGACTTTTTTTGCACCAGGTCCTTTTAACATAATAATTCGCTCAGAAAGATAAGTGGATTCAAACAAAGAATGAGTGACAAACACGATCGTCATTTTTTCTTTCTTCCACAATTCTAGAAGCTGATTTTGCATTTCAAAGCGCGTGTTTTCATCCAGGGCGGCAAAAGGTTCATCCATCAACAAAAGTCGAGGTTGGTTGACTAAAGCCCGCGCTAACGAAACACGCATTTTCATTCCGCCAGACAATTCATGAGGAAAAAGATTTTCGCTGTCTTCCAGGTGAACTTTTTTAAGTGCCGCACGGATGCAATTTGATTTTTCGTCGGCAGAGATTTTTTTTAAATCATCACTAAGCTCAAACGGCAGAGCGACGTTTTCAAAAACACTGCGCCAAGGAAGCAGGTTGGCCTCTTGAAAGACGAAGCTAAAAATATTTTTGCCAGACGGGGAGAGGCTCACCTCCCCTTTTGTTGGTTTTTCTAGACCTGCGATCAGTCTCAGCAGGGTGGATTTGCCACAACCCGAAGGGCCGACGAGGGAAACAAAGGAGCCGGGTTCAATCTTCAGATCGAGATTATGAATCACTTCACGCTTTTGAAAGCTTTTGTGAAGTTCTTTGATTTCAATACCCAAGCCTTCGCTCATCTTTACACCCAGTCGTAATTAAAGCTGATGCTGATGCGTTCTTTGTGGGCGTCGTTTTTAGGAACTTCATGACGGAGCCAGCTTTCAAACAACACCACATGACCTTCTTGAGGTGCTAAAGAATAATGGCGTTGGTTATGGTCTTTCGCATTGTGCTTGCGTGGCGGGGACGCCATGAATGAATCCAGACGTGGGTCTTCAAACTTAATTGAAGAACAGTTTTTCGGCGTTTGAACATAATAAGTGCCGCTGATCACTGAAAGCGGATGGATGTGCATGGTATGAATCACATCCGTCGGCATGATATTCACCCAGCAGGAGCTCATTCTTAATTCTTTTGGGTCAATATCCATCTCAAGATGCTTTACGAATTTGCGAACGTGTTTGTTGATTTCTTTTTCCAGTGTTTCAAATGTCGAAGAGTAGCGATGCAATTGCGCTAAAGAACCATAAGAAGTGTAACCGCCCTTATAATTCTTTTTAGACCAAGCCTGTCCCTCCTCGTCGATTTCGGCAAATTTATACGCCTCGTCTTTAAGTTCTTTAAGAAGTTTTGGCTGCCCCTTCACAGCTAAAGGGGAGTAATAAACGAATGTGGGGAACAAAGTTTTGATCATTTTGAGACGCCTTTTATAGTCGCTTTATTAGCTTTCAAGATAGGGCGAATCCTGTCTCATTTCAAGAAGTTCACTACTAGTTAGACATGTGTTAGGCGCTTTTTCGGCGCCCCCCATATCAAAGCCAAAATATCGGGGTTCCGCGTGGCACCGCACTTGCTTTAGTAATCCGTATCCACAAGGAGTGAAACTATGAAAAAGCAAGTTCTTGTAACAATCATCGCAATGATTCCGGCTGTGAGCTTCGCTAAAATCTCGGACTTTAACGCTCTTATTTCTGAGAACGTCAAAGCTCAAGGTGAGTTGCACTCTACAGTGAAAGGCAATATCGATGAAGCTCGCGATCAAGCTGCTGCGGCTCAAGTTCGTGAACGCATCGTTGTCGTTGAAAACTCGGGTGTATCTTATAATTCTCCGACTAAGAAAGATCTTTTGGCTTTTAAAAAGGAAAAAAGATCTCACCGTGCTTCTGAATCAAAACAATTCGAGCGCCTTGCATCTGAAATCAGCTCTGCAGAGTAATTTTAGATACAGATTTTAAATACGAAAATACGAACCACCAACGCCTTCCTAACAGAAGGCGTTTTTTATTTTTCGAAGCTCTCAAGCAGAAAGAAGCCATTTGCCCCAGGGGCTTCGGTCAAAAGGTTCAGAGTATCCGGGTCTGTTTATGAAATTAAAGGATGAGTTTGCGAAGCTCCTGTTGGGAGTACACGTAGTCCGCGTAAACCATGGTGTTTGTGATATTTCTGTGTCCTAAAGCCACCTGAACTAAGCGCAAATCTTTCGTCTTTTGATAGAGCTCGATCGCAAAAGTATGCCTCAAAGCGTGAAACTTCTTTGGGACGGGGCGATACAATTGCCAGACCTGATAGAGACGATCATAGGTGATGGGAAAAACCTTCGTTCCGCCTTGGTTTTCCGCAAAGCGATGAAGTTTAGAAAAAAGCTGCGAATGAAGGGGGATTTCCCGGTCATTCGAGCTCTTTAAACCCCGGATGAAAACCGTTTCATCATAGGGATTCAAATCACTGCGCTGGATATTCAAAATTTCCTGAGCTCGGGCTCCGGTTCTTAATCCCACCCAAATCATCAAACAATTGCGGGGATCTCGATCTTCAAAATCTGTGAGAATTTTTCGCAAACGTTCTGATTCGGGCGCGAGAAGATATTTGTTTTTATTGAGCTGATACCGAGGTGCTGCCGATGCCATAACTCATCATCAAGAGTCCAGGTGGCTTTGACAACCGATATTCATAACGCCTTGCATTCAAAGTGGCGACATGTAGAAAATATTTGTTTAGACGCAGTGAATAATAAATAGATGCATAGCGTCATGAATGCCACCATTAAAAACCACCAATAAAATATATAATAATATCAATAACTTAATACTAAAGAATATAACTAGACGGTGCGCGTTAGGACGTTGTTCTAGAGAATTTTTTGTTTATGCGGGACGTCGGCGGAGTGACCAAAAAGACGGGACTAAACTGGGTTCATATCACGCGCGGAGGCGCGAGAATAGGGAGAGTCATCGGAAGTTTCGCGAAATGTTCTGGAATTAAAGTTAGATCGTTACCACACGTTTTTTAAATTTAATTTCAGCGATTTTCAGCAAGAAAATCAAACATTTAAGGACGCGCTAGCAGACTCACGGATGAGGCTACAGCGGCGCCAGAAGAACAGTCCCGCGAACTTCCGACGACAGCACCCGAAAGGAAAACTAAAGCAATGCACTTCTTACATCAAGTGAAATTGCAAAAAGGTTCCATGCTGTCTAAGGCTCGAGAAATGTGTCCGCAGAGGACCAAGCTCTTAAAAGGGGATAACAAACGGTTTCAAAAAGGGTTTGTAGGGGACTTTTTGAACTAGGGCGTCTGAGGGGTGAGAGGATATTCACGATATTTTCCTCAGAGTGATTTTGTGAATTGATAACAGTGCGCCGCCGCCTCGATTAAGAGTCAATCCGTGACTTTTTCACAACTTCTCGAATTTTATTCGTTGTGGGAAGAGCACGGGTTCCATCTAGGGGAACTTCATTGCGTGTTGACCACCGCGCAAGGGGGCTCACCCCCAGAAACCCTACACCTTTAAAAAAAAATTCCCTAACGCAGTAAGTCGATATTGGTTTATATTGCGTAGCGATGAAGCGACAACACACCATCACATCCGCAAAAGTGCTTACGATCGAAGAGGAAGGCCATTTACGCGCTTCACTGCGCAGGGGCCTCCGTACCCTTGAGGACGTGCGTAACGCGCTGCTATTCCAATGCCTGCTCGATTTAGGCCCTCGCGTGCAAGAACTCTTGAATGCGAAGATCCGCGATTTTAATCCGTTCCAGGCGACGATCTTTATTCGCGCGCTAAAAGGCTCTAGGGATCGCGAAATTCCAATGGCTATCGGACTAGCCAGGGCCGTAAGAAAATTCGTTCTAGACTGGTTTGGCGTGAAAGACTGGCATCTCCTGGATCCAGACGCGAAAATTTTTAATCTGAGTTACGACCGGGCTTACCAGATCTGGCAGTTCTACACTCCGAATAAAGAAAAAACGATGCACTGCTTGCGCCACACTTTTGCGACGAATCTTTATCGCAAAACAAAAGATATCAAGCTTGTGCAGATCGCGCTCGGCCACAAGAACATTCTTAATACCCAAGTGTATGTTGATTTCGTCTATGCGCAAGATTCGATGCGCGCGTTGATGTACGGGAACGGATAAAAAAGGCGCGGTGTTTCCGCGCCTGAGAGTCTACTAGGTAGCACTCTGTTGTTCTGGGCTCTCTTGGGAGTCCGAACTTTGATTCTCTGTCGTAGGTGCGTTTGCATTCTGAGCATCCGCATTTTGATCCGCCGGTGGAGCTTGAGGCTCGGGTGCCGCTGGCGGGTTTGGTTCGGCCGGAGGTTCTGGCGCCGGTGGCGCAGGTTCCGGCTCGATTACTTTGGGGCTTGCACGTTTCCGATCTGGTCAACTGTGTACCCTGCCATTTTCTTGTATTCTTCGATTGAAAGAATACGGTTGTCGGCTTGCACCAACTCGCGTGAAGCTTCGATACGCGCGCTAGCTTCTTCATCAAGACCGATACGGCCGTCAGCGTGAAGCTTATACACACGAGTGTTCTTTGGAATAGGTGACAAGTCGTGCTTATCAATCGCACCAAGCTCATTGCTCTTGTCGCGAATCACGCCGTCGCCGCCTTTGCGAAGCGCAACGCGATGAACGCCGTCTGCGCAATACACATCGAGTCTGTCGTCTGAAGCATCGACCTTGCCGTTTGGATATTTATTTTTGTAGTGAACCACGTATGACGATAACATTTTACTCTCCTTCGTTTGAGTCGTTGTTTTGGTTTCTTAAAATTCTAATCAAGCGGTGGGCTTCATTGATATCTTTCCGCATCTTTTGGATCTTGCGGAAATGGGAGACGGCCGCGCCCACCAGGAGGCCGATATTTGAAAGCACGACAGAGCCGATCACCATCCAAAATGCTGATACTAAATTTTGATCGCCGATCACGGCTCTTACGGATTCCATTACTTCTCCTGTGTGATAGGTGCGAGAGTCGGTGCGCCACACACCGCTTCTTTGAACTCACTCGTTTGCATTCCAACGGCCGCCGCACCTAATGCGATCGCGATCGCGGATCCCCAAGAAACGAGTCTCTTTTTTGAAATGAACATCGCGCCTACGCGCTTAATAACTTCGATCATATTGTGCCTTCCTTGCTTTGTTTGTAAAATCCAACAACCAAATTGAAGTAGTCGTTGGCGAAACCTTTAGAGATCGTTCCGTTACGCTCTTTATTTGTGTTTCCCAGGCCTTGATTGTAAGCCTTAATCATCCACTCGGTGCGACGTGGATCCGTAACCGGGAAACGCAAGCTAAGCCATGCGAGATACTGAGCAGCGATGCGAATGCAATACTCTGGGTTGTTGAGTTTTTCGGCCGTCGCACTTGTGTCGTAATCGCGAGCCGTGGGAACAGTGACTTGCATTACGCCCCAAGATTTCCCGTCCTCCGATTTCGAGCCCTCAACGTCGGAAGGTGCCGCGAGACCGCGCGCCACGCGTGGGTGATAGCCGAACGTACTTTCTTTCATGCAAATTGCACGCATGAGATGAAAATCTAAACCGAATTGAGAGGCATACTTTTTTAGAAGCGGATCGAATCGCTTGAAATCTTTGTTTGTTACGGCCGTTTTTTTGTCACCGCTGCCCATATATAAAATTCCTCCGATGATAACCCACTCGATCATTTCGTTGCCTTTTTCACTCTCGCTTTTACAGCGGCCGTGCCTTCTTTTACTTTTTTCTTGATCGAATCCATTGTTTCTTTTGAAACAGTGGAATTATTTTTTCCGAACGAATAAATGTAAAAGATCACGCCACCGATCAACAAAAACGGGAGCAGGGAAGTAAGCCAGGACATCGAAGTGATAACGCTGTTTCCAAAGGTCACAGTTCCATCCAAGACGGTCGTTCCAACGTCTTTCGCTACCGTTGTAGTTAGATCAAGGTAGTTAATCTGCGAGGCTTTGTTTCCAAGAGCCTTGATGTACTCCTGGTGGTCCTTTGGAATGCGTCCCTGGGCGACGTCAGCGAGGCCTTCCATGGCTTTTATAACGTCGCCCTGGGACATGTTGTTGGCACTGATCGCGAGGCCAATTCCATCGGCGTAAATATCTGCCTTCTTTCCATAGACGGCATACAACTCTTCATAGGTACGATTGCCGTAGGCAGAATACCTAGTTGATCGGTTGTGAAAATATTTAAGGGCTTGCTTGCCCAACTCTAAATCAGTTGCCATAAAATTACTCCGCCTGGTCGCAAGTTACGCAAGCTTGCTGCGCTTTAAGACACTCTTGTTCTTTTGCGCCGTAGCCGGAACCAAAACCAATCGCTACTAAAACTAAAGCTTCTAACAATCCCATCACTCCTCCTAAGTTTTGATGATGAAGTTCACGTAAGCATTCACTGGGCGAGTTTCATTGCCACCAGTATTATTCGTCGTTTGAGAGTTTCCACCGTTGCCGCTCGTCTGTAAGGCGGGCTCAGTTCGCGAACCGACAGCGGTTTGATTGAACTGATACGTGTGATTATGCGCGCGGATCTGATCGCCTTGAACGGATCCAAGTGCGTTACCGGTGGCGCCGCCTGGCTTCATGGCAGTTCGCGTAGCTTTATCTGGATCCAGTCCCGCAGTGAAATCCACGCCACGCAAAAAGCGGCCGCGATAATCTGGAATATTGAATTGATTCACATCGGGCGCGCCGTGTGCGGTTCCAATGGCTTGAAATAAACCGGCGTAAGCTGCGCGACTCAAAGCACGGCCGTCACAAAGCATAAAACCGTCGGGAATATTGATACCTGCGAAAGGCAAAATAGTTCCGGCGGGTAGGGAAATTGGAATCGGTTTCATCCTATGTTTCCTCCACGCGAGTCACCTTGCCGCCGCCCACACTGTATCCATAAAGGTCGCCGGTGTTTCGGTACTCAAGGCGTTCGCCCGAAGCTATGCGGATCCCTTCATTCGCACCGGCGTTTGAAACAGCAGGGCCGCCGATCCAAATATCTGAACCAGTTTTATTTTCGATGAGAGCGACTTTCCGATCTAAATTTTGAGGCACGATCACTGCCGCAACACCTGCCGCTAGCGTAACCGAAACCGGCGTGTTCACGACCGACCCGTCACTAACGGAAACACCGCCACTCGTTACAGAAAGCTGCGAGCCCGATCTAAATTCAGAATCAGGGAAGAAAACTAGCGTTGCCGTTTTCCCTGGCTGTGCGGCCCAATGCAAATATGCTCTAGGTACTTGATATTCGATAGTCCAAGAGTCACGCATCTTAAATAGGAACGCCGTTTGATGATCTTCTTTCGACGTCGCTCTTAGGTAAACTTGAACACTTGCATCCGTGGCATTCTCGACAAAAACGCTTTTAAAAGGAAAATCAACTGCCAGCGGATTATTTTCTGCGCGTGCTGCCGAAAGATCTATCTTTACGCGAAAGCCCTGATTCTGTCGATTCAACTCGTTATCAGAGACAGCAGCAGCTTTACGCGCCTTCATGTCGCTAACAAGCATGTCTAAAAGGTCTTGTGAAAATTCAGGCATTATTTTTTACCTTTCCCAAGGAATAGAAATAAAATTCCTGCCGCCGCAAGTCCGAGAACGACATAGAGAACGGTTTGATTTTGCTTTTGAGCTGCCACCACGTCCGGCGCAAGTGTCGCCGTCGGTGCCGGTGCCGTTTGAGTTTGTGGGCGATTTGCATCTGCGACACTTGCAATCCAATCTTTTGCAAGCGTAAGACCGGTGTCGCTTAGGTTCTTTTTGATTTCGTCAAAAAATTCAGCCATTTTTATTTCCTCATTTTCTTAAGTAAAAGTGTGAATATGAAAGCGGCCGTTGCCGCGACAGTAACCCAAAGAAGTGTGGAGCTACCAAAAGCACCACCAGGCGTGGAGATAGTGCCTTGTTCATAAGGCCCTTGTTGTTGAGGTGCCGGTGCCGGATTGAAAATTGAATCGATCACGTCACTCGCGCCAGGAATGTAAGTATCAAGAACACCTTTGCCGATATCCTCGTACTTTCCTTCAGAAGCGAGCTTCCCGACGACTAAAGCGTCTGTAGGGTTCGCGACGGCATAATCAACGGCCTTAGAGACGTAGCCCTTGTTTAAAAGATAACCACCACCGGCGGCGTAAGCTGCGGATCTTACGTTATAGCGAACCATATCCGAAAGATCGGTGTCGGTGACGTTGCCCGATTTAATTCTTTCAGAAGCGTTGACGTTCCGAACGGCATCACGAGACCAACCAAGTGTGAGATTATTTGCTGTGTCGCTCTCAGCGAATTTTTTTACAGTGTCACTGGAGTTTATCACTTGTGACACCGGGTTGTTATTTACGGCGGCCGATGCCACGGTTCCAACGGCACCCTTTACATTTCCGCGCGCAAGATGTGCAGTAGCTTCAATCGGCGCTACAATCGGTTGTGTCGCCGTTTTTACGATTTTCCCGATATCTCCGCCCTCAACAAACTTACGGCCACTTTCGAGAGCGTTTCCAGTCTCTTTAACGACGTTGTTTACGACACTCGTCGCTGATTTTACAGCAGATGAAATTGGATCACTACCACCCATTAGATGTCCTTCCAGTAGATCAGAAGGTCGCCATCGGCACCGATTTGTTTCATGCCGTAAAACTCCAGTGCCCCCTTCGAGTTTTCAAAGCCATTTGCCGTAGTCAATACGGTTCCATATAGCTTGGTGCAACCTTGCGCCTTCGCGATTTTCACAACTTCATCGGCAATCACAAGGCCATAGCCCGTGCGCCGATATTCTTTTGCGACGAAGATATCTACAAGAAAACAATCATTCTTAATGATTCTATAAACGGCAAAACCCACCTCAGGAATTAAAAATAGTTCCTGATTAAGTCGTTCGTTTATATATGAATGATAAAGTTTCATTCTAGAACCTCGAAGAAAAGGGGCTCAAAAGAGCCCCTTTTGATTACACTTTCGGCGGCACAACTTCTTCAGTTACGATGTACAAAGTCGCTGGGCTCGTGTAGTCAACCAACGAAGAATCGTTAGTATCAATTTTGAGTTTCAGCGTGCTTGTTCCACCTTCCTTAGAAGTGTCCAAAGCCGTTGCCATATCTCTGCGAGAGATCTGTGTTAAGTGCGCAAAGCCGTCCATACGGTTTGCACCGTTAACCCATTTCGGCTCGATACCGTATTCGATGCGGTTCGCATCTTGTAGAGTATTAAAGCCAATCTCTTGCTCGGCACCGCGCGAATTTTTTTGCAAAGCAAGCTTGCGGATAAGCTTGTTCGTCGCAGCTTTCGCAGCGGATCCGTCAACCGTGTAAAGCGCAAGGCCTGAAAGCTTCGTGCCTGTATTGACTTCGATTTCTTTATCGAAGACTTGACCGGAAAACGGTTCTGATTTTTGGATTTGTCTCCAAAGATCGAACACAACGTTTTCAGGGAAATCAGTTCTTTCGACGTAAGAAACTTGAATCGTGAATTTTTGATTCGCGAAAGTGATACCGCCACCGGCATTTGCAACAAGTCTTGCCATGTTGCCGCAATGGAACTTCAACACTGTCGACGTAGAACGGCGAGTATTGAAGTATGTTGTTTCACGGCCGAAACCGCCCGGTTCACAGTAAACGTGCTCAAAAGGCAGATATACTGATTCGTCGATTGATACGACTTGACCAGTAGTGCCCGGTTGAGGTGCGCCCTCTGTCGTCGGGAACAGGTTTTCCGTTGCGCCTACAGAGAACAAACGACGTGACGGTGTGCCCATCGCGCTGATTTGTTGCATGTGCAAGAAGTGAGGACGCAAGTATTTCACTTGGCCCTGGCGATCGTCGACAAATTCAATGTAATTGATCAGAGAATCCATCGCGCCTTCAGCTCTGAAAGACGGCGTGCCTGTGAAGTTGTGAACGAATGAACCCTTGATGTTGATATGAATACCAACGAGACAAGTATCATTCGAAACTTTATGAGTGACAACTTGTCCCTCTTCCCATTTCACATCGAAAATTCGACGTTTTGGGCCCTGATCTAGGGCAATTTTCTTGTCGGCCATATTATGAACCACCAAGTTTTTGCTTAATACCCAAGATATTTTTGTTGTAGGCGAACATAAAAGCTACGATCACCACAAGCGCCGTAATAACGGTCGATTTATCAAACTTTGGCATTTTCAACTCCTGTTGTTGTTGTTGTTTTGTTTTCGCTCTTCATGAGCTAGCAGTTTTAAGACTCGGAGCAACCTTGAGGGAACACAAGGCCTGTTTATTTTTTGGATTTATTTTTATTTTTCGGAATTATTTTCGGTGGAAATTCTTTTTTTTCCGTAAGTCGGAGAAAAATAAATAAAATTCCGCGCGGGTAAATTAATTAATTGATCTGTATCGTCACCAATAAAATCAGCAACCGCTCGTAAATCATTTTTATCGTGAAGCTGCCCACAAAATATATGTTCCGCTTGCGAAAGAAGTCCTTTATTTATTTGCGCCGGTCTTTGCGTAATATTACAGAGACCGACTTTTTGATGTCGGCCGATAAATGCAAGATTCTTTAGCCATGGTGGCATCCAATGTGGATTACAGAACATTTGAACTTCATCGATCACGACCTGGAGATCACCGGCGTAATAGCAGAGACGAAGAATTTCATTGAATATTTCCGGCGTATTTTTTTCGTCAGGCGAAAATCGAAAAATGATTTTATATTTTTTTGCGCCGGTTTTTAATTTTTCCCTTAATTTATTTGCAAAACCGCGAAAGCTTGAAACGATTTCGCCGTCGGTCCAGTCCGCCACGGGATCAATGATTACCTGCCGAGGATAAATCTCGTTAATTTTGCGTGCTAGATACGATTTTCCTGATTTTCGTTTTCCGAAAATACAAATGCAGTCGGCCGTCTGGAATTTCATAACCCGGTCCAGAAATTAATTATGAAAATTCCCATTGAGAAAAAAATCAGGGAAATTACAATTAATAAAAGACCGCCGATTAAATCAAACCAGGCGTCAGCTATTTTCCTCATCCACGATTTTTTCATACTTATTTCCCATAATTGATTTTTTTATTTTCAGAAAAAATAATTCCGATAAATAAATAATTCCCGTCGGCACGGCCGCGACAGCCACACCGCCGAGAGTCCAGATAAATAAAAAGGAAAGCGCGATCTTAATTGTCACGGCTCACCCTGCTTAAATAGGACGCAGCAGATACCGACGCCGTAGGGAAGGGCTCTCGACCTTGAGGGGAAGGCTGCGAGTCGGTCTCGGTATCTGCCGATGGGGATTTAAATCGTGCTGCGATAATTTCACGCTTTTTCGCAGCAAAGAGGCGCATTTTCTTAATTCCCAAAAGGGCATAGGAAATTACGAACGCCACTAAATTAAATTTGCGTGGATCTTTTAAATCAAGATCAGGCAAATAAGAGTGAATTAATTTTGCTAAATAATACGACGGAAGTTTCGCTTCCGTATCGTCGGGAACTACGTCGATACCAGTTTGAAGGCCTACGATATCAAAAGGTGCCTTCACAAGCTCCAGGGCGAGCGGTTCAACTTCATTTGGCTTGATTACCTCCGCAGCTTCGACGTCTTTAAAATCGTCGTTAAAGCTCATTGAAGGCTCTTGTTGTTCGCTTTTGGTTTGTTCTGCTGGTTTTGGTTTTGGAGGACGGCCACGACCGCGCTTTGGTGCGGTATTTTCAGCAATATTATTTTCCGACTGCTGAATAATTTTGTCGAAATTCAGCGGTTGAGTGCCTTCCGCTAGCTTTTCCGTTTCCATAAAAAATTCCTTCCCTGAATTTTAAAAAGAAAATTGGTGGCGAAAATCCGACCGCCGAAAGATGCAACTCAAAACGGCGGTCGAATTAACGCGCTATTTAATTTTTAGTTTTGAATAAGGTCGCGGAGCTGCGCGAAATATTCTTTTCGAATATCCCAAAGCTCATCTTTGATAGTGGTAACTCGCGCGCGATTTATCGGGAAAAAATCCATGAGAATAGTTTCGAGTCTATCGAAGCATTCATGCGCGTTCAAAAAAGCGGTTTTTAAATCATCTTGGTGATTTTTTGCTGTGCTTACTTTTTGGGCATCATTTTCAGGCATTTTTTAATTCCTTAAATGTTCTGAAATTTTTTTAAAAAACTTGTGGTGAGAAAATGATTGCATCCAAATCATGGTTCATGGCAAACAAAAAGAGCTGTAAAAATGTAAATCGTACATGGTTTGTTTAAGCAGCAATCTAAATTTTGCAAAGCGTTGTAAAATTTACCTGTCTGAAAACATCAGTGATTCTGCGCACTTAGATCTAAAACATATAACTATAAGCTTTAGGCGAATTTGAAAAAGGGCATGCTGGGATACCCTTTGAAGGATTCTTTTGTGGTTTCAATGACTTAGCTTGACTCCCCAAAGGCCTTCAAACAATCATATATGTATTATACAACGCTATTTATTGTGAATAACAATATAAATATTGTGAAATGCAATAGTCCTGAAGGGGTTTAAATGGAAATAGACGTTCTGGGTCTAGGTCAGGAAATGGATGAAAAGGCCACTTTAAACGAGGGCTTTTTGGAGGGGGATGTAGGGCCCCGCTCAAAGACATCGCTTCGAATCCATTACGAGGCTCAGGTATCAGTCATTCAAAAACAGATCGGGAATTTGGAAGAAATTCGCGGGATTTTAGGCCTTTCTCAACGCAAAATGGCCCAGCTTCTTTTGGTCGATCCGTCCAGTTGGACGCGTTGGACGAAACAGAATGATGAAGCACCCCCACATATTTGGAGGGCTTTGCAATGGTATATGGCTCTTCGAGAGAAGATTCCGGGTTTAACTCCTCAGTATTTTATCAGTACAAATCCCCAGGTTTTGCATCAAAAGGCCTTGAAAGAAGTCGATTTAGAACGTCAGCAGCGCATGGAAGACATGGCTCAGTTGTCGGCAAAACTTGAGGGAATTGCCTATGAACGCGACGCTCTTCGTTCGGAGATTTCTTCGCTGAAAAAAGACCTGAATTTTCATAAGAAGATGAGTATAGTCATCCTTTTAATTAGTTTATCCTGGTTCGCCGTTTTGTGGTTTTGGAAAGGCCTATGATTAAGCACGACTCAATTCGACTTTTAGCTACGAAAAAGATCTCTGAAGCCATTCAAAAGATGGGTCAAAGCCTTTCGGAAGATGAAATCTATAAAGCTCTTGTTGAGCCTCCCCAATCGGATATGGGTGATTTGGCTTTCGGCTGTTTTACGTTGGCAAAGGCTTTAAAAAAAGGTCCTCCCCAAATTGCGGGAGAAATCGCGCAGAGTTTTTCAGCGGATCCTTTCATTGAAAAGGCTCAGGCGGCAGGCCCTTATTTAAATATCACTTTTTCTCCCGTTTGCCATGGAACTCAAGTTTTAGAGACGATCCTGGATGGAAGTTTCTTTAAGAAGCCTTTGGTCGAAAAATCACCCAAAACAATGATCGAATATTCTCAGCCAAACACTCACAAAGAACTTCATGTGGGTCATATGAGAAATCTGTGCTTGGGAGATGCGATCGTTCGCATGCTTCGCTATTCGGGTCGCGATATCGTCGCTTCCACTTTTCCGGGCGATATGGGTACGCACGTCGCCAAATGTCTTTGGTACATGAAAAAGCACAACCAAGAGCCTGTTCCTGAAACGAGCAAGGGTGAGTGGTTAGGGCGCATGTACTCAAAAGCCAATCTTCTTTTAGAAGATCAAAACGGCACGCCTCAAGAAGCTATTAATAGACAGGAACTGACGGATATTCTTCATCAGTTGGAATCTAAATCCGGTCCTTACTTTGAACTTTGGAAAGAGACCCGTGAATGGTCTATCGCCTTGATGAAGAAAGTCTATGACTGGGCGGGAGTTCACTTCGACGAATGGTATTTTGAATCTGAAATGGATTCTCCGTCTGTGGCGTGGGTGAAAGACCTTTACGCGCAAGGAAAGCTTGAAAAATCAGAAGGTGCGATCGGTAAGAATTTAGAAGCTGAAAACTTAGGCTTCTGCATGCTTTTGAAATCCGACGGCACTGGGCTTTACGCGACGAAAGATTTGTTGCTGGCAAAACATAAGTTTGAAGATGTGCACATTGAAAAAAGCGTCTATGTCGTAGATATGCGCCAGGCTTTGCATTTTAAACAAGTTTTCCGCGTTCTTGAAATGCTGGGCTTTGAGCAAGCTAAAAACTGTTTCCATCTTCAATACAACTATGTCGAACTTCCCGATGGCGCCATGAGTTCTCGCAAAGGAAATATCGTTCCTTTAACTGAGCTTGTTCATCGTATGGAAGAACACGTTAAGACGACGTACCTACACCGTTATGAAAACGAGTGGAGCAAAGAAGACATCGTCCGCACCGCTGAACA